>CP017039.1:0-327277 GCA_001717545.1 Anaerolineaceae bacterium oral taxon 439 | reverse complement strand
CTGACCATGCGCCGCGTTTTCTGCGTCTGCTGCCCTGGAGAATGAAAATAAGAGCGGACGCGGTTTTTAAGATTGACCGCTTTTCCGACGTAGAGGAGCTGGTCCTCCCGGTCCTTCATCAGGTAGCAGCCCGGACGATCGGGGAGCGTCGCCAGAATATTCGCGATTTTTTCTGAAACCGCCATAGGAACCTGTCTTACGGGCGGAGAGCCTTAGCTTTCCAAAACAATCGTTACCGGACCGTCGTTCAGCAGCTCAACCTGCATCGACGCGCCGAATTTCCCGGTCTGCGTCGGGACGCCGAGCCGGCGAAGCTCGTCCGCGAAATCGTTCACCAGGCCTTCCGCCCGCTCCGGTTTTTCAGCCTCGACGAACGAGGGACGGTTCCCCTTCCGGGTATTGGCGCAGAGGGTAAACTGCGACACGACGAGCGCCGCGCCAGCGATATCGAGAACCGATAAGTTCATTTTCCCTTCCGCGTCGGTAAAAATCCGCAATGCGGCAATCTTCCGCGCCATCGCTGAAACCTGCTCGGCGCTGTCTCCCTTGCGGATCCCCAACAGGATCAGCAGGCCTGCGTCGATCCTGGATAGAAGCGCTCCGCCGACGCTGACGGACGCATGCGATACACGTTGGATAACTGCTTTCATGGGGGTAATTATAAAAGAAATGATCGCGCGTCGGCTCGGATACGCGCGGATTTCAGCGAATAGGAAACCATTAATCATACCCCGGCGGCTCGACATGGATATAAACCCGTTCGATATCCTTACTCAGCGCATACACCCGCCGTTCAACCTCGCTGATCATCTCATGCACATCGCAAAGCTTCATCTCCCCGTCAGCGTTGATATGGATATCGATAACATGCCGGGAACCGACATGCTCGCCGATAATCTGATGCACGTCGAGGACGCCGGGAACGCTTCTAGCGGCATCATAAATCGCCGCTCGTTCCTCCTCCTCGATCCCGGCCCCGGTCAGAAAACCCAGATTCTCGTTCAACAGGCCGATCACCGCCCGGAAAATCCAGAGCGCGACCAGAATCGCCGCGATCGGATCCGCCATCGGAAATCCAACCCGGCTTAAAACGATCCCGACCGCCGCGGTAAACGACGTCACCGTATCCGCGAGATTATCCGCCGCGCTCGCCTTCAGCGTCGCGCTTTGAACCTGATCGGCAATCCGCTTAATGAGCAGGTACATCACACCCTTGATCGCCGCGGAAAACGCCAGCGCCGCGATCGGCAGCGCAATCGCGAACGGCTCGACCCCGTCACGGATCTTCTCGATCGCGTTAAGAAACGCCCCGATCCCCGCCCAGCCCATCGACAGGCTGATTACAATCGCGAGCAGCGGTTCAAAACGGGTATGGCCCTGCGGATGATCGATGTCGGGCGGACGGATCGCCAGGATCAAACCCAAAATGATCATCAGCGAATAAATAACGTCCGAAATCGAGTTCAGCGCGTCCGAGTACAGCGCCGAAGAAGGCGACAGCCGCGAAAGATAGAATTTAAGCCCGGCGAGAATCAGGTTCCCTGAAAAGGTGATCCAAATCGCCCGATAGATAAATACGCGATCCTTCGCGTTTCCGCGCGGTTTTGAAATCGTTCTCATGATTACTGATTTTCCGGAGACGGCCGGGCTTATCCCTTAAACGACGCCATCATGTCCGCGTAACGATATATTTCCATGACCGTCCGGCAGAAAACCGAGACGGTCCGTCCGCTTTCGCGTTTTACGAACGGGAGCTCCGCCGCCTTTTCGGCAGAAAACGGTTCGGCGTAGCTGACCTCGAGCGTCGCCGGAACGCTGACCTGAAACGGCTTCGGCCCGTTTCCGGCGGAAAAGCGCTCGACCGCCGCCTTCGCGCCGGCTTCGATCGCGGCCTGATTCTTCTCCGGCGCGAAGCAGATCCCGGAATAATAACCGGTCGCGAGCTTGACCATCGCGATCTCGATTCCCGGAACCAACTCGCCTGCCTCGGCGGCGAACGCCTGGTCGCCGCTCCCGAAAAGAACCGGCGCCTCGAACCAGCCCGCGAGAATCGCGCTCAGCCCGAATTCGCCGACCTCGAGTCCATTAACCTTATACGACAGGATATGATCGTCCATCGAATGCGCCAGGATCGCCGGCGCGCTCCCGGATTTCGCGTGGTAACCGACGGTGAAAACGGCGTCGACGCCCGTCTCGATCCCGGTCATCATGCAAAACGGCGAGCTCGTCCCACGGCTGAGTTCGGCGCGGGCGTCGAGCGCGTCGGGGAGGAGATTCTGACCGCGGTGATGCCCGTCATGAACGATGACCTCCGACGCCCCGCCGGAGAACGCGCCGCGGATCGCGGCGTTAACCTCCGCGGTCATAAGCTTCTGATACATTGGATACTCGGGACTGCCGGGCGCGACCTGCTCCCAGCGGCAGACGCCGCTGATCCCTTCCATGTCCGCGCTGATTAAGATTCGCATGGCATATTTCCTCGTTTCATGCAGGATGTCTCAACTGCGGATGATTATATCAAAGCGCGCCGGGATAGAACCCATGTCTATGGATCCGAAAGCGTAAACGCCCCGATCCAATAAAAACAGAGCGCAGCGTCAGATGTGGATAAAATCTGACGCTGCGCTATTTTAGCGGCAGCTAAAATCATTTCCGCAGTGAACAGGATTTCAACCAATCAGTACGCCTTCTATAAATCAGCACACTGATCCGCCTCATTCCTCTCTCGCAGCCGGCTCAATTCACAATAATCCGCGTAATGCGACTTGATCTCGAAAATCAGCGGCTGGATATGCGTTTTCGCCGCCTGAAAAAGACTTTCGTATCGCGGGTATCGCTTTCTGCACTGTTTAAAGAACGGAATGAAGTACGTTTCTGTCTCGATCGCCTTCCGATAGCGTTTCTCGATCCCGGCTTCAAAAAGCGTCGACATGTTATGCATCCGATCGGCAGTCTTAATCGCGGCAGCGTAAACGTCCGCGGATATTTCGTCCAAATACCCGGTAAGAACGGCAGGGTCGTGATAATCGCAGTCCGGTTTCTTACTGACCAGCGACACATAGCGCGCCGGTTTCTCACCGAAGAGAACCGCCAGACCTTCCTCAGTATAGCCGGGGACGTCCTCGATCATGTCATGAAGCAGCGCGCCAACGATCGCGTCCCGATCCGTAATCCCGTATGAGATTAAAAAGTTAGCGACGTCGACGCAATGCATATAAAAATCGCTTCCATCGAACCGCCGAAATCCACGAATCGCGCACATCTCTTTCATGACCAAATCGAGCGCCGCCATTGGGAGCGACTCCGCCCCATAAAGGAGCGCGATTCGTCTTTCGAGTAATAAGCGTGAACTCTGATACAAATTTTTACCACCTTTCTCACAATAAGAACCGCTTTCCCTGAAAACCGCGGGATCGAAAAGCAGGGAAACTTTCCCGCCAAAATTTCATGAGACTTTACCTTCTGCTTTTTTAACTCAGGCCCTTACGGATCGGCCTCCGTAGCGCCCCTGCTATCATTTTACCAAAGCCCGTCCTGCTTTCAGTGCGCAGCCAGCACACATTCCAAATTCATCCCTACAATCTGAAATCAGGATGTTCATAAAAAAAGCCGCCCCAGCGATTCACGTGGACCGCATGAGGCAGCCATAAAGCCAGAATTCCGACCCGCGTCAGAAAAACATGATCTGCGGCATGCTATTCATATCGTCCGAGCCGCTTTTATCAAACGTCTCGACCTCCTGTCCCTCGGAGAGCTCGTCAGACTTCACTTCGACATGCAAGCCGCTCATAACGCCCAATTCGACAGGAATCTTCGTCGTCGAGCCGTCGGCTTCGATCCGATTCACATACGCCTGCCCATCTTCCATGTACACCGCCTGAATCGGCAGGTAATTCACGTCCGTCGCGCTTGCAATCGGAATTTGAATATCCGCCGTTAATCCCGGAACGACCGCGGCGTCCGCGTCCGTCAGCCGGATCGTGACGGTAAAGCTTACCGAGTTATTATTCGTATCCGTTTTCCCGGTATCCGCGACCGAAGACACGACGCCATGATAAACGCGGCCCGGAATCGAAATGAACTGGACGGTCGCTTCCTGACCCACTTTCACCTGCGATATTTCCAATTCCGATACCGCAATATCGACAAAGAGCTGCGACAAATCGTCGATCTGAGCCGCGGTCGTTACGTCAACCTGATCAGAGGTGATCGTCTCATTAACCTTCGCGTCAAGCTTCGTAATTACGCCGTCGAACGGCGCGATCAGCTTCGCATAATCGATCGTCGTTTGAGCTGCGGAAATTTTCGCCTGCGCCGCCGCTAACTCGGCTTGGGTCGGGCCGGCTTTAGCGTCTTCGTATGCCTGCTGTTTTTCGATGAGCGTCGCCTCCGCCAGCTGCAGCGCAGCTTCGCGGATCTCGCGTTCAAGCGCGTCTCCGCCGTTCAGGTAACGCCGGTATTCCGCGAGCGCGTTATCGCGCGCGTTCCGATAGCCGACGACGTCGCCGATTCGCTTTTTCCGCGCGTCGTTATCGGGATCGGCGGAGCGAACCTCTTCAAATTTGTCCTTCGACGCGTCGAATTGCGCCTGCGCCTTCTGGTAGTTCTCATACGCAATTCGGACCGCATCCGACGACGCCAGATTCGGGTCCAGGTCCGCGACTGCCTGCTTCGCGTCGTCAACCGCTTTCTGGGCTGTGACGAGCTCGCTCAGCGCTTTCGCGATCCGTTCCGCCGTATTTTCAAGCTTCGCATAATCTTCCTGAGCCTGAGCCAGCTCAACGGACGCCGACAGAACCGAAACCGGAAGCGTATCCGGGCTCAGTTCCGCTAAAACCTCGTCCTTTTTGACCCGGTCGCCGATCGCGGCGTGAATCGCCGAAACCGTTCCGGTCGTTTTCCATTTCAGTGTAATACTGCGATTAGAACGGACAGTTCCCGACGCCTCGTCAATCGCGGCGGTCAGATTTCCATGCGCCACCGTCGTCGTCGACGATCCCATCAACGATCCCAGCATGTCAGGAGAGGGCCCCTGAGAAACCATCCCACTCTTCAATACATATAAAATCCCGCCGGCGATCAGAATCAACAAAATAAGCAAAGCAATCACGCAGCCGGGAACCCGGTTCTTCTTCTCAACCTGAATATTACGATCCATCTTTATCTTCCTCGTATTTTATCCGCGCGGCACCGCCTGAATGGCTCCGCGCGAAAACTTGCAGTTCTATTTTTGAACCGACGCTTCGGGAGCGGCGATCCCGCTGACTTCGTAAAAGCGCGGATCGATCGACGGAACCGACAGCCGGTCCCCAGGCCGCAGCCCGCCGCCGGTAACCTCAGCGGCAAACGTATTGACACGTCCAATCGTAATCTCGACCGGTTCCGTCCCATTCGCCGTAATCCGCTGAACCGTCCGAACGCCATTCTTCGTCGTAATCGCGCTGACCGGGACCAGCAGGACGTCCTCAATCGTCGCCGTCGGGAACTCGACCGACGCCGACATTCCCGCCTTGATCTCCGGATCCAGCGTGTCAAGCTTCATCAGCGCGGCGAATTTAATTCCAGAATTCGAAACGACGGCGGCGTTATCCATCTTAATAATCTTTCCCGCGTAAGTACGTCCGGGAAGAACGTCGATCCGGATCGCGACTGGCTGACCTACGGCAACCTTATCGCGATCGACCTCGTTGACCTGAACCTCGAGGTAATACGCAGAATCGTCGACAAGCTGTATCGCGTCGGTATCCTTGGCGACGACCTGATCGACTTCAGCGCTGACGCTCGCGACCAACCCGTCGAACGGAGCGGTAATATACCGCTGTCCATACGTATTTTCAGCGAGATCGACGGCGGAATTCGCGCTCTTCAGGTCCTTTGCCCGCGGAATCGAGCTGTATGAATTGAATTCCTTCAGGACTTCGTCATAAATCCGCTGCGCGTTGGCAACCGCTCCCTGAGCAAACGCTAACTCGACCGCTTCCGGAGCCTGACGCAGGTATTTCCACTTCGCATAAGCGCTCTGAAGCGATTGATAATTCTGCTGATACGATTCGAAATACGTCGCGCGCGTTTCGTCCTCGCCCCAGCTTTTATAGTTATCCAAAACGTTCATGAAATCCTGCTTAGCGTAGCCGAAATTCTTTTCGGCCAACTGAAGCGAATCGTAAGCCATCTCCAGATCCTGCGACGTTCCCCGCGGATAATAGAGCTTTTCCTGCGCCGCCTTCGTCGCCTTCAGCGAGACCTCGTCGAAAGCCAGCGTCGCCAGCGCCTGATATTTTTTGACCTCGGAAACCATGACGTCCGCGGCGGCGTCCATCGCGGACACCAGTTCCTTTTCCGCGTTCAGGACCGCCGTCGACAGCGAATCCGTCGTCAGCTCCGCCAGGATATCGCCCTTTTTGACCCGGTCCCCGACGCTGACGTTCACGGCGCCGATCACGCCGCCCGTTTCCCATTTTAATTTCGCCGCCTGCTCGTACTCGATATTTCCAAGGAATTCAATCGACTTCTTAAGCGTCCCGGTTTGAACGGTGTACACCTCTGAGGCTGATTCATCCATCATGCCGGCGTCCGGCGCTGACGCCCCCGACGGGGCGCAGCCCGCGGCCAATCCAAGCATCAGCGTCAGCAAGACGGCAACAACGCCTCCCAGAAGCTTCGTTCCGATTCGCTCCCAATCGTTCTCAATCTTTTTTTTCATCCCAATCCTTTCCATACGCGCCCTTCCGCTTCACTCCGTCCTGAGCGCGATGACCGGCTGGAGCGCCGCGGCCCGGCCCGCCGGATAAACCCCGAAAAATATACCAATCATAATCGAAAAACCGCATGCGCTCAGGATCATCATCGGATTGATCACCGGGTCGATCGGATAGCCCATCGAGCTCGCGATAAACCCAATCAGATACGCCAACGCGATACCGAATAAAATACCCAAAATACCGCCGACGAGCGAGAGCACCGCCGATTCGATCAGGAACTGCATGCGAATGTTGCCGCTGTTCGCGCCGATCGCTTTTCGAAGCCCGATTTCTTTCGTCCGTTCCGTAACGGTCACGAGCATAATATTCATAATTCCGATTCCGCCAACGACGAGCGAAATCCCGGAAACCGCGCTCATGAAGAGGACGAAAACCGTGAAAACCTGATTGAACGTTTCAAGATACGTTCCGATATTCATGATCGAAAAATCGTCGGCGCCATTCGCTTCGATCCCGTGCTGCTCGCGCAGGACATCCTTGATTTCCTTTTCAGCCGCTGTAATCGAAATCAGGTTCGTCCTGACCTTGACGCCGATCGTCTGCCGCTTTCCCCGCTGCGCGGGAAGGAGCCGGTTTTCCATCGTCCCCATCGGAACGAGAACGGCGCGGTTCAGCGACCCGCCCATACCGCTGTTCTTTGGATTCAAGACGCCCACGACCGTATACACCTGATTATTAATCCGGATAGATCGCCCAATCGCCGCCTCCGTTTCGTCGCTGAAGAAGCGCTTTCGAATATCGCTCCCAATGACCGCGACGAACGCGCCGCTTGCGGACTCTTTTTCGGAAAAGCCGCGGCCGGCGGCGAACGAAGCGCCCTGAGTCTCGAAGTAACCGGCGTCGACGCCGGTCACGGGCGATGCGCTCGAAATATCTTCGCGGGAGACCGTCGCGTTTCCGAGCTGAAGCGTCGACGAAACCGCGGCGACGAAGGGGACCTTCCTGATCGCTTCAACGTCGCTCGCTGATAATTGTTTCTGGTTGCGGACATTTTGCGTCACGCTTCCCGAAAAGATTTCAAGCTTATCCGAGCCCAGCGCTTCGAATTCCGACGTCATACTTTTCTGAACGCCGAAACCCACCGAAGACATCGCGATTACCGCGCCGATTCCAATAAAGATCCCCAGCATCGTCAGCCCGGAACGCATCCGATTCGCGCGCAGGCTCCGCAGGGATTCCCGTATAGACGCGAGTAAATTCATAAGTTCTTTCCTTTCAAGCGTTCCAGATGATCCTTCTCCAGGCTAACGGCGAAGAAGCGGAACGCCGGTATTTTTTTATTCCGATCGAAGCGCGGTGACCGGCTGAAGCTCCGCGGCACGGTTCGCCGGATAAAATCCGAAAAACAGCCCGAACATCGCCGAAAACAGCAGCGCTCCGAACAGGATCGGCGCGCTGATCACCACCGAAAAATCATCAAAACCCTGTCCCGACGAGCGCAGCAGGACCGCAAGAATTTCCGACGTCAGGACACCGAAGAAAATCCCGACAAATCCGCCGAAAAGAGATAAGATCGCAGATTCAAAAAGAAACTGCGTCAGGATATCGGCTTTCTTCGCCCCGATCGCTTTCCGAAGCCCGATTTCGCGGGTCCGTTCCGAGACAACGACGAGCATGATATTCATGATCCCGATCCCGCCGACAAGGAGCGAAATCGCCGCAACGCCGCCGAGAAAGATCACGAACGACTTTGAAATCCGATCGGTCGATTCGATATATTCCTGCGCCTGCTGGATCGTAAAATCGTCTGAATCGGTCTCGGAAAGCGAATGCCGTTCGCGAAGGAGCGCGGTAATCACGGTCGTCGCCTCAGCCGCGGTCGTTTTCTCCGGATCGATAAACGCGATCATCGAGGCGATATTGATCCGTCGGTCCGGGCTTAACCGAAGCGTCATCGCCGTATACGGGACCGACGCCATGATCATATTCCCATAAGAAATCGTCGTACTCGAATTCTTTAGAACACCGATAATTTCAAAATTCAGATCCCGAATCTTGATTTTCTTCCCGATAACCGTTTCAGGTGTATCGTTCGGAAAAAGACGCATGACCGCGTTTTCGTCGGGCAGAACAACCATGGCGGCGCCTTCGACTTCAGATTTCGTAAAATTCCGCCCGGAAGCGAGCTTCAGCGTTTCGTTTCGATAATATGCCTCGCTATACCCGGACAGGTTCGCCGTCGCGCTGGTGCCCCCTTCGCCGACGACCGGATAGCTGTTGCCGATTTCAGGGCTGCAGTCTTTTATAATCGGCAGCGAGCAGATCGCGTCGTAATCGCCCTTCGTCAACCGGGCGAACGCGCTCATTCCTTCGCTCGAATAATATCCTTCGTAGATATAAATCTCGTCGGTTCCCAGATCTGAAAGCTGGCTGTTTAATGCACGGCGAACGCCTAACCCAATTCCAGTCATCATAATAACTGAACTGACGCCAATCAGAATCCCCAAAATCGTTAACAACGAACGGCCCTTATTCGCCCGTAAGTTTCTTAACGCTTCCAAGAGTAAAAACTTTATATTCATCCAATACTTTCCCTTTTCTGTTCCATCCTGCGTTCCACCGGGTTATTCCGAACGCAGCGCCAGAACCGGTTCCATCTTTGCCGCTCTCCGCGCCGGCGCGAAACCGAATACCACTCCAAAGGTCCCGGCAAACAGGACGGTCAGCCCGACCACCCCGACATCCACCTGAGCACGGATCATTTCAAACCCGTTCCCCAGCGAACGGAATACCGCTTCGAGGCAGAACGACGCTCCCAGCCCCAGCGCGATTCCAATCAGCCCGCCCACCATCGACAGCACGGCGGCCTCAAAAAGGAACTGCGTCAGGATATCGAAGTTCGTCCCGCCGACGGCTTTTCGCAGCCCGATTTCCCGGGTCCGCTCGGTAACCGTAACCAGCATGATATTCATGATCCCGATCCCGGCGACAAGAAGCGAAATTCCCGCGGCCCCGGAGAGGAAGATCACGAACGTCTTCGTCACCGTTTCAATCATGCCAAGCATCTCAGTTGACGTCGTGATCATGAAATCGGATCGCTCGCTCCCGGTAATCTGATGACGCCGGCGGAGCAGGGTCTCAATTTCGTCCATCGCCTCGCCGATCGGCTTAGCGGATAAATCGACAAACGCCATCATCCTGGCATAATGGTTCCGGTCTGCGTCGAGGTGCCGGAGCTGCATCGCGGTATACGGAACGGACGCGAAACTGAACTGCGCCGTAACCGCCTGACCGAAGCCGCGTTCGGCATACTCGCCGATAATTTCGTACGAAACGTTATCGATCAGGATTTTTTCGCCGATCGCCCCGTTCGAAACGCCGGGGAAGAGCCGTTCCGCGACCGGCTGCCAGGTGACGATAACCGGCGACGCGTCAAGGATCTCTTCCTTTGTATAGCCGCGTCCATGAACGAGCTCGTTCCCGGCCAGATCGATACCGGACTCGCTGTACCCGTAGAGAATGAGGCTGACCGAGCGGTCCCCGGCGCCGCCCGCGACCTTAATCGCTTCAACGACCGGCGTACAGTCGATAACATAAGGCAAGCCGCAGATTTCGTTCAGATCGCCGCGGGAAATCAGGGAATATCCGTCTTCGCTGCCGACGAAATTCCCCGCCCGGATCATGACCACGTTCGCGCCGAGAGACGACGTTTCCATGTCGATATACGCCTGGACGCCGAGCCCAACGGAAATAATCGTAATAACCGAGCTGATCCCGATAACGATTCCGATCAACGTCAAAAATGAACGGCCCTTATTCGACCGAAGGGTCTGAAAAGCCTCGGATATCAGGCGCCGCAATCCCATCTCGCCTTGTCCCGGATCGTTTCCCGGCCTCCCTACTTCGCTTCCTTTTCCGCCGCGCCGTTTCCGAACGCCTCGGCGATCGCCTCCGCGGCGGACGCGTTTCCCGCGTGAACGTCTTCTTCAGACTCAGCGATCCCGTTCGCCGTGTTAAATTCGGCCTTTGCGCGGGCTTTTTCCGCGATCATTTCGCGAACAGCCGCCCGTTCTTCCTCGGTCGCCTGACTATAATCGATCTGGCGCCAGGACTGAAGGATTTCCTGCTCCTCCTGCGACCCGAGCATCCCGTCAAACACGGAAATCACGCGCGGGACAACCGCGCCGATCTTGGGATCATGCGTCACCATCAGGACCGTCTTCCCGTTTTCCTTATTCAGCCGGATCAGCAGCTGCATGATTTCTTTTCCGGATTTCGAATCAAGGTTTCCGGTCGGTTCGTCCGCCATGATAATCTCCGGATCGTTGACGAGCGCGCGCGCGATCGCGACGCGCTGCTGCTGACCGCCGGAAAGCTCCTTCGGCTTATGCTTCGAGCGCTTCGCGAGGCCAACCTGTTCAAGCGCTTCGAGGGCGCGGTCGCGCGCTCTCGATTTATTTTTCGAGTACAGCAGCGGCAGCATGACGTTTTCCAACGCCGAAATCCGCGGCAGCAGGTTGAAGCTCTGGAAAACGAAACCGATTTTACGGTTGCGGATTTCCGCGAGGCGGTTATCGCTGATTTCGGAAACTTCCGTTCCGTCGAGAAGATAGCTCCCCGACGTCGGTCGATCCAAACAGCCCAGAATATTCATCAACGTCGACTTTCCCGATCCGGAAGGACCCATGATTGCGGCGAATTCGCCGTAGTTGATATCAATCGAAATATCGTGAAGCGCCCGTACCTCAACGTCCCCCAACGCATAATATTTGCAGAGGTGTTCGGTATGAATTACGTTTTGGTCTTTTCGTTCTGTCATTCAAATCTCTTTTCTTCCTGTCGGGCCCCAACCACCGGGACCCGTATCCATAATCGCTGATCGCGCCGGAAACCGCGCGGCGCGCCTGATTCAGTTCGCCGGCGAATCCGCCGGAGCTTCCGCCTCCGCGCCTGGCTCGGCCGTCATCGGGGCTTCCGCTTCCGCGCCCGGGCCGGCCGACATCGGGCCTTCCGCCCCCGCAGCCATATCCTCCGGAGCCATATTTTCCGGAACGGCGTCCTGCGGCATGACCGCGCCGTTCATCTCCGCCGGAGCTCCGCCTCCGGGGATCATATCCCCGCTCGCGACAAATCCAGCGCTCATCGGTATCTCCGGCGCGCCTTGATCCGAGGCAAAACCGGGGAGCGGCCATCCGAACAGGCTCGGGACAGCCGGCCCGCCGAATCCGGGGATCAGCCCGCTGATATAATCGCGGCGAACGATCGTCCCTTCGGAAATACCGCCGCTCTGCGAAGAGATCTCGGTTTCTTTTCCGTTCGAATATCCGACGGTAACGACAACGTCGGTGAACAAGCCGTCGGCGTCCTGAACCGCGACAACCGACTCGCCATTCATGTTCATTCCAACCGCAGTAGCCGGGACGGTCAGCACGTCGTTATATTCTTCCGTAATAATTTTCAAGTCGGCGACCATCCCGGGCTTCAGCTCCGGACTGACGCCGTCAAGCTTGACCGTTACGGAATACTTAACCACATTATTCGTAACCGTTCCAACGGTCGAAAAATTCGAAATCGTTCCGGTAAACGTTTCAAAAGGTACCGCGTCAAACGTCAGTTCGACTTTTTGCCCGAGCTGAATCGCGTTGATTTTGTTCTCATGCACATCGACGTCGACGTAATAACTCGAAAGATCGTCCATCCGGATCGCCAGCGTTTCGTTGACGATCCCGGCGGCGTTCGCCTGAATAACGTCAAGCGGGGCCGCCTTGACCTCGGTAATAACCCCTGTAATCGGGGCGATAATCTGCGCGGTTTTCATCGTCGCCGCGGCTGCGTTGATCTCCGCTTCGAGCGATCGGATCTGGTCCGCGGTCGGACCGTTCATGATTTTCTCATAATCACGGACCGCGTCTTCGTATTCAGCCTCGCGGAGCTTAAGCGTCGCCTCGGCTTTTTTCAGTTCGAGCGGGTCGGCTTCGCCGTTGTACCAGTTGTACTTCGCTTCGGCGCTCGCGACCCCCGACTTCGCCCCATCGACCATCGACGCCGCCATCTGCCGATCGAAATCGTCAACCGGCCGGTCTTTCAGCTCCTCGAAGGAAGCGAGCGCTTCCTGATACTGAGTCTGAGCGTTGAGGTAATCCTGATAATAAGTATTGAGCTCAGTCGTATTCTTCCGGGCCAGCCTGAGCGCATGAATTGCGTCCTGCGCAGTGTCGATTGCTTTTTTAGCCGTGATCATCTTGTTATACGCAGTCGCCAACGCCAGGTCGGTCGTGATCAGGTTATCAAGTTCTTTCTCTTTCTTTTCTTTCGTAACCGCCGCTTCGTTGATCGTCGAACTGATCGTGCCTTCGTCGAGTTCGGCTAAAACCTGGCCCTTCTCGACTTTGTCGCCGAGAGCGACGTCAACCGACCCGACCGTTCCCGCCGCTTTCCAGTACAGCGAAACGCTCTGTTTCGAGCGCAGCGTCCCGGTCAGATCATCGATCGCCTCCGATAAATCACCGCGCTCAACGACCGCCGTCTGAACCGGCGCGTTCGCGATCGCTTCCCGCGCGGCCTGATATTCGCGAAGCATCGCGCTGTACGTCGTCCAGATCAGAACAACCAACGCCGCCAGGATCAGCAGCAAAATAAGGATAACGATCATCGACCGCTTCGATTTCTTTTTCGGATTTCCTTGAATTGAATTTGCCATCATGTTTAATGCGTTTCCTTTATCCAGATTTTACGGTTCGCTCAATCCAGCGGGAAGAACGTCCGGAACAACCAGCCGATCTCCGCTTTGAATCGAGGTCCCCAATAACTCAACCCGCCCGGCCATGAATTCGCCTGTCTCGACGTCGATCCGGCGCGGCTCATCGTTAACTAACTTTTCTACGTACGTTCCTTTTTCGTCGGTCCGAAGCGCTTCGATCGGAATCGACAGCACGCCTTCCCGGTTATTCAGGTGGATCAGCGCCGCCCCGGTCATCGACGGGTAAACGTTCCCAACCGACTCGCCGCCGGCCGGCTTCGCGATCCGAATCAGGACGGAATACGTCGGGACGCTGTCCGCCGCCGCTTTCGCCGTCGCGTCGATCGCGGCGATCGACCCAGTCAGGCTGACGCCCGGATTCGCGTCCAGAACAATATCAGTTTCCATCCCAACCTTCAGCTTATCCAGATCAAATTCAGAAGCGTTAATCCGAAAGTAAAGCGTATTCAAATCGTCAATCTTCGCCAGAATATCGTTCGCCTGAACGTAGGTTCCCGCTTCACAGTTCATTTCGGAGATCGTCCCGCTGATCGCCGCCGTCGGCGACCGGCGGTCCGCGACCGTCGTCGCTTTATCCGCTTCTTTCAACTTCGCGGTCAGCTCGTTTGAGTTATACGACAGGTCGCCAAAATCTTCATACGCACGAACCGCCGCGTCGTAAGCCGCCTGCGCCGTTAAGACGGCGGCGCGCGCCTGCGCCTTTGCGGCTTCGCCGACGCCGTCGCGGTAATAGACGTAAACGTTATTCGCCTGGAAAAAAGCGTTCATCGCTTTTTGAAGCGCGTCTTTCTTTTGATAACGTTCCGGGTCCGTTTCAGCGCGGAGCTTAACACCCTCAAAATCAGCCTGCGCGATTTCGTACGCGTCGCGCGCGGCGATCATCGCCTTTTCAGCGCTCTTCAGGTCCGAAGCGCTCGCGACCGGATAATTCAGCCCTTCCAGGAACTTTTTCGCGTCCGCCAGCGCTTTTTCCTTGTCGATCATCTCCTGATAGGCCTTGACCTTGGCGGCGGCGCTGATCAGCATCCTGTCAATCGCGGTATCGGCGGTGATCTTCGTCGCCTCCGCCTCAAAAACCGTCGGAGAAAGCGAGTCGTTTTCCAGCCGCGCCAGGATATCGCCCCGTTCAACCGCGTCCCCGGACGCCGCGCCGCAGCTTTCAATTACGCCGTTGACCTTCCATTTCACCGTTTCCGATTTCGCCGACTCGACGTACCCGACGAGACTGAGCGACTGCGGAAAGTCGGTTATCTCCGCTTCAACCGTCCGATACGGACCGTGCCCCGCCGGCAGCGCAAACGACTGATCCGCGCTGCTGCAGCCGCTCATCGCCAGCACGCCAAAAAATCCCAACAGGAAAATCGTCCGTAAGCTCTTTTTTTTCATTCGTTTCCCGTTCATCCATTGCTTCATACGTTTCATAATCGCTTTTTGTTTCCTCTTGGACGGATCCGCCCGTACGTTCCGTCCGAATTCCTCTTTATCTACGCAGCTCTGCCAGAATCGTTGCAGCCGACAGTCAATCAGCCTATAAATTCGGCTTTTTTTATCGCACCCGTATATATTTGCCACTATTATACGTTATTTCGCGTTTCCGACTCAGGGCCCGTTTAGAAAATTATTCTAAAGAATCTGTTAAAATCGAGAAAACCGGTTTGGCGAAACCGGGGATTAAGATGGTAAGATTAGCTTAACCTTTCGTCGAGCGACTTCAGATGGAGCCAGGAAAATGAAGCTTTTTTCATTTAAAAAAATCGATCGGCCGGAACTGAAAGAATCGGTCGGGGACTACACGCTGATCCTGATCGGTTCGTTTATCCAGGCGCTGGGCATGGTTTACTTTCTGATCCCGGCACGGCTGATCAGCGGCGGGATTTCCGGCCTGGCGCAGGTTATTAATCATTACACGGCGCTCCCGATTGGGACGATGACGCTGATCGGGAATATCCCGCTGTTTATTCTGGGCTGGCGTTATTTAGGCGGACGGAAATTTGCGCTGCGAACCGTTTTCGCGGTCGCCTTGTTTTCGCTGTTTACCGATCTCCTGACGGAGACGATCGGCCCGGTCGCCCTGACGCATGACCTGCTCCTGAATTCGCTCTTCGGCGCGTCGATTCTCGGGGTCGGCTTCGGGCTCGTTTATCGCGGATCGGGAACCAGCGGCGGAACCGATATTGTCGGACGGATCCTGAACCAGCGCCTGGGCGTTCCGCTTACGCAGTCCTACCTCGTCGTCGACTCGATTTCCGTGATCCTCGGCGGGATCGCGTTTGGCTGGGATTTAGCGCTGTACGGGATCATCGCGATTTACGTCTCCGGCGAGGCGGCCGAAATGATCACGGTCGGATCGGCTGTCTTCCGCTCAGTCATCGTCATCAGCGAAGAAGCGGACGCAATCGCGGAAACAGTGATGACGCGGATGAGTCATGGCGTAACTTTTTTAGACGGAACCGGGGCTTACTCGGGTCAGAAAAAGAAGATCGTTTACGTCGTAATCGGCCGATCCGAAGTCAACCTGCTCAAGCGGATCATTCATAAAGCCGATCCAAACGCGTTTATGGTCGTCGGTCACGCGGCCGAAGTCCTGGGGGAAGGGTTCCAGCCTTATAAAACGCTGCCGGAGTAACCGGCGCGTTTTTTTATACATGAATGCGCGCGCCGCGCGGTCGGAAAGGTTCGTTTTCATAACTTATCAGGAGGGGTTTCCATGAAGTTCAATCGAGATGGTCAATCACTGGTTTACTTTGATTATGATTTAGGCGGAAAATTAGCCGAAGCGACGTTTCCAAAGGACGAGAATGGCGTCTGGGTCCTGGATCATACATTTGTCGACCCGTCGCTGCGCGGGAAAGGCGTCGGGGACAGGTTGATGGAGGCTGTCGTCGACGCGGCGCGGGAAGAAGGCGCAAAAATCAAACCGACCTGCTCCTTCGCGGCCGCCTGGTTCGAGAAGAACAGGGAAAAGGTCGGGGACGTAATCGCATAGCCTCAGCGCCGTATTATCAGGAAGCGTCGCCCCTTTTACAAGTGAAAATGGTCCCCGAATGACCGGCGTGGTCTTAATAACGCGCTGCGTCGTCCGGAGACCGTTTTTCTTGCGCTTTTTCTTACGATCCGGCTCTGCTCCTGATCCAGATCTGACCATCGTTCCCTCCAAGGTCCAGCGGCAGCCGCCCGTCCGAAGCTTCCCGGATTTCGCCAGTCAGCGCTTCGATAAAACGGCCGGACGCCGCGACTTCGACGCGCGCCGGCTGATCGTCGTTGTTGACCGCGATCAGCGCCGTCTCGTCCCCGTTGGCGCGCGAAAAAGCGTACTGCCGGTTCGTCAGCAGCAGTTCCGTATACGCCCCGTCCCGCAGGGCCGGCGTACTGCGCCTGATACTTCCCAGCGCCTGGATCAGCGCCATGGAGCCGCTCGCCTTCGCCGCGGCCGACGCTTCCGAAAGGTCCAGCGCGGGACGCAGGCTTTCGTCGGAAAACCGTTCCTTCCGCCCTTCGATCCCGAACTCCGATCCGTAATAAATTGAAGGAATTCCGGGAAGAGAATATAAGAGAAGATGGACCGGTTTAAAATTTTTCTTATCGGCGAGCCTCGTATAAATCCGCTCGACGTCATGATTATCGACAAAGTTATATAGACGATACGCCGTTTCGCCAAGCCGCTGGATCAGCGATCGGACCGTATGCGCGATCTCAAAATAGTTGCGGTCGTTATGACCGGAATACAACGCTTTATACAGCTGATAGTTGGTTACGGAATGCAGCGTGGTTCCGTTTACCCATTCGCCGTAGTTCCCATGGATGACCTCGCCCATAAGCCAGAAATCCGGTTTCACCGCGTCGGACAGCCGCCGAAGCTCGCGCATGAAGCCAAAATCGAGCACGTCGGCAGCGTCCAGCCGAATCCCGTCGACATCGAACGCCTCAACCCAGAACCGGACCGCGTCCAGCAGGTAAGACCGAACCTGCGGATTGCGGTGATTCAGTTTGGGTAACGCGTCGTCCCCGCCCCAATTCTCACAGGAAAACCCGTCGCCAAATCCGTTATTCCCGTTGAAATCGACGCCGCCGTACCAGTCCCGGTACGGCGAGTTCTCCCGGTTCGCCAGGATATCGCGGAAGGCGAAGAATTCGCGCCCGGTATGATTGAAGACGCCGTCGAAGACGACGCGCACCCGCTGCGAATGACATTCCGCCACAAACGCTTTCAGGTCCTCGTTCGTCCCCAGCCGCGAATCCAGCTTCCGGTAATCCGTCGTCTCGTATCCATGCCCGACCGATTCAAAAAGCGGTCCGATATACAGCGCGCTGCAGCCAAGCGTACGCAGATGCGCGATCCATGGGACCAGCGTATTCAGCCGGCGCCCTGCCGCCGAACCGTCGTTCCGGGCCGGCGCGCCGGTCAGCCCCAACGGATAAATATGGTAAAAAATCGCCTCGTCGTACCATGCCATCTTTCGTGTCTCCTTTCGATCCTGCTTAAAAAATAAAAGACTTTCAGGTAAAGCGTTCGCTCTCAAACGCTTCGGTTCAGGTTTCCTCTGAAAAAAGCCTCTCTTTACGAAAAAATTCCGTGCATGAACAATTTAACCAGCGCTTCCGCATCGGTATTTTCCAACGCGCCTTTTCCCCGGATCCATAAGCCGATCTGCGCGTTGACCAGCGCCAGAAAGTACCGGCCGCAGGCGCGCTCCCTCCCGCGCAAATTGCCATGCGCCTCAGAAATATCAAGGAAGGTTTTTTCGATCTCGTCGTATTGGAACTGACGATACGGTTCGGAAAGACGCGCCGCGTCGGACGTCGGCGGGGCGAAGGTCAACGCCAGCGACATCTGATAAAACGTCGAACGCTGCTTTGCGAAATCGAAGTACGCGCGCGCGATCGCCCGTAAAACGGGAAACACGTCCTCAAAATAATTCGCCTGGTTCGGTCGATATACGCGCGCTTCGGTAAGCCTTTGGTTCAGGAGTTCATAATTCGTCTTCAGCAGCTCGTTAAACAGGCCTTCTTTGCTGCCGAAAAAATAGTAGAGCGTCGGCCTGGTAATCCCGGCGAGATCGACGATCTCGCTGATCCCGACCGACGCATACCCCTTCGCAGAAAAGAGCTCCAGCGCGCAATTCAGAATCGTTTCGCGACTGTTCGTATTTTTCATATCGCGATTATATACCGAACGGTACGTAAAAGCTGGCGAACCCAGCCAAAACCATGATAAGAATCTGGATTTTCCCTCAAAATCGCGCTGATTTCCCCGCCGCTCCGCGCTTCGGGGACGAAAAACTGCGGTATGATAATAGTCATGGAACCGGAAATCTACGAAATCGGCGACAGCGTAACCTTAAAGAAAGCGCACCCTTGCGGATCGGCGGACTGGGTCGTCGTCCGCTTAGGCGCGGATATCGGGCTGGAATGCCGCGGATGCGGGAGGCGCGTCCTGCTGACGCGCCGCGAGCTCGGACGGCGGACGAAAAAGCTCGTCCGGAAATCCGACCAGCCGCAATCCGCCGACGCAGCGGGAGATCGTTAGCCGAATGCCGATTCTTGACCCGTTCAGTCTTGAACTTTTCAGCCGCAACCCCGACCAGACGCGCCGGTTCGGAATGCGTTTTGGCGCGCTGATCGAGCCGGGGGACGTCGTCTGCTTTCATGGCGGTCTCGGCGCGGGAAAAACGACGTTTATTCAGGGAATCGCGCAGGGATGGGGAAGTCTCGACCCGGTCAGCAGTCCGACTTTCGTCCTGATCAACGAATACCGCCGCGCGGACGGGAACCTTCTCTTTCATATGGACGCTTATCGGATCGGGAGCGTTTACGAAGCGGAGGATTTAGATCTCGAACGCCTCTGGACGGGAGGCGCGCTGCTGGTGGAATGGTCCGAGCGGATCGAGGCCGTTCTCCCCGCTGACCGGCTCCTGATCGACATGAAAACCATTTCCGAAGAAACGAGGCGGATAACGTTCGTTCCTTCCGGCGAAAAATATCGAAAAACGGTCGACCTTTTCCGAAAACGATCGTTCGGAGTTTAGCGAAATGATATTAGCGATAGATACCTCGACGGCGATGATCAGCGTTGCGCTTTACGACGGATCGACAATCCTCGGCGAGTTCACCTGGAAAAGCCCGAACCGTCATTCAACCGTCCTCGCCCCCGCTGTCGGGAGCCTCTTCCGGAAAACCGGCGTCCACTTCAGCGATTTATCTGCGTTGGCGGTCGCGCTGGGGCCCGGCTCGTTTACGAGCCTGCGGATCGGGCTGGCGTTCGCGAAAGGAATCAACGCAGCGCTGAATATCCCGATCGTCGGCGTCCCGACGCTCTCCTATTTCGCCGCGTCGCAGCAAACGTCGCGCGCGACGATCTGCGCCGTGTTGACCGCCGGACGGGAAAAATACGCGACGCAGTTTTTTGAAAACAAGGCGAACGGATGCGCCGCGATTTCGGAAATCGACGTGCATACGATCGAGTCTTTATCGGCGGTCATCGTCGCGCCGACGGTAATTACCGGCGAAGTCACGGGCGAAATGCGGACCGCGCTGCGGCGGAGCCAGAACCGCAATATCCGTTTCTCTTCGCCGGGCTTCGAGCTCCGACGCGCCGGATTCTTAGCGGTCCAGGCATGGAAACTGTTCAGGAAGGGCGCGTATGAAAGCGGCGACGGACTGACGCCGATTTACCTGCATACGAACGGGCCTGCCATCCGCGCCGGGGCATGAACTATACGATCGAAAAAATGACCGGGGACGACGTCCGCGCGGTCAGGGAAATCGATTCACGTTCGGCGGCGCTGCCATGGCCGCTCTCATCGTACGAATATGAGGTCAGGCACAACCTCGCCGGACGCGCTACCGTCGCCAGATCGCGGGACGGACTGATCCTCGGGTTCCTGATGGCCTGGCTGATCGTCGACGAGTTTCATGTCGCCAATATCGCCGTCGACACGCCGTTCCGCCGGCTGGGGATTGGGTACGCGCTGATGCGGCAGGGGCTGATCGCCGCGAACCGCGACAACGCCAGGCAATCGTTTTTAGAAGTCCGGATCAGCAACCGACCAGCGATCGAACTGTACGAGAAAATCGGCTATGAAACGGTCTCGATCCGGAAAGGCTATTACCGCGATAATAACGAAGACGCGCTGAACATGAATTTATTTCCAGCGCAGTATCAGGCTTTTATCGAAAGGGAGACCCAGCAGACATGAGTCATCGGGAACAGCAAATCGCCGCTATCGTCGAAGAAATCCGCGCTTGTCAGCGCTGCGTTTTATCCAGGACGCGCGAGCTCTCCGTTCCGGGAGAAGGCAATCTCCACAGCGAGATCCTTTTTATCGGAGAAGGCCCGGGCGCGAACGAAAACCGGACCGGGCGCCCGTTCGTCGGCGCGGCAGGGAAATTCCTCGACGAACTGATCCACGCGGCCGGACTCGAACGAAAGGACGTTTATATTACCAACGTCGTCAAATGCCGCCCGCCGGGGAACCGCGACCCGCTCCCGGAAGAATTGTTCCAATGCGGCGGGTATCTCAAGCGGCAGCTGGAGATTATCGATCCGCTCGTCGTGATCACGCTGGGGCGGGTCTCTATGGCGAATTATTTCCCATTCAAAAAAATTTCCGCGATCCACGGCAAGGCGCATTGGATCGACGGGCGCATGGTCATCCCGATGTTCCACCCTGCCGCCGCGCTGCATCAGCCCGCGCTGAAGGATTTTATTCTC
Source organism: Anaerolineaceae bacterium oral taxon 439 (assembly GCA_001717545.1). Classification (NCBI taxonomy): domain Bacteria; kingdom Bacillati; phylum Chloroflexota; class Anaerolineae; order Anaerolineales; family Anaerolineaceae; species Anaerolineaceae bacterium oral taxon 439. Next base: position 306,105 of record CP017039.1, on the reverse strand, counting down.
GAAGACTTCCGAAAGCTTCCGGGTATCCTCGAAGAGGCGCGAAGAAGGAAATTCGGGGAAGAAGAGGAAGAAGACATTCCGGAACCGCCGTGGTTCGCCGAAGAAGCCGCCTTTCCGGATCCGCCCCCATTCGCCGCGAATGCGTCGGATTCAGCCGGGAACCAGAGCGAAGGCGAGCCGCCTGAACCGAGCCAGCTGTCGCTCTTCTGAGCGGGGCTTGCGTCCGGACCTTCCAAAGGGCGGAGTCAGTTCCCCCATCGCGCGGTTTCCGGTCCTGCCTGCGCCGCTGGCCGGGTTCGGACGGGCCGAGGCTCGTTTTCCGGATTTTTTCCGATCGGACCGCCTCGATCTGACCCAACGCTACGCGAAGCATGTATAATTATTTATAATCGGATCGGAATTGAGCGGCCGCTGCCGTTTTCCTTCCGGCGACAGACTTTATCCTTACAGGCGAGGCGCATTGAAAGCCGTTTTTTTCGCGAATACAGACTGGTACTTATATAATTTTCGACTGGATTATGCAAAATTCCTGCGGTCGAAGGGCTGGGAAGTCGTTTTCGTCTCTCCGACGGGCGGCTATGAAAGCCTGCTGATCGACGAGGGGTTCCGCGTCATCCCGTTCAGCCTTTCCCGAAAGGGGATCAATCCGTTCATTGAATCCGATACGATTGCGCGGATCCAGTCCGTCCTCGCGCGCGAGAAGCCGGATCTGGTTCAGAATTACACGGTCAAATGCGTCATTTACGGATCGATCGCCGCGAAAAACCTTGGAATCAGCAAAATCGTCAATTCGATTACCGGGCTGGGATATTCCTTCCTGGGACGGACGCCGCTCGCGTTCCTGATCCGGGAAATCGTGCTCCGGCTGTACCGGAAAGCGCTGAAAGGAACGCAGGTCCTCTTCGAAAATCCAGACGACCAGAAAATCTTTATCGACCGCGGCCTCGTCACGACAGACCAATCGCATGTCATCCTTGGAACCGGCGTCAACCTCAACCGGTTCCGACTCATTTCGCTTCCGGAAAATACGCCGGTCGTTATCCTCCCTGCGCGAATGCTCTGGGACAAGGGCGTCCATGAATTCGTCGCCGCGGCAAAAATCTTGCATGGGAAAGGGATAAAGGCGCGCTTCGCGCTGGTCGGCAAAGTCGACGACGGGAACCCGGCGTCCGTCCCCTTCGAACGGCTGACACAATGGCAAAAGGAAGGGATCGTCGAAATCTGGGGCTGGCAGGAGGACATCTTCACCGTTTTTACCATTTCCAACGTCGTCTGTCTCCCTTCCTACCGCGAAGGACTGCCTAAAATCCTGCTGGAAGCGGCGTCCTGCGGACGGCCGATCGTCGCGACCGACGTCGCCGGCTGCCGTGAAATCGTCCGGGACGGGGTCAACGGTTTTCTCGTTCCCGCGCGCAGCGCCGAAGCGTTAGCCGACGCGCTCGAAAAGTTGATCCTTGACCGGGAGCTCTGCCGCCGGATGGGGATCGCCGGAAGGAAGATGGTCGAGGAGAAATTCGCCTCAGCGATCGTCAACGTTAAAACGTACGCGGTATACGCGCTTCTCGAACAGGGCGGACGCTGATCCGGGAAGCGCGAACAGAGGCGGCTGACCCGAGCGTCAGCGAAAGTCGCCGCGACAGTTTAAGCCCGTCCGCAAAATTGAAATGATCGTAAGGTTGGAAAAAAGCCATGATCTTTACGCTCCGTCAAACCGATCCGCTTCTTCTCGCTGTTCTCTACGCGTTCGTCATAGCGTTCCTGATAACGCCGCTCGCGCTTTGGGCCGCGAAAAGAACCGGGCTCATCGATATTCCCAACGCCGAACCGCATAAAAAGCACACGCGCCCGGTTCCCATCGCGGGCGGGATTGCGCTGTTCGCGACGGTCCTGCTGACGTTCGGCATGCTCAACGATCAATTCAGCGACGAGACGAGAAAGCTGCTGATCCCCGCGTCGATCGTTTTCGCCTTCGGTCTTTTCGACGATTACCGTCCGATCCGCCCGAAGCATAAAGCCGTCGCGCAGGCCTGCGCAACCATCGTCCTGATCCTCCTCGGAACGCAGGTACATGTTTTCGAATCGTTTTTTCCGCTGAGCGGGACGCTTTCCTGGCTCCCGAAGACGCTCGATATCCTGGTGACGGTATTCTGGATGGTATTCATTATTAACGCCGTCAACCTGATCGACAGCGCAGACAGCCTCGCGATCGGGATCAGCAACGTAACCATGATTTTCTGCATCCTGCTGACGATGGATACCGGACAATGGGAGATCGTTTACCTCTGCGGAATCCTGCTCGGGGGCGGAATCGTGATTTCGTTTTTCAACGCGTCGCCGGCGAAACTCTTTCTGGGCGACTCAGGGGCGCAGCTGATCGGTTTTTTCCTCGGCGTGATCGCGATCCTGTATAACCCGCCGGTTAAAACGCAGGCGAGCACCTGGTTTGTCCCGATCCTGATGCTGGGGATCCCGATTTTCGATACCGTCCTCGTGACCTATTCACGCTGGCGGCGGAAGCTGATGTTCTACTCCAGCGGAACGGACCACACGTATCACCGTCTCGTAGCGCTGCGTTTTTCCCCGGCGCAGGCCGTCGCGCTGATTCAGCTGGCGGCGACCGGGCTGCAGGTCTTCGCGCTGTTCCTGACGTCAAAAGATCCGCTCTTCGCCAATATCCTGTTTTTCCTGATTGCGGCCGCCGGCGTCGCCCTGATCCTCCTCCTTACCGAAGGGAAAGGTATCCTTGAACCGATTTTCAAACGACCGGGTCAGCCGCCGAGCAACGAATGAGTTTTATTGCGCCGGCGTTTTCGCGTCGGCGCTTCTTTCCGCGCTGTCGATCCTTCTTGAAGGCTCCGCCGGAAGCGACGTCTTCCTGATCGGGTTGACGAAAGCGCGCTTTGCGCTGTTCATGATTCCCTGCGCCGCCGCGATCGCGGCGCTGATCTTTTTTTTCGCCTCCCGTTCATCCTATTCCTCCCGTTCCGCTGAGGTTCCGAAGCGGCGCGCTTCAGAGCCGCTTTTCGTCGCGCATCTCTCTGCCGCGCTCATCTTTTTGGCTGGGCTGCTCCTTCCGTCCGGACGGCTGGGCGCGTACGGCGCGATTTACGAACGACTGAAAGCGATCCTGCTCCTCCTGACCGGATGGGGAGTGACCGGAACGATCGCCTTCTCCGGGGGACGGATCGAAAACGCAGCCCACCGCTGGAGCCGGACGCTGGCAAAATCAGCTTTTCCCGTCTTCGCCATGGGTTTCGCGCTGATCGCCGTCTTTGTCCGGCTGACCGGATTGGGGATCCGGCCCGGAAGCGAATCCTGGTACGAGGCCGCGGTCCCGGTCCTCCCGGAGCAGCTTTACCTGCTCTGCGCCGCCGGGCTGATCCTCGCCGCGTTCGCGCGTTCGCTCCCAACCGTCCGGATCTCGCGGACGCAGCAGTTCCTGATCATCTGGGCGGTTTCAGCGGCGGCGTTTTGCGCGCTCCCAACCCAGCCGCACTTCTTCGCGCCGGGCCCGTATCCGCCGGATTTCCGCTTTTATCCCTATTCGGACGCCGTCTTCAACGATTTTTCCGCCCGCGCTGCCCTCTCGGGCTGCGGATTTTCCTATGGCGGCGCGGTCATGAAGCCGTTCCCAACCTGGATAACCTTCCTTCTCCAGCTCCTCAGCGGCTACAACGTCAATCTTCTTCAGCTGCTGCAAAGCGCGCTGTTCGGGGTCGTTCCCGCGCTCCTCTTCCTGTTCGCCGGCGACGCCGCCGGACCCGGCGCCGGTACGATCGCCGCCGCGCTCCGCGTTTTTCAGGAGCTGAACGCTCAGCGGGCTCAGGCCATCCTGACGGTCCATTCCCGGCTGGAGATGAGCGAATGGGTCGGGGAAATCGTCTTCATCCTGTTTGCGTACCTGATGTACCGGATCACGAAGCCGGGCGAAAGGACTGGCCTCCCCGCGGCGGTCGCGGCCGGCGCCGTTTCAGGCGCCGCGATCTACACGCGCGCCAACTTCTTCGCGCTCCTTCCCGCCGCGCTCCTCTGGCTCGCGGCGACGCTTTTCCGAGAAAAACGCCGTGCGCTGATGAACGCGCTGACGCTGATCGTGGCGGCGGCGCTGACGATCTCGCCCTGGATCGTCCGCTCATGGAAAAATACGCATGAGATTCTCCCGGAGGTATTCGGAACCTTCCAGGCGGTCGTCGTTCAGCAGCGCTTCAGCGACTTCGCTCCGGTCGATCCGCCTGATATCGAGGAAGAACCGGGCGTTCCGGACGAAACCGGGACGGCCCCGGACGCCGGGAACGGTTCACCACATCCAAACGAGATCATGCCGGGCGCCATGCGCGTCCTGAAGACATGGAGCGCTGTCCCAGCCCATGCCGCTGAAAAGAGACCCGAGATTGAAAATGCTCTGCTTTCCGATCTCCCATCGCTGGCAGGCCCAACCCCGCAGGCAGTCAAAGGAATTACAGATAAAAAAAACCATCCTTCTTCGTCCGGCGTCCTGCCCTCCGTCGCGGAAATCGTCCTGAACCACACGTTCCATAATCTATACGCATTGATTTTTATTCCTCCAACCTCGATCGAATTTAATGACTTAGAAAATTTATTCACTAAGGACCAGTCGCCATGGCTGAAAGACTGGAACGGCGAACTTTCGTTCGAAGCCGGATTCTGCCTGCTGATCAACCTCCTGCTGATCTCCGTCGGCCTGGGCACGATGATCCGGACCGACGGTCTGGCTGGAATCGCGCCGCTCTACTGGGCCGCGGTATACAGCGCCGCGCTGGGGATTTCGCGGACCAGCGGCGGCCGGTATGTCGTGCCGATGAATTGGATTGGAGCGCTGACCTTCGCGATTGGACTTTCGACGGCGTTTAAGGCAATTTTTGAAAGCGAAAAAGCCCGGGGAAAAAGCGAAAATCGAAACGTCAGAATCGATTTGAAGCGCTTTTTTGATCGCGGGAAATGTCATGATTCTTCTGTCCGACCGGCCCAGAACGTCGCTTTTTTTGGTATCGCGGTTTTCTTCGGTTTATCGTTTTGGGCAATGACGATTTATGAAAAGAATTCCGCTCCCGCCCCGCTTCCCGAGATTTCGACGAACTCGTTTTTCGAAGCCGATCCGCTGATCGATTGGAACGAACTTCTGTCGCGCGTTGAATCCGGCGAAATCCGCCGTTTTCAGGGAACCGCCGTTTATCCGCGCTTTTATTTTTATCAAACCGGCGAGCATGGGGCCGACCCGCTCTTCCGTAACAAGCCCTATTCGCGCCTGACGCTCCGCGTCATGGGGACCGGCTCTGCCGCTGATGTGATGATCCCGATGCGCGAGGTTCCGGAAGGGCTGACCGCCGGGGACGCCGTCACTGTCTTCGGCTGCATGGAACCGGGAAACGCCTATCTTGACGCGCTGCTGCTGGTAAAAACCGGCGGAGAAAAAGCGGTCACGGTCTATCGGCGCGATCCAATGCCGGAAATCGGATGTCCGGTTCGGGAACCGATCTGTCCGGAAACGAATCAGTGCTATTAAATTTGAATTCGCTGAATTCGCTTTATAAACCCAAAGATAAATTATCCGCGGCAGCCTGATCTCAGCTGCCGCGAAGGACCTCCCGGAACGCGTTTTCGTACGCGTCGGTTACGGTCTCGATATCAAAGCTTTCGCTCAGCTCGTAGCTCGCGGCCTTAAACGCGCGGAGCTTCGCGGGTTCCGCAATCAATTCGCGGATCGCGCCTGCGAACCCCGGGGTATCCTCCGGATCGAAAACGTATCCGTTCCGCCCGGGGAGGACGACATCCGTATTTCCCCCGGCGTTGGACAGCACGAGCGCCAGTCCGGTCGCTAACGCCTGAATCCCGACGATCGGAAGTCCCTCCGCTTTCGAAGGCAAAAACAGAATATCGCTCGTCCGGAAAATCTCAATCACCCGCTCCGGCTCGATCCACCCGGTCATCCGAATCCGGTCGGAAAGACCGATATCGCGAATCTTCTCGTTGAGCCCGGCCCGCTCCTCCCCGTCCCCGATCAGGACACAATTCCAGGATTCATCCCGCAGCGCATCCAGGGTCCGCAACAGCTGGGGCAGGTTTTTCTGCGGAACGAAACGACCGGCGAAAACGATTCGGACCGGATCGTTCGCCGCGATCGGAAGCTTCGCCCTGACCTTCGTTCGGTCGATCCCGTTCGGAATGACGTCGATCGGAACGCGGTAGCTTTGAAGCGCGAGCGACCGGGAAAACTGGCTGACCGCAATCATTTTCGACGCCTTGTTCCAAATCGGCAGCGTAAAAGGATAGATGCGCTTGAACCATGCGCCGGTCTTCTCGGGCGACGCGCCGGGGATGTCCCCAAGATGAACCGTTATCACGTAAGGGATCCGTTTCAGCCGCGATATCGCAAAGGCCGCCGCTCCCGCCGGAACGGCGAAATGCGCGTGGATCAGGTCCGGGCGAAAATCCTTACCTGAAAAAAGACCGAAGCGAGTCGATGCTGACACGAACGCCAGCATCGACCTGAAGTCCGCGCGGAACATTTCCTTCCTCCCGACGTTCAGGCGGACGATTTCAACGGTTCCGGGAGTTGTCACGGATTCAGGCAGCGTTTCCCGTTTTGGAAGCTCTCCAAAACCGGAGGTCAGAACGCGAAGCTGATGGCCCCGGCGCGCGAGCGAACCGACGAGGTCGCGCGCGATCATTCCGCCGCCGCCGCCGATCGGCGGAAACTCATGGATCAGGACCAGGAGCTTCATCCGCGGCACGATCCAGACGAACCATTCCCGATATTCCGCGTCTCGCGAATCGTGTACGTCTTCTTATCCTGCGACTCATAGTACGCGCGCGTCAGGAGCTCGGCGATCAGTCCCATAAAAACCGAAATCACGCCCAAAATAAAAATCATGATACTGATCGAGAAAAGCGGAGAAGCGACGACCGAAACGCCCCAGCCCAGCCGACGGATCGCTAAGATCAGGAACGCAGCCAGCCCGATCAGCATCAGCGAAATTCCCAGACCGCCGAACAGGTAAATCGGTTTCGCGGAAAACGACGTCAGGAACTTCACCGTGAATAAATCGAGAACGACTTTCAGCGTCCGTTCCAGCCCGTATTTCGGTTTTCCGAATCGTCGCGGATGATGAAGGACGACGACTTCGACAATCTTCGCGCCGACCGAATTGGCGAACGCGGGAATGAACCGGTGCATTTCGCCATAAAGCCGGAAGCCGGTCAGCACCTCGCGGCGATAAATCTTCAGCGTGCAGCCATAGTCATGCAGCGGGACGCCGGTAACCTTCCCGATCAGCCAGTTCGCGATTTTCGACGGCAGCCTCCGGGAAGCGTTATCCTTCCGCGACTTCCGCCACCCGCTGACGACGTCGTAACCCTCGTTCAGCTTCTCGATCATCATCGGAATATCGGCAGGATCGTTCTGCATGTCAGCGTCGATCAACGCAATCAGGTCGCCCTTCGCGAAATCAACGCCAGCGGCGATCGCCGCGGTCTGTCCGAAGTTGCGGCGCAGCTGGATGACGCGGACATGATCCGGATCCCGATCCGCCAGCTCCGCCAGCGTTTCAAAAGATCGATCGCCGGATCCATCGTCAACAAGAACCAGTTCCCAATCCTCTATCCCGGCGAGCGCCTTCACGACGGCGTTATACAGGAGCGGAATATTTTCGTATTCGTTATAAATCGGAGAGATAACGGATAAGTACATGCGGCAGCCTTTCCATCATAAATCCAGCGACGACCATTCGTCCATCGCCGCGTTCAGTTCAGATTCAATCATATTATACCGCTCGCTCAGGCGCGTAAACTCAGTGAACGATCCACCCGCGCGGTTCAGCGCCTCGCCAAGCTGAGCCAGGTCGGTTTCCAGCGCCGTAATCCGCTCTTCGAGCGCCCGCGCCCGTTTTTCCAGCCGCAGCTGCTCATTGTTCGAACGAACCGGTTTCCCATCCCCAGAGACCGCAGGAGTCAGGCGCTTTTCGCCGTCCGCCCCATTTTTTACCGGCTGGGGACGACTTTTCTCACTCCGCTTCGCGCCCATATACGCGCTGTACGTTCCAGCGAAAACCTCGATCGTCCGCTGCTCAGGGCGCACAATCCAAAGCTGCGTCGCGATCGCGTTAATCAGGTAGCGGTCATGCGAAATCAGCAGGATCGTTCCATTAAAGGCCTTCAGGACCGACTGAAGCGTCTCCTGCGCGGAGACGTCGAGATGGTTCATAGGCTCGTCGAGCAACAGCAGATTCGCATCCTGAAGCGACAGGAGCGCAATCGCCAACCGTCCCCGCTCCCCGCCCGACAGCGCCGAAACTCGCTTATACGCGTCGTCGCCGCGAAAAAGGAAGCGAGCCGCGAAGCCTCTGACTTCGCCGGGAGTCAACGCCGGCGCGGCTTCGGCGATTTCGTCGTAAACGGTCCATTCAGGATGGAGCGACTCATGCACCTGCGCGAAATAGCCAAGCCGGGTATTCGCGCCCATCACGACTTCGCCATGAAGCGGAGCTAATTGCCCCAGGATCGTTTTAACGAGCGTGCTCTTTCCGGTTCCGTTCGGCCCGATGATCGCGGCGCATTCCCCGCGCATCAGCGTCACGTCCGGCATCCGGATCAGCGTCACCCGATCGTCCGGGTAGCCGATTTCAACGCCTTGGGTCCGCAGCGTCAGGTCCCCGGACCGAAGGTCCGTCCGTAAGCGCAGCCGGATCGGTTCGAGAGACTGCGGCCGGACCAGCTCGCGATCCCGCAGCAGCCGTTCCAATCGTTTGCGCCGCCCCTGCGCTTGACGCGTGTTGACGCCTTCGATATTCCGTCGGATATACGCTTCTTCCTTCGCGATAAACTCTTGCTGCGCTTCGTATTCTTTAATCCGCCGCTCATACCGCTCGCCGCGCTGCGTCAGGTAGGCGCTGTAATTTCCTGCGTATTCCTCCAGGTCCGCCGACAGCTCAAAGATCATATTCACGACCTGATCGAGGAAATAGCGGTCATGCGATACGATCAGGACCGCGCCTGGGAAAGACTGAAGGTAGCTTTCGAGGAATTCGACCGATTCGATATCCAGGTGATTCGTCGGCTCGTCGAGCACGAGCAAATCCGGATCCATCAGCAGCAGTCTCGCCAGATACGCGCGCGTTTTCTGACCGCCGGAGAGCTGACGCCAGGGACGGTTCTCCTCTCCACCGGTCAGTCCGAGGCCTTGAAGGACCTGCCGGATCCGCGATTCGATCGTAAAACCGCCCACCGTTTCGAACCGCGTCAGCAGCCTTCCATAGGCCTCGACCCGCTCCGGGTCCGGATCTCGCTGAAGCTCGCCTTCGAGCTTCTCCAGCTGCGCCTTCATATCCAACAGATCAGCAAACACGCCGCGGCAGGCTTCGAGCGCCGTGCCGTCAAAGATGGACGTAATCTGCTGCGGAAGGTAGCCGATTTTCAAGCTCTTTCCACGCCGAATCGTTCCTTCGTCCGGAGACAGCTCGCCGATCAGGATTTGGATCAGCGTCGTTTTTCCCGAGCCATTCTGACCAACGATGCCGATCCGGGCCCGCGGTGGAACCGCCAGCGACACGCCAGAAAAAATATCTTCGGCGCCGAACGATTTTGAAATGTTTTTTGCGACGATCAGCGACATAGTTTTTACCGCTGCATAGTATACCATCAGTCCTATCCCTTCCCAGGCACGCCGTGCGCGTTCCGTTCTTCCGCCGATACCGAAGGCTTTCATTCTCGCACTGGCAAAATGTTTCACGTGAAACATCGCGATCGATCCATCGACCTGATTTTTATATGTTTCACGTGAAACATATAATCCTATGAGCGGAACCATTCAGCGTCAAACTGTGGTATTAATTGATCATTCCACATCAGGAGAACCGTATGACAGAAAAGAAATATTCAAAACAGCCAGATTTCAGTCTCGACCTGAAATCAACCTATACCGCAATCCTCCACACCGACCTCGGCGATATCAAGGTCAGACTTTTCGCCGATCTTGTTCCAACAACGGTTAATAACTTTGTCTTCCTTTCGAGGGAAGGTTTTTACAACGGAACCATCTTCCACCGAGTCATCAAAGACTTCATGGCGCAGGGCGGCGATCCAACCGGAACCGGCAGAGGCGGACCGGGGTATCAGTTTCGCGACGAATTCAACGCGAAGCTGCGTCACGATAAACCTGGAGTCCTTTCCATGGCAAACGCCGGTCCCAATACCAACGGATCCCAGTTCTTCATCACATTCGTCCCCACGCCCTGGCTTGACAATAAGCACACAGTTTTCGGCGAGGTCACAGAAGGAATGGATGTTGTGTTATCCATTCCGGAACGGGATCCGCGCTATCAGACGAAAGCGGGAAAATTGATTTCTATCGAAATTATCGAAGAAAAAAGTTAAAGTTTTCTTTCGACTTTTCATCTTCCAAACAGCGTGATACAATAAAGCTATATAGAGAAACAGGGAAGCTCTATATGCAAAATACAGATTTTCAGGAATGGGAGATTGAAAATGGCTTACAGAATTTCAGATGCTTGTATTGCGTGCGGCGCCTGCGCCGCGGAATGCCCGGTTGAAGCGATTTCCGAAGGCGATATTTACGTCATCGACGAATCAACCTGCATCGATTGTGGAAACTGCGCAAATGTTTGCCCGGTTGGCGCTCCGGCTCCGACCGAATAAGCGTATCAAACGAAGGTCAACGGAAGGCCCGTCAGAAATCTCTGATGGGCTTTTCTTTTTCTCCGGTATTCCGCTTTTTTTGGGAAAACCTATCAGCTGTGAAAGGTATCTCTTTTTAGCCCGATTCTTGCAATAATTCAACCGTATGAAAAAGCTGATCCGGCGGGTGAGGAATTCCCTCGGACAATAGTTAGCGCTTTATTTTATGGATGATTTCTCTATTCTCTTCTTTCCTATGAGTTTTTAAGGGAGGAGGTAATATTCTTTAATATAGGCTGTGGACAGTGTGGATAAGTCGGATACAGTTTCGAAATTTCCGCTTTTTCCTCAGGAGCTCGCTTGAAGCTTAAAGAAAAGTTATCCCGGGTTATCCAACTCCGTCCATGGGATAACCCGCTTATCCCGCCCCACCGCCGTTTCTTTCCACATTAAAAAATCTATCCACGCGATTCTCCTGGTTATAAGCTGTGGACAGCGTGGACAGATTTTCGATTTGAAGGTTGAAGCGTCGTTTTACCTGAAAGAAACCTTTGGTTTGAACTATCCGGAATTTCCGGATAGTTGGATTCCGCGATGTTGGGGCGTCATTCTGCTTTGTAAACGTACTGGATGCGCAGCTGATTCTGGGTGCTGCCGATCCAGTGCCCGATGCCGCCCTGCTTCGTTCGGTAGGTAAGAATTACGTTGGGGCCGGAGAAGCCTGCATGGATGCGAACCGGATGCACCCGCCATGACGTCGAGCGATGACCGTTTTTGAATCGGGGATCCCTGTAGGCGTAAATAACGAGCGCGTCCACAACGGGATTCTCCGGCAGGTCTGTTTGAGGGTCGAATTCTCCGTTCTCGATTAGATCGGCGACCGTCGGACCGCCGCTGACGGATACTGGCTTTCCATCGATGGCCTCTGCGCCGCCAAACCCATGAAAGTAATCGTCATCGGTGGATTTTACCGGGATCGTAGCGAAATGAGGATTAAAGTAGTCGGCCCGGTAATTCAGCGCGATTGCGATTTGATAAATCCCCCATTCAAAATCCGCGAGATAAATTCCGAACGATTCGTTCGTCGGGTACCCGCGCAGCAGGTCGGAATCGGTTTTTTCATGACCGTATTCGTCGAACTGGACCGCGTCTGGACGATAAAAATTGATCTTCACTTTGTATCCGTACTGGGTCCAGATCGGATCCGGCTTCCCGGATTCCTGGCCTTCTGGATCAATTTGAAAATAGTTGTAACCGTCGAACGACAGCGTCGTTTTGACGATTTCCGCGTCGGCGGGAATGACGCCGCCGTTGAAATACGCGAACTCCTGCCGGACGGTCCGGCAGAGCCGCGCTTCTCCGTCTCCATTATCTTCGCGGACGCCTTCGACGTACCTCTCTTCGCAGTCCTCTTCCGATTCGACCCCGTTCCCGCTCAGCGTCAGCGTGAAACGGATCTTCTCCGGGTCGACGGTCAGCTCGCTCAGCTTCATCTCGAAGCGGTCGAGCGCGTCGATCCGGCTTTCCGTCTCGCCGGGATACGCCGCCGCGCCGTTAAACCGGCAGAGCGCCGCGGATAAAAGGATCAGGATCAGAATTCCTTTTTTTGTGGAATAAAAGATGCTTTTCATGTCTTGCCTCCCTGCTCTGATAAAGGTGTGAAAACAGATCGATTCTTCTGTGGTAAATGGCGTTCCATTATTGGATTGTACTTGTGTATTGGATTCTGTAGCGATTCATGACTCTTCCGATCCAGTGGCCGACGCCGCCCTGCCTCGTTCGGTAGGTGACCGTCACTTTTGATGGAAGGAGAACGAGGTCGATCCGCAGCGGTTCTACCATCGAGCGATCGTATTCGGCGCCATTTCCAAAGCCCGGATCGTTATAAGCGTAGACAACATGTTGGTCAGAGACAGGATCGTCAGGCATCGCCTCTGAAATATCTGTATGCCCCTGCTCGATTAATTCCGCGACGGTCGGTTGACCCTGGAATCCGGCCTTCCCGTCAACGATTGGGAATCCGGATAAATCATGCCGAAAATCGTCGCCAGCGGAAAGGATCGGCAGAAACGCGAGCTTTGGATTAAAGAAATCTGAACGATACGTCATTGCAAAAGCAAATTGATTGACGCCCCACTGTACGGCGGATAGATAGATTCCGAACCTTTCTTTCGTTCGGTAGCCCCGAATCATGAACTCCGTAGATTCCTCGTTCTGATCCGTAACTTTGACGGCCTCCGGATTATAGAAGCAGACGTTATATTTAAATCCGCCTTTTTTCCAGAAAGCTTCCGGCTCCCCCTGGAAAAAATCCGGTGGGTGGATCTGGAAGAAATTTTCGTCGTCGAACGACAGCGTCGTTTTGACGATTTCCGCATCGGCGGGAATGACGCCGCCGTTAGAATACGTGAACGCCTGCCGGACGGTCCGGCAGAGCCGCGCTTCACCGTCTTCATTCTCTTCGCGGATGCCTTCGACGTACCTCTCTTCGCAGTCCTCTTCCGATTCAACCCCGTTCCCGCTCAGCGTCAGCGTGAACCGAATCTCCTCCGGGTCGACGGCCAGCTCGCTCAGCTTCATCTCGAAGCGGTCGAGCGCGTCGATCCGGCTTTCCGTCTCGCCGGGGTACGCCGCCGCGCCGTTAAACCGGCAGAGCGCCGCGGATAAAAGGATCAGGATTAAAAATCCCGTTTTTTTGGAATAAAAGATGCTTTTCATGTCTTGCCTCCCTGTAAAAGAAAACCGAAACGGACACAGAAATGATTCAAATCTGCCCCTCGAACCTATATCTTTTAAAAACGAGTCTAATATGCGTATATTGGAAAAGTCAAGTTGTTTTTATAACGTCTTTTTTATGATCTTCATCTTAAAAAACGTTATCCGAAAGCTTACTGGATAAAGTCCGATTCCTGCGCGCTGAAGCCGTTTTCGTTCCCCCAGCGCTCGATCCCCTCGTCGACGCAGTCGATAAAATCGCTGAGCTGGCTCTCTCGCGTTTCATGGAACGGAAGCCCGGCCTGAAGCGCGTTCAGGAACCCATCGTAATGCGGATTGCCCTGCAGCGAGCACCACTCCACCACGACGCTCCAGGTTTTCAGCATCAGCCACAGCGCTGAAATCAGGTGCTCGTCCCAGTACGTTTCGACGGCGGCGGTATAGTATTTAAGCCGGAACGCATGATATTTTGGAATGCTCCTGGCAAGGTCGCTTTTGCCGAACTGCTCCAGGTAGTACGTCCAGGATTGAAGGAAGTAGTCGCGATGCGGCTTGAGGTCGTTTTCGCTCAGGAAAAGCTGGTTCAGGAGCGGGACCGCTTCCTCTAATTTCACCGCATCGCAGACATCCTTAAACGATTTCAGGATGCGCCGGTCGGTTAACGGATGACCGTTCAGCGATGCGACCGAGTTGCAGACGTTCTCGATCGTCTGCAGCGTTGTCAGGATGTAGCGGGACTGCGTCATCGACCGGTTCTGGCGCAGCTCGCGGTAGCTCTCGAACGCTTTGGCGAAAAAGATCCGCGAACGCTGGAGGACGCAGCCTGGTTGAAAAAAGCCGGCTGAGATCGCGGCCTGCGTGAATTCGAACCAGTGACCTTTCCCGTAAAGAAGGACCGGATTGAAACAGAGCGCCGGTCCGACCCATGGATCGAGGCGAATTTTCCGCTGCGGCGTGTAATAGGCCTGCTGGAAGAAATGAATATCCAGCGTCGCCTCTTCGGTAATCGGGACGATCTGGCGCGGGATATCGCGCGGGTGATTATGCACGATGACGAGATCGACGTCCGTCGTTCCGCCGATAAACGGATCCTCGTTCAGCATCGACCCGGTCAGATAAATACAGATAATATTCGGATCTTTTCGAACGATCTTCGTCAGGTACGAATTCGTCAGGTTCAACAGCCGTTCCCGCGTCAGTCTCATGCGTTTCCTCTATTCCTATTTTACTTAGATTTAAATAAAATGAGGCGCTTGATTTCTGAGTCGGGCGTTAAACTTCGTTGAATCCGGGAAATGGCCGGCTTTTTCTGGCTGCGGAGGGAAATCGCGCGGTTATCGATCGAGGCTGGCTTCGTCGCTCAGGAATTCCTTAATCCCCATCGTGACCAGCCCGTTTTCGTCTCTCCGGAGCAGGATCGGGTCCCGTACGATCAGGATTTTCCGGAACGAGTCCCTGACGTTCAGGAGCGGTCGTTTTTCCTGATTCTTTTTTTCTTCCGTCCGGAGCGTGAACGCCGATTGCAGGTAATACCGTTGGTTCCCGCGGTTCGCGACGAAGTCGATTTCCGTCTGCTGCCTGCGATAGCCGCTGCTTTCGCTTTTCTCGCTGACTTCGACGACGCCGACGTCGACCGAAAACCCACGGTATCGGAGCTCGTTAAAAATAATATTCTCCATTTACGAAGTAGAAGTAAATCAGGGCTTGAAATATAAGGCTTTCAAATGCCGGTCCTGTTGGTATCTCACAGAGAATCCACAATGCGGATCGCAGATGAATTCCTGTCTATGGAAGGCGGTCGGATTTCTTGAGATATCTTATAATAAAGTAGAAAAAGAAAACGCAGACTTGAAAAGGAAAATGAGAGTTAAGAAGATCGTACTTGTTGTAAATGGCTGTATTTGTCCGGCGCTTGGAACGGTGGGAGCCGTCCTTCCGATACTTCTGCAATCAGATGAGAGCATATACATTTAATTGCAGCGCCTGATGGGTGCGTTTATCGACTCTGTTTTTAATGATACAAGTCCAATCGAAAAGGCGGCTAAAATCTGAAAGGAACTTGTGATAAGAATGAACATCGCCATAGCTGATGATAGTGTGGGCGACAGGGACGCATTGTCATCTATATTAAAGGAATACGCCGCGGTAAACGGGATGGACATACGCATCCATCCGTTTGAAAGTGCGCAGGAACTGCTAAAAGGCTATTGGCCGCTGCGCTACACTGTGATCTTTCTCGACATCTATATGGATGGGACGGATGGAGTGACGGCGGCAGAAAATATCAGGGGGAAGGACAAGGATACGTTCATGGTTTTTCTCACCACGAGCAGAGAACATTATTTAAAGGCTTTTCACACCCATGCTTTTGATTATATTGAAAAGCCCGCTGCTCCGGATAAAATATACAGGGTGATGGACGACATATGTCGGAAAATATCAGTCCCTTCGCCCTGCCTTAAGCTTTCCTGCGGCAGGAAGGAATTGCTCCTGCCTTATGCTGATATTGTTTCCGTTACAGCTTCGGCTCATAATATCGAAATCCTTGATAAGGATAATTATGTATATAGACAGCGCCGTTCCTTTGCTTCTGTATCCGGGGAACTTTTTAAGGACAGCCGGTTTCTTCTCATCATTCGGGGAGTATGTGTGAACATGGATTACATTCAGGGCATAGAGGGAGGAGCCGTAAAGATCTATGGGAAGATCTTTCCCTGCAGCCTGATGAAACAGGAGCAGCTGATTGAGACATGGAAAAACCATATTTTTACCACGCTGAGAAACGAGGCGAGGGAAAGAAGAAAACACGGATGATGGATTTATTTTTAAATGAACTGCTTTCCTACATCATAATAATACCCGCGGCATTGCTCTGTATTCTCCCGATGAGAAATCAGATGAAATATCCTAAAGGCTCCGTCTTTCTAAGGTTTTTCCCGGCATATGCCCTGTTGAGCATGATCGGTTCCTGGATCACCGTCCGTTTCGCCATAGATGGAAACATCATGTTTTTCGCTGTCATTATGATATGCTTTGTCATCTATGTTATGTGCATAAATGCCCATATCAGCAAGGCTCTTGCGGCGTTCATGAATATGTGCGCCCTGTATGCCATAATTTCAAATTCTGCCGCGTGCTTTGACGCCGCGCGTCATCCCCGGCTTGGAATCAACTCCTCTACTTCAGACTATATCCTTTTTCAGCTGGCGGCGGGAGTGATCTTGACCGCGGTGCTTGCGATATTTTTTTACAAGTATGGCAGCACTCTCATGGATGAACTGGATCTGCCTAAAGTATGGTGCATGACGGTTCCGTTTTCCATGTGCATCCTTCTTATAAATGTGTTCATCCGGCCATTGAAATATGAGACGCTCCACGTGAACCGGATAGGCTGGGTGGCCGCGTTTTCCCTTACAGCGATGTTTTTTGCATGGGTGCTGTCGAACATTACGTTTTATCTGATCGCGAAAGGCATACTGGACGCGGCAAAAGCGGAGCAGCGGCTGAAAATTCTTGAAATGCAGGAAATACAATACCAGACCGTTCAAAAATATATGGATGAAACTGCCAGGGCCCGCCATGATTTCAGACAGACTGTCCGTACTCTTTATAATATGGCGAAGAGCGGCGATGCGGATGAAATACGCGGTTACCTTAAGGCCTATATGGAGTCTTTTCCCGAAAATGAAATAAGGGATTTCTGTGAAAACAGGGCGGTAAATGCGATCCTTAACTATTACGCCGAAAGCGCGAGGGCTTCGGAAACGGTTTTTGATTTCGCTGTTACGCTTTCAGAAAACCTGAATATTTCCGATGTGGATCTGTGCAGTATCATAGGAAACCTTATGGAAAACGCGGTAAACGCATGCAAAAAATCCGATGCAAAGGAACACTTTATCCAGCTGACCGTAACCGGGAGAGGCGGGTGGCTTTACATTGTCTCGACCAACAGTTTTGACGGGCATGTGGATATGAGAAACGGGGCATATTTTTCCGTCGGAAGAAACCATACCGGACTCGGCCTTTCATCCATAGCGACGATCGTATCATCATATGGCGGAACAGCCGAATTTTCCAATGAGGGGAAAGAGTTTCTTGCGAATATAGCCATTCCGTTATACTAGGCATCTCGTGCCGCTTTGACTGCATCTCGTGCCTGTTTTATTGAAACGGCCTGAGATTTTATGTTTAATTAACTGGGTTGCAGATGACTGGTATTGGGATGACGATTGGCGGTAATCAAAAAATCACTGTTTCGTACATAATATCTTTTCTTTACGGCTGTCTTTTTTGCTGTGAAGAAATTACAGGAAAGGAGAACAAAAAGGGAGAAAATATATCGTCGGAACAGCTCTGGGATTGCTGACGATGACGGCGATTTCTTTTCCTGTGGCAGCCTGCGGATTTGATGAGGGTGCACAGGAAAAAAGCGGAAGTAGCCGCAGAGCAGGCTATTGAAGAAACAGGGGTCAATGCAGCAGACATTGATGTATCGGGTTCCTCCATGAGGATTGGGATACCCTGTTCTTTATGATGGCGTGAACGTGTAAATTTAAGAAAGTTAAATCTAAGGAGATAAAAATAATGTTGATTCTGTCTGTGATTTTGGGAATTTTGTTGATGTTTGGCGGCTTTCGGTGTCTGTTTCATCCTGCCGCAGCTTTTCTGGAGACCGGTTATTTTATCGCGATCCTGCTATTTGTATATGGAATTATTGGAATTGCTAATGTGATACGTAAAAGGGCTCAGGCAATAGAACTGGTCGTGCATATACCTGCAATCATCATCGGAATCATTGCGTTTTTCAGACCGGGAACAACTCTGGCTTTTGACGCTGTGATCCTTTATCTTGTTGCGGCATGGTTTATGGCTCAGGGCGCCGTCTCTATTTATGTCTCTATTAAAGCAAAGCCATATAAGAAAGGATGGTATTGGGGCCTGATACTGGGTATCCTGGGTCTTATCCTTGGTATCTACTCGTTTGCTCATCCTATGGTATCTGTATTTGCAATTGGCATGCTGATCGGTATCTATTTGATTGAAACCGGACTGAATATGATCGTGCTTGCAACAGCGATAGATTCTATAAAAAACGAATAAATAGAATGAACAGATTCGGTCATTGTAAGGAGATAAGTATGGTAGCCGGAAACCTTGAGATGTAAAAGGGTAGAGGAGGGCATGGATAGAAGGTACAGCGCCCTGAAAAGACTTTATGAATGCTGCAGTGCGGATCCGTTGCAATTTCCGACAAGGCTGCGGGATGATCCTTCTGAAACCCTCCGGGAGATCGGAGTCGGCGAGGATGTGGTGAGAACCGATGAGGCTCTCGTTATGCTGGACGGTCTTTGTACGCAGAGCTGGGAGAAGAACCCGTATCTTGCGTTATACCGGGACCGGGTACTGGCGGTGGAAAAACTGATCCGGCAGAGGGCTTCCCGTGAGCAATTTGCCTCGGAAAAGATGTACCGCTATATAAACATTGTGCGAAACCGCATCTTCCTCACGAACCGGGAATTTTGCGGCCACGACAATGTCCTGTATTATCCCGTGGCCTTCGAACTTTCAAAAGGCTGCAGTGTTCAGTGTCCTTTTTGCGGCCTTGCCGCGTCCCGGCTGGCTGGCGTCGCCCGTTATGAAGAAAACCGCCTCCTTTGGCACGGCATACTTGCCGCGGTTTTGGAAATTATAGGCCCTGCGGCCGGCATGGGACCTTGTTATTTTGCTACGGAGCCGTTCGACAACCCGGATTATGAGCGCTTCATGGCGGGTTACCGCGAGATCCTGGGGACCGTTCCCCAGACAACGACCGCCGCTGCGCTAAGGGAGCCGGAAAGATTCAGGGCACTTTTGTCGTTTCTTGGCGAAGATGGGCTGCGTGAAGCGGGCATGCGAATATCGGTCTGTTCCCTGAAGGAGTTTTACCGGTTGATGCGGATGTATACCGCTGAGGAGCTGGAGGATATCGAACTTATCGCAAACAATCCCGAATCTGTCAACCGATATTCCGCATCGGGAAGGATGGTTGGGAAAGAGGGAATCCGGTATCCGATTTCCTGTATTGCCGGGCTCATGGTTCGGCTTCCCGACAGGGAGGTCTCCTTCATGGAGCCGGTCAATCCCTCCCCGGAGTACCCGACGGGCGTTCAGACGTTTGAAACGCTTAGCTTCCGCTCGGCGGAGGACTTCCGTGAAAAGGCATCGTTTCTAATCGAAAAGTGGGCGATTGACCGGATCCATGCGGATACAAGGCTGCGCCTGACGCCGCGCGTCCTCTTTAGCCGCGAGGATGCGGTAAACGGGCTCCTCATTGGAAAAGCAGGCGGAATCAGACTCCGCATTGATTCCAACATGGAAGCGATGCTTCTCCACCTTCAGGGAGACGGCATATCGGTTTCCGAGGCGGTCGCGTCCGGCGAGGTGAACGTTCTGGCGGCCGGACGGTTGCTGGGAGCCATGGAGACATTGTTTGAGAAAGGGTTCATAACTCTCTCCGGGAAGGCGGTACGTGATCCGGATGAAGGATGAAATCCTGTTTTTGTCGCTGCCAAGGTGGTACAGCGGCAGAGCCGCCTGGGAGGAGGAAGCGTAATGGGAGAGAAGAAGATATTCATCAGGGAGAATAAACCCGAAGAGAATGATGCAGACCGCATGGAACAGATGATCCGGGTAGTGCCGCGCAGGTATTCTCTGGCGCTGGCCGGAGGACTCATCATCGCCGCAGCCATCCTCTGCTGGGTTTTCCTGGGAGTGATCACCATCACGTCTTCCGCCACGGGGCTGTACCATCCGGGCGCTGCCTCGTATGGGGAAATCCTGTGCTTCATGCCCATCTCCGCCGGGAAGAAGATTGATCCCGGAATGCGCGCAAGCGTATCCCTGTCCGGCTATGACCAGCAGCAATACGGGCATATGGATGCTGAGGTGACTTGGGTGGATCCGTATGTATCATCCGTTTCCGAGATGCAAAGCCTTCTGGGTGATGACCTGATGACAAGCATGTTTACCCAGAGAGGACCGGTGGTGCTGGTAGTCCTGAAGCTTGAGGAAGATGAATCGTCCGAAAACGGGTATTTCTGGAACAATGAACGCGGAAAGTCAGTAAACGTAAAGGACGGGACATGGGCCTCGGTGTCTATCGTAACATCCGTCCAGCAACCGCTCAAGGTGTTCTATCCGGAGTTTTGACGAGAGAAGTTTTGAGGAGAAGCAAAAAGGGCGATGCGGCGGGAAACGGATAAAAATTCGGCAAATGACAAAAAGACCAGGTTCGGCTTTTCTCAAGGGAGCCGCAGAAGGCGGGTTCCCACCGTTTTCCAAATCGAGGCCTGTGAGTGCGGCGCGGCATGCCTTTCAATGATCCTGCGTTATTACCGCTGCCCGGTACCGATGGAGACGCTGAGGGACGAGTGCGGTGTTTCCCGGGACGGAAGCACGGCGGCCGATTTAGTCCGGGCGGGGGAGCTTTACGGGCTTACGGCCAAAGCCTGGAGAAAGAATGCGAAGGCCCTGAGGGACACGCCGTTTCCATGCATCATCCACTGGGAATTTAACCATTTCGTCGTTCTGGAGGGCATCCGGGGAGACTGCGCCTACCTGAACGATCCGAAATCCGGTAGAAGGAAGATCTCCATGGAGGATCTGGAGAGGAGCTTTACCGGGGTGGCGCTGTATTTTGCTCCGGGGGACGGCTTCCACAGGGAATCCGAACCGGATTCCTTCTTCCGTTTTATCTGGAAGAGGGCGGTCCTGAATGTTCCGGCGGTCACGGCCCTGCTTCTGACCGGTCTTTTGCTGATCCTGGCCGGACTTGCCCTTTCGGTGATGACCCAGATGTTCGTGGATCATGTCCTCTTGAAAGAGACGGCTTTCTGGATTTCGAAGATCCTGGCTGTCATAGGGTTTTCCTACGCTTTCCAGATCTTCTTTACATGGATCCGGCAGACGATTCTTGCGAAGCTGAAGCTGAAGCTCACCCTCGTCACAGGATGCAGTCTGGCAGAGCATATGCTTCGCCTTAAGACTTCGTTTTTTTCCCAGCGGTATATCGGGGATCTGTCCACGAGGCTTGACAATAATGATGAAGTCCATGCGTTCCTGGCCGGAGGGCTGTCTTCCGTGCTTCTGGATATCATGGAATCGGTATTCTTTTTTCTCCTGATGGTCTGGTACAGCCCGTTGCTGTCGCTGATCGGGGCGGCAGGGATTGGACTGAATATTCTTTCCAGTTTTCTCATCCTGCGTCCCGTCGCCGCCATGAACCTGAAGCTAAAACAGGACACGGGGCATCTGAACGCGAGGCTCTGCGCGGGATTTTCCATCAGTTCCACCATCAAGGCCAGCGGAATCGAGAGCGAGTATGCCGCAGAGATGATCGGAGGCTATGCGGAAATCACGCAGTCCGACCAGAGACTGGGACAGGTATCCCAGACCCTTTCTGCCCTTCCGGGCATGGTTTTCGGTATAACGAACCTTGCCGTGCTGACTGCCGGTGCGATCTTAATTATAAAAGGCGACTTTACTACCGGTATGCTCACGGCATTCACCATGCTCCTGGGATTCCTTATGAATCCCGTGAAGGAACTGATCTCCATGTCGAGGGACGTACAGGACATGAAGGCGGGACTTGCCAGGGTAGAGGATGTCGAGAATGCGAAAGAGGATCCGAGGTATCATGTAAAAGAGGAACGAGGACATAAGATCCGGCCTCTTTCCGGGTGTGTGGACGTGAAGGACCTGGTCTTCGGGTACAACCGGAACCGAAAACCGCTCCTGAATGAAATCTCCATGGGAATCGCGCCGGGAATGAGGGTGGCAATCGTGGGCGGGTCGGGCTGCGGAAAGAGTACTGCTCTGAAGCTCCTGTCCGGCATCCTGGAGCCTTGGAGCGGGACCGTGCGTTTCGATGGAATGGATATCCGCTCGATACCCTGCGATATCCTGACCGAGGGCATAGCCATGGTGGGGCAGAGTCCCTTCTTTTTCTCTGGGAGCGTTCGGGAAAACCTTACGTTTTTCAACGAGGATTATTCCGAAGAATGCCTTATGGAGGCGATCCGGGATGCGGAAGCGGACGAAATGATCCGAAAGCTTCCCTATGGCCTGGAACATCGGCTTACCGAGGGCGGGGGAAACCTTTCCGGAGGACAGCGGCAACGGCTTGAGATCGCGAGGGCATTATACAGGGATCCGGCCATCCTCATTCTGGACGAGGCGACGGCCGCCCTTGATGCCATTTCCGAAAAGAAAATCATGGAGAACCTGAAGAAGCGCGGGTGCACCTGCATCCTTGCGGCGCACCGCCTTTCGGCAATCCGGGACTGTGACATGATCGTCGTGCTTGCGGGCGGAAGGATCGCGGAATGGGGCACCCATGAGGCGCTTTTGGAAAAAAACGGAATTTACGCAAAACTTGTGGAGTAAAAGCAGGATGGCAGAAAGAATTGAGAGGGAACAGAATCTCTCTTTCAGGGAAGCGCAGAGGCGGGAGAGAATCCGCAGGAATAAAGAGAAGAGGCAGGCGCTGAGGCGGGAAAACGCACAGGAGATCCGGTCGTCTTTCGTCCTGACGAAGGAGCGCAAAAGCGCGAGAAGGGCGGCGCATGCCGATGCCCTTTACTCTTCTTTGAGTTTCCTTTGCGATTATCTGAAGATTCCTATCGTGGCATATGAAACCCTGCGAAGCGCCATGCACACCTATACGGTGGAGGATATTGCGAGACTTTCCGATTTTGACATTCGCAGGGTGGAGACGCCGGAGGACATCGCATCCGCAGATATCGGACCGGTGCTGGCTTTCATGGGAGAGGAGGGAAAGCCTGTCGCGATTACGAACAAGCGGGGGAGGCATAAATACTATTTCGACCCGGAGATCGGGAGTCTTGAACGGCTGGATCCGGAAAAGGCGGCTGGACTCGGAAGGATGGTCTGTCAGATTTACCGCCCTCTGGGAGACGGGGCCTTTACGGGAAAGAAGTTTTTCCATTATGCGATGCAGGAGCTTTCTGCAGGCGACTTCGCATTTATCCTTCTGGGAATGAGCCTCGTGACCTTCGTATCCCTTTCGCTTAGCAGGCTGAATGAGAGGATGTACAATCGGATCATCCCCCAGGGCGATATCCGCAACCTCCTCGCTTATGGCGGCATCCTGATGTCCTTCATGGCGGCCAGCCTCTTTTTTGGCATTCTGCAGTCCCTTGCGTCCTTCCGGGTCAGCAGCAAGCTCAAATACAGCCTGCAGGCTTCTATTTACGGCAGGATCTTCCGGATGAAGGAAAGCTTTTACCGCAGCCGGGATTCCGCCGAGCTGGCTTGGCGCGCCGGAACCTTGCCCAGCTGCTATATTTCGGTTTTCACCAGCATCATGACCGTGATCCTTCAGCTTGTATTCAGCATGTTCTATTTCCGAAGGATGATGTCCTATTCAGCGCAGCTTGGGCTTCTCGGTCTCCTGCTTTCCTCCTGCAGCGCCCTCCTCACCGCAGCCACGGGACTTTTGCTGCAGAATCTGCAGAGCAGGCGTTCCCGCCTGAAGGGCAGGATCCGGGCGTACCTTTACCAGGCCTTTTATGGAATCGAAGCGGTGCGGACCGCGGGTGCGGAGGATTTCGTCCTTCATGAGTATGTGAAGAAGGCTTCGGAGTGCGGTTCCTTGACTTATGAATATGACAGCTGCCAGAAGATATCGGCCGCAGCTTCCATGGGCGTTGGGGCGGTTTCCACAATCCTGATCTATTCTCTGATGGGTGCGGGCGCCGTCAGCATGAGCATCGGCGCATTCATGGGTTTCGTGTCGGTATTCAGTGCGTTTTCCGCCGCCTTCGGACAGGTTTCCGGCAGCGTCATGATGATCTTCAGGATGCTGCCGGTACTGAGGAATTCATCAGACATTCTGAAAACGCCTCCGGAATCCGCTTCCAGGGGCGTCCTGATCTCCGGCCTGGAGGGAAGGATCGATCTTTCCCATGTCACCTTTGCTTATGACAGCTGGGAAGAGCCGGTCCTCAGGGACGTGAGTCTGTCCATTCGTCCGGGAGAATATGTAGGCATCGTAGGAAGAAGCGGCTGTGGCAAGTCCACGCTTCTCCGGCTGCTTTTGGGATTTGAAAAGCCCATGCGGGGTCAGATTGCATACGATGGGATCAACCTGGAGACGCTGAATCCGGTGCAGCTTCGGCGGCATCTTGGAGTGGTGCTGCAGGACGGCGGTCTTTTCAACGGCTCCATCTACAGCAATATCAAGGGAACCGCTCCGGACGCTTCGGAGGAGGATATCGCGTTTGCATTGAAAGCTTCGGAATTGGAGCCGGCGTTGAACGAGATGCCGTTGGGCGTGATGACGCCGGTCATGGAGACCGCGGGCGGGGTATCGGGCGGACAGAAGCAGAGGATCCTCATTGCACGGGCTCTTGCGAAAAAACCGAAGGTGCTAATCTTCGATGAGGCGACCAGCGCCCTGGACAATGAGACGCAGGCAAAAATAAGTGCCCACATTGCCCAGATGAACGCAACGCGCATCGTGGTTGCTCACAGGCTTTCCACGGTGCGGGACTGCGACCGTATCGTGGTGCTTGACAAAGGAGTCTTTTCGGAAATGGGGACGTACGGAGAGCTGATGGAAAAGAGAGGCATGTTCTACGAGCTTGTAAGGAATCAGGTGCTGTGAAGGAAGAAAACCGGATGCAGACATTCCGAATTCGGGATGCTGAAAATATACACTTATATTTGTGAACCTCTTTTGCGGAGGAGAATGGAGAAATTATGAAGTGGTCACAGAAGAAGCTGGAGGAGATTTACAGGAAGGCGATGAAACGCTCTAAGACCGATGAAGCATTCCGCAAGAAGCTGCAGGCAGATTCCGCCTCTGCGCTCGCGGAGATTGCCGGGGAGGATCTGCCTGGAGAGGTGTGGCTGAAGTTCATTGAGAGGGATCCGAACTATGCGGGAACCTTCGTGCAGCCGGATTATATTTCGGACGAGCTGGATATCCGAGCTCTGGAGAAAGTGACCGGCGGCGCGGGAGAGGATCCGGGGCAGTCAGACGGGGGATCGGACGAGGTGGATTCGAACAATCTCGAGTTATCTTTTGTTCTGATCATTTCCGCCTGTGCGGTGGCGATAAGCGTGGCGGCCTGTGGCGCGGATGCCTGTGGGGCGGCGGCAGCCTGTGCGGCACAAGCCTGTGGCGCGGCTGCCTGCGGGGCGGCAGCCGTCTGTGCGGGGGAGGCCTGTGGCGCGGCTGTCTGCGGTGCCGATGGCGTCTGTGCCGGAGATGTTTGTGCAGGAGATGCCTGTGCAGCCTTGGGCGGATGCGTAGGAGATGCCTGTGCCGGAGATGCCTGCGCAGCCTTGGGCGGATGCGTAGGAGATGCCTGTGCCGGAGACGCCTGCGCAGCCTTGGGCGGATGCGTAGGTGATGCCTGTGCCGGAGATGCCTGCGCAGCCTTGGGCGGATGCGTAGCCAATGCCTGCGAAGGAGACGCATGCTATGCTTACGGCGACTGCAATGCCAATGTCTGCGATGCCGTTACTGAATCGTAGGAAGCGGAGGAGTAATTCGGCAATCGAGCGCATAGCTGTAGCTTACAAAATAGAAGGTGTACGAGGTGGTCTGCAAAGATGAAGTGGTCCAAGTATAGTATTCTTTTTGAGTCGCGGCGCAACGGCTGGCTTCTCTTCAATGGCGTTTCCCGCAATTTTCTGAAGGTGGAGCCGGAGGAACTGGATATGGTGCGCGAAATCATGAAGGATCCGGAGGGATATGATTATTCCGATGCAGCTCTGCTCTATATCCAGCTGCGTTCGCTTGGCTTTCTGGTGGAGGATTCTCAGGATGATGCTTTTTACAATATAACCAAAATGCGCGCGCTCACCAACCAGTATGCCACCAGTTCCCTCATGCTGACAATCGCGATTACCAGGGCATGTAATTTCGACTGCAGTTACTGCTTTGAGGGAAACCGCACTGGAAGACCCATGTCGGAAGCAGTGGCGGAAAAGCTTCTCCGTTTCATCGAACACTACAGGACAAAAAATGTCTACCTGATCTGGTACGGTGGAGAGCCGCTTCTGGCGTTTGACAGGATGCTGATGATCAATTCCAGGATCCGCAAGATGGGAAAGCGGGTCCACGCATCGCTGATCACCAACGGATATCTCCTGAACGAGGAGAAGATAGCGCGCCTGAATGAGCTGGGAGTTTCTTATCTTCAGATCACTCTGGATGGAAAAAAAGAAACGCATGATGGAAGAAGGTATTTAAAGAACGGGGCGCCGACCTATGACCGCATCCTGGAGAATGTAGATAAGGTCATGTCTTCGGATTTCAAAGGGATGGTCCATATCCGGGTGAATGTGGATGCCCGGAACGAGGAAGAATTCTACGATGTTTACCACATGATCTCCAGCCGCTATCCGGAAACGTTTGGAAAACGGGTTACGGTTTATCCGGGATTCGTGAAGGGGGACGACCATCCGGACGTCAGCTGTTTCTTCGAGCCGGAGGCCCAGGGCGAATTTCTCATTAAAATGATGAATGAGCATGGGATCAGCCCTTTGAGTGTCTATCCGCGCAGGCAGTTCGGCGGCTGTACGCTGACGAAGAGGAACGCCTTCGTGGTAGGCCCGGACGGAGAGCTGTACAAGTGCTGGGACGATGTGGGGCTTCGGGACAAGGTGGTTGGAAGCATCGACCGCTTTGATAATTGGAATCTGGGGATCATCGCAGAAGGCATGGTGGGCTGTTCTTACCTGGATTCCCAGGAATGCAAAGAGTGCTTTTATTTCCCGATCTGCACCGGTGGCTGCCATCGGATCCGACAGAAAAACCTGCATGCGGATCCGGACCGGCGGCACAGCCCATGTACATATTTCAAAGGAAACCTGGAACAGCTGCTGGAGCTTCATTATGAGAGAAAGCTGCGTCAGGTCCATGCGAAGCAGTCCGAAAACGCATAGACTCCCACATGAGAAGGGCTGTGTTGTATTCAGAGCCAGATTCAGCGGCTGAAAAGTGGCGGTTAAGAGGGTATATAGATGAAACGGTTACGGATTTTAAACGGGATATTGAAAAAGACGCATGCGTACAGGCTGATTGCGGGCTTTGTTATATTCTTTTTTCTGGATGCTTTCCTTATCCTGCTGGCAGAGCCGGGGATCACGAATTACCGAGATGCGCTCTGGTACTGTTATTCGGTCTTTTCCACTGCGGGATTTGGGGATCTGGTGGCTGTCACGATCCTGGGAAGGATTCTCTCTGTCCTGATCACGTTATATACCATACTGATCGTCGGTCTGGTCACCGGGGTCATCGTGGCCTTTTATAATGACATGGTATCCATAAAATACAAGGCCTCCATAGCGGAAATTCTGGATCAGTTAGAGCATTTGGAAACCCTTTCCGGAGAAGAACTGGCGGAGCTTTCGGCTAAAATACGGAAAGTCTTTTGAGTCGTTCTGCAGCGGTTACCATTCACAGGATCACTCCTGGTATTGTAGGATTACCATAGATGCGTTACAAGTTGTAAGGAAAAAGACAGCGAATAGATAAATCTCATTGATCGTTAAAGCGCTTGATTTCCATGTCGGGCGTTAAACTTCGTGAATCCGGGATATGGCCGGCTTTTTCTGGCCGGGGCGGGAAATCGCGCGGTTATCGGTCGAGGCTGCCTTCGTCGCTCAGGAATTCCTTAATCCCCATCGTGACCAGCCCGTTTTCATCTCTCCGGAGCAGGATCGGGTCCCGTACGATCAGGATTTTCCGGAACGAGTCCCTGACGTTCAGGAGCGGGCGTTTCTCCTGATTCTTTTTTTCTTCCGTCTGGAGCGTGAACGCCGATTGCAGGTAATACCGTTGGTTCCCGCGGTTCGCGACGAAGTCGATTTCCGTCTGCTTCCTGCGATAGGCGCCGCTTTCGCTTTTCTCGCTGACTTCGACGACGCCGACGTCGACCGAAAACCCACGGTATCGGAGCTCGTTAAAAATAATATTCTCCATGATATGGTTCTCTTCGTTCTGGCGGAAGTTCAGCCGCGCGTTCCGCAGCCCGACATCCTCGAAGTAGATTTTTTTCGGCGTTGAGATATATTTTTTCCCTTTGACGTCATATCGCGCCGCGGACTTAATTAAAAACGCTTCCTCGAGATAATGAAGGTACTGGGCGACCGTCGATGGGGAAATATCCGTCTTTCCCGCGCTTTTAAACGCGGCGGATAATTTTTGCGGATTGGTGAGCGAACCGATCGCCGAGGAGATAACGTCAATTAATATCCGAAATTCTGAATCTCCCCGGATTTGATTCCGATCGAGAATATCCCGCAGGTAGACTTCCTCGAAAAGGGATTGAAGGTATTCCGCTTTTTTCGCGACCGACGAAAGCGTTAAGATGTATGGGAGCCCGCCGAAAGTATAATATTGTTCCCAGACTTCATCCCAGCTTCCGGAGCAGGCTGAACTGAATTCGCTGAACGTGAGCGGGTACATGCGAATTTCATCGCCCCGTCCGCGGAATTGCGTAAGGATATCGGTCGAAAGAAATTTTGAGTTGCTCCCGGTTACGAAAACGTCGGCGTTGTTAAGATGAAGAAATCCGTTTAACACGTCTTCAAACTCTTTCATCAGTTGAACCTCGTCCAGCAGGACATAAGTTGGATTCGGATCGTTTTCATCGATTCGTCCCGTAACATAGCGGTAGCATTCGTCCGGGTCGCGGAGATCTTTAAACTTCCGATCGTCAAAAGCAATTTCAATAATGTGGTCCTCCGCGACGCCCTCGCGGATCAGTCGGTCCTTGAACAGCTTAAAAAGAAGATACGACTTTCCACAGCGGCGCACGCCGGTGACGATTTTGATCCGGCGATTGCCTCGATCCTCGAGAAGCCGGTTCAGGTATTGATCCCGTTGAATCTGCATGTGTGCAATCCTGTTTTTGATTTTAAATTTAAAATACTGCTCTTCTAAAACCAATTGTACTATGATCGGATGTGCAGTTCAGATTCAGGAAGAAATTTTCCTTTATCTGAAACAGGAACCCCGGAATGGGATTTTGTAAGCGGTCGATTTCGCTTTCCGATGGGGCGATCGGCCCGCCCCTCTTTGGCGCTTCAGGGAACCGCGCGACGATCGATCGGGCGGGAAAAGCGGTCGGTCAGGAGAATCTGATAGAATTATCCTATGACAACCGGTTCAGAGAACATCGGCATGGTTCTGGCTTCCGGGTCGCCGCGCCGGATCGAAATATTGCGGCGGTACGGCCTTTCATTCCGGGTTCTGCCGGCGGAGATCGACGAGTCGATTTTTCCGGGCGAAGACGTATTCGCGTACTGCGACCGGGTCGCGCGCGAAAAATGGCTCGCGGTCGCGGCGCGGCAAAGCGTCCGTCCTGGAGAAATCCTGATCGCCGCGGATACGATTGTCGCGCTGGAACGGGTCCGTTTTGGAAAGCCGGTTTCCCGGGAGGATGCGTTCCGGATGCTCCGCGCTTTAAGCGGACGGGCCCATGTGGTCCATACTGCGCTCGTGGTTGGGATGAAGACATCCGGCGGATTCTCGTTGACCGCGACGGCGACGGATACGACCGTCAACATGGCGCTGTTATCGGAGGACCTGATCTCGGCGTACGTTGAAAGCGGCGATCCGTTCGGAAAAGCGGGCGGCTACGCGATTCAAAATCCGGATTTCCGTCTCGTTTCGTCGTTTGCCGGCTGCTACGCGTCGGTTGTCGGCCTCCCGATTTGTCATCTGGACGCGCTGCTGAGAAGAATGCACGCTGCGCCGGCCGAAACGGCGGAAAAGAGCTGCCGGTATCGGCTGGAGGGGTACTGCGATCTGGACTGCGCGGCGCTGAAACGCGGCATGCCGGTTTCACGTGAAACGGTATCGGCGGCCGCGCCGGTAAGAAATATAAAAAAAGAAAGCGTATTGAATGAAGTACAGAGGTAGAAAGATGAAGAAAGCGTTGATGCTGGTCCTGCTGATTTCCATGGCTGCTTCTTCCGGATGCGGCCTGATTCCCACGTCGGAGCCGACGGCGTCGCCGACGGTCGCGGTTGACACGGAAACGCCGACCCCGCTGCCCGATCCCGTGATCCACGTGACGTCCGTCCCGAGTTCGCGCGAGGCGGCCGAAGCGTTCCTGAAGGCCTGGGAAAACGAGGACTATATTGGGATGTATAACCTGCTTTCGCAGGTTTCCCGGGATGCGATTTCATATGACGCTTTTACTGAACGTTATACGTCGACGTCGATCAATCTGACGCTGGACAAGCTGACGACGTCGATTACCGCGCTGCTGACGAACCCGACGAGCGCGCAGGTCGGTTACCATACCGTCTACGATACGAAGGTCGCCGGATCGTTCGAGCGGGATATGGAAATGAACATGGTCTACGAAGGCGACGCCTGGAAGATCCAATGGGAAGACGGGATGCTGATGCCCGAGCTTCGCGGCGGGAACCAGATCAAGCTCGATACGACGGTCCCGTCGCGCGGGATTATTTACGATATCGAGGGCGTTCCGATGGCGGCGGAAACCGCAGCGTACGCGCTCGGAGTCGTCCCCGCGAGCGTCGGGGAATCGGCCTGGAAAGGGCTCGTCAGCGAGCTGTCCCGGCTGACCGGGAAAACGCCTCAGATTATCAACCAGATCCTGACCGAGGCGAACGCGTACGATTACGTTCCGGTCGGCGAAGTCCCGGCGGCGGATATCGAGGACCGGATTTCCAGCCTGTCGCAGTATACCGGCCTTTTCAGCAGCCGCTACGACGCGTCGCGTTTCTATTATTTCGGCGGTTCCGCGCCCCATATCGTCGGCTACGTTCAGCCGATCGGCGTGGAAGAGGTTGACGAGATGCGCCGCGAGGGGTACGCGATTAACGAGCGCGTCGGCCGCCTCGGGATCGAAAAATGGGGTCAGGACATGCTGACCGGAAAGCGCGGCGTTTCCATGTACGTAACCGACGCCGACGGAAACGCGATAACCCGTCTTCAGCGGATCGAACCGACCCAGGCGAATTCGATTTATACGACGTTTAACGAAGATTTTCAATACGACCTGCAGCGCGCGATTCATGGGTTCAACGCCGCGATCGTCGTCCTGGAAGTCGACACTGGCAGGATTCTGGGCCTGGCTTCGTCGCCGACGTTCGATCCGAACCTGCTGGACTACGTCAATTACAACTCCTCTTATTCCGCGGACGCGTTGTACGGGCCGGAGCGCCCGATGTATAACCGCGCGAGCCAGGGTCAATATCCGCTCGGATCGGTCTTCAAGACGATCGTGATGGCGGCGGCGTTGGAATCCGGCCTGTATACGGTCGAATCGGAAATGGACTGCCCGTATGAATGGACGGGGCTCGAAGGGATCACGCTGTACGACTGGACGAAGGAACATGAAATTTCGCCATCCGGACGGCTGAACCTGCAGGAATCGCTGATGCGCTCGTGCAATCCCTGGTATTACGAACTGGGACTGCAGCTGTATCGGAAAATGGGCCAGGATTATCTCCCGAGCATGGCGCGCGGATTCGGGCTGGGATCGCTGACAGAAGTCGGCGAAATCGAAGAAGCGCCGGGAAAAATCGAGACGCCGCGAGAAGAATTATCCTCGGTTCAGATGGGGATCGGTCAGTGGACCGTCCTGGTGACCCCGCTTCAGGTCGCGCGCTTCATGGCGGCGATCGCGAACGGCGGGACGCTCTACCGTCCGCAGGTCGTCGAACAGATTATCGGCCCGGATGACGAAGTTGTATACGCGTTTGAGCCCGAGGAGCAGGGGAAACTCCCGGTTTCCGCCCAGACGCTCCAGATTATCCGTGAAGCGCTGTCGATGGTGACGTCGAATCCGCGCGGAACCGCCGCGCATGTCTTCCGCAGTCTGCGTTATCCGGTCTGGGGAAAAACCGGCTCGGCTCAGACAGGCCCGGGCGTCAAGCCGCATGCCTGGTTCGCCGGGTTCACCGACGAAAATAATCCGGATAAACCGGATATCGCGGTCGCGGTCCTCGTCGAAAATATCGGCGAAGGCTCCGATTACGCCGCGCCGATTTTCCGCCGCGTGATCGAGCTGTACTTCGATGGGCAGGCGACGCTCCTGTATCCCTGGGAAGCGGCGGTTTACGTGACGAAGACGCCGACCCCGACGGCGACGCCGACGAAGACGCCGGTCCCGACGCGCGCGCCGTGGGAAACGCCGCCGACCGAAACCCCCGAGCCGTAAAGGGGCCGGATGGATTCGCTCAGCGCGAAGAAACAGGCCTGATATGGCGGACCAGGGGCGCGTGCTGCGTTTTGCGTCGGATTTTTTCTACGTTTTCGCGAACGGTCGGCTGGTGACCTGTAAAGCCCGCGGGAAGATAAAATCCAGGGCGCAGCATACCGATATCATTGCGATCGGAGATTTTGTGACCTTCGAACCGCTCCCGGATGGCTCGGGAATGATTACCGACGTGCTCCCGCGGACGTCCGAATGGGTTCGGATGATGACTGGGACGAAGGTTCCGTACAGGCAGGTTCTGATCGCGAATCTGGATCAGGTCCTGATCGTCTTCGCAGCCGCGGATCCGGAACCGAGGCTGCGGATGCTTGACCGTTTTCTGGTCATCTGCGAACGGCAGCGGATTCATCCGCTGATCGTGATTAATAAACTGGACCTCGTCGACGAGGCGGAAACGAAGGCGCGCTTTGCTGCGTACGCCCGGCTGGGCTATGAAACGGTTTTCGTATCGGCGAAGGACGAGCGGACCGGCGCGCTCCTCCGGGAACGCGTCGTCGGAAAGATCAGCGGGCTGCTCGGCCCGTCGGGCGTGGGGAAAAGTACGCTGCTGAACTGCGTGGACGATACGCTCGACCTGAAGACCGGCGAGATCAGCGATTTCAACCGCAAAGGGCGGCATACGACCGTCGTCCGCGAGATGTTCCCGCTGAAGGAAGGCGGTTTTATCGCCGACCTCCCGGGAATCAAGACGCTCGGCCTATGGGATATTCAGCCGGAAGAGCTCGACGGGTATTTTCCCGAGATCCGCCCGCTGGTCTCGCGCTGTTTTTATTCGGACTGTACGCATGACGAAAGCGAGGTCGATTGCGCCGTCCGCGAGGCGGTCGCGGCGGGGACGATCGATTCCGGGCGCTATGAATCGTACTTAAGAATGCGGTTCGGGGATCCGGAAATTTAATCGGAATGGGGGAGAAGATGCGGAAGAAAATAGAATGGGTTCAATACGAGCTGGTTTTGAAGACGCCGTTTACCGTATCCTACGGCTCGTCTTCGACGCGGACCGCGTTCCTGATCCGAACGGACGACGGCGGATTTGGCGAGGGGACGATCCCGTTTTATTATGGGATCCCGTTCGCGGCGATGACTGCGGCCTGGGGGCGCGCGGCTGGAAAATCCTTCCCCGAGACGGTCGACGAGATCCCAGCGGCGATCGAGCCGGGAATTCCGGCGCCGGCCGCCGCTGCGCTCGATATCGCCTATCATGACCGTCTGGCGCGGAAGCTCGGCGTCGGGCTGTATGCGCTGATAGGATTGGCGCGCCCAGCCCCGGTTCCAACGTCCTATACGATCAGCCTCGATCGTCCGGAAGTCATGGCGGAGGCGGCGCTGCGCGTGAAAAGCTTCCCGTTCCTGAAGGTCAAGCTCGGAACCCCGGGAAAGGAATCGCTCGACGAAGAGCGGATCCGAGCGATCCGCGCCGCCCGTCCCGACGCGCGGATCCGTGTCGACGCGAACGCGGCCTGGGACGCGGAAGGGGCGATCGCGCTGATCCGGCGGCTGGAAAAATACGATCTGGAACTCGTGGAACAGCCGACGGCGGCGGACGATATCGCTGGAATGGGACGGGTTCAGAAAGCGACCGGGCTGCCGGTTGTCGCCGATGAATCGGTCCGGACGCTGGCGGATATCGATCGGCTTCATGAAGCCGGGGTGCGCGGTGTTAACGTGAAACTGATGAAATGCGGCGGGATCGCGCCGGCGGTCGCGATCGCCCGGCGCGCGAAGGAATACGGAATGGGCGTTATGCTCGGATGCATGGTTGAAACGTCCGCGGGCGTATCGGCGATGGCCGCGCTCGTCAGCCTGGCGGATTGGATCGACCTGGATACGCCGCTGTTAACCGCGAACGACCCGTTCGAGGGATTATCGTATGATGAAAAAGGTTCGCTCCTTCCGACGGCAGGGTTCGGGCTGGGCGTCGCGCTGAAGAAGGAAGCGCGGGGCCTGTTCGGCGGGTCCGCGTTGGGGACGGATCCGCGAAAGGAGGAAATATGAAGAAAAACGCAAAAACTTATGTCCGAAAATTTAACCAGAAATATGGCGCTGAGAAGAATCTGGCGATCGTCGCCCTTTCGCTCCTGTCGTTCGAGGAAGGGAAGCTGATCCTTGGCGGCGAGGTCCTCCGCGAAAAGACGTTATCGGATTTCAGGAAGGAAGCTTTCGCCGAGCTGGAAGGCGTTCAGGAAGTCGATACCAGCGCGGTTAAGGTCCTGCTGACCGGGGAGACGGAAATCTATCGCGTCGCGAAGAATATTACCTCGATGCACGCCGGCGTCTCATTTCTCAGCGAGATGACGACGCAGCTCTTCTATGGCGACGAGGTCGCCGTTATCCGCGACGAGGGCGATTGGGTTTACGGCTGCAATCTCCGCGACGGCTATTTGAGCTACACGTATAAAAAATATCTCGAAACGTTTACCCTCCCCCCCGCGACGCATATCGTCAGCGCGCCCTCGGCGCTCGTCTACGCGGCTTCGAGCGGGGACGAAATCCTGACCCGCGTTTTAGCCGGGACATATACGTCGATCCTTGACGAGTCGGGCAGCCGCGCGCTGATCTACGCGCCGGAGATCGGCTGGGTTGAAAAGGAATCGCTTCGCGCGTTCAACGATTTCCCGAAGCCCGGCGACGCGCTGCGCCGGGATCTCTGTGAAAGCGCGTGGAAGCTGATCGGCGTACCTTATTTATGGGGCGGGTCAAGCGCGTTCGGGATCGATTGCTCCGGTCTGGTCCAGCTGGTTTACCGCTGCAGCGGGATCGAGCTGCGGCGCGATGCGCATATGCAATTCGATCAGGGGCATGAAATCAAGCATCCTTTTGTCGCCGGGGACGCGCTGTTTTTCGGCGATAAAAAAGGCTCGATCGATCATGTCGGAATGAGTCTGGGCGGCTGGAAAATGATTCATTCTTCCCAGGCGAAGAACGGCGTTTATATCGACGACGTCCTTTCCGTTCCGCACCTGCGCGACAGCTTCGTCGGCGCGGCCCGCCTGGCCTGAGCGGATCATGACCGGAACGAAAGCTGCTGAAGGAAGATGAGCGCGACGGAACGGATACCGATTCTCGTGATCGTCGGGCCGACGGCGGTCGGAAAGACCGCCTTTTCGATCGCGCTGGCGAAGGCGTCCAACGCCGAAATCGTTTCGGCCGATTCGCGTTATTTTTATCGAGGGATGACGATCGGGACGGCGAAACCGACGAGCGGCGAGATGGACGGCGTCCGGCATCATCTCATCGACGTATCCGACCCGGACGAACGTTGGAGCCTCGCGCGGTTCCAGCGCGAAGCCGACGCCGCGATCCGGGATATCGCCGGGCGCGGGAAGAACGTTATCGTCGTCGGCGGGACGGGTCAGTATGTCCGCGCGTTGCTGGAAGGCTGGGTTCCGCCGGAGCTGAACGCGGACGAGAAGCTTCGCTCCGTTTTAGAGCGGTATGGAAAAGAAATCGGCGCGAAGGCGCTGCATGAAAAGCTGGCGATTTTGGATCCGGCCGCCGCGGCGCGGATCGAATATCAGAACATGCGCCGGACGATCCGCGCGCTCGAAGTCGCCTTTTCGACCGGCCGCCGTTTTTCCGATCAGCGGCGTCAGGTTGAATCGCCTTATCGGGCGACAATTCTCGGCCTGATCCGCGATCGCGCCGAGCTCTACGCGCGGATCGACCGGCGGATCGACCGGATGATCCGCGACGGTTTTCTCGACGAGGTCAGGGGGCTTCTCAATCAGGGATATTCGCCGTCGCTGCCGTCGCTTTCCGCGATCGGCTATCCGCAGCTCGCCGCGGTGATCGACGGGACGGCGACGCTCGAAGACGCGGTTTTATCGATCCGGAAGGCGACGCGGACTTACGTCCGACGTCAGGCGAACTGGTTCAAGCTGACCGATCCCGCGATTCACTGGCTCCATTTATCCGAAGGAAGCGCCGATCATGTTTGAAACGCTGAAGCGGATTCGCGCGCTCCGTTCGCTCCTCCTTCCGGTTTACAACGCGACGGTTCGAAAGGTTCTTAATTCATACCGGTATTGGATTTTTCGAAACGAGCCGGCGTTCCCTCCGCTTCCGGCGGACGCGCCCGAGGTCGTCCCAGTCCGGGTCATGCCCGACGGACGTTTTATGATCCAGGGCGCGAAAGAAATAACCGTCGAAGCCGGCGCGCTGATGGAGGCGTTTCCGAAGGCGGGCTGGTTCGCGCTGATCGAGGACGGCGCGGTATTCAGCGAACGGGGAATCCCGGCGGTCCGGCGGGCGATCCTGGATTCGGCGGACGCCGAACTGATCTACGGCGATACGGACCGGCTTACCGCTTCCGGGAGGCGGACCGAGCCTTGGTTCAAGCCGGATTTTAATATCTACGCCTTTCGCCAGGAAAACCTGCTGCGGCCGCTCTGCGTCGCGCGCCGGGAGCTTCTCCTTCGCGCCGCCGCGCCGGGCGCAGCGATCAGCTGGCCCGAGCTGACCTTCCGTCTTGTGGAAGCCGCCTCCCGCGTGGATCATTGTCCCGAAATCCTGACGCACTGGACGGCGGAGCATGACCCCGCCGGCGCCGCTGTCCTCGCGCTCGAAAACGAAGCCCTCCGCGCCCATCTCAATCGGACGCGGATCGACGCGCGGATTTATCCGCTCCGCGCGCTCCCCTGCCGGCGCGTCCGTTACGCGCTCCGCTCCGCTCCGCTCGTTTCGATCCTGATCCCCAACAAGGATCAGCGCGAGCTGCTGGCGCGCTGCGTCGCGTCGATCCGGGAACGGACGACGTACCCGAACTACGAAATCCTGATTATCGAGAATAACAGCGTGACGCCGGAAATCGAGGCTTATTATCGAGAGCTTGAAGCGGATCCGGCGTTTCCTGGAAAAGTTATCCGCTATCCCGGCCGGTTTAATTTTTCGCTGATTAATAACTGGGGCGTCGAGCGGTCGAAGGGGGAGCTGTTGCTGTTTTTGAATAACGATACCGAAGTTCTGAGTCCGAATTGGCTGGAGGAAATGGTCTCTCTGGCGATCCGGGAGGACGTCGGCGCGGTCGGGGCGAAGCTCCTTTTTCCCGATCGGAAAATTCAGCACGCGGGCGTCAGCTTCGGTTCGTTCGGGGAACGTTGGCTTTTTCACGTGTACGAAGGGCTGGCGGAGACCGCGCCGTCGTATCACGGCGCGACGCGCAAGCTGACCCCCGCGTTGGCCGTGACCGGCGCGTGCCTGATGATGCGGCGCGCGCTGTTCGACGAGATCGGGCGATTTCCGGCCGATCTCCCGATCGTGTATAATGATATCGAGATATGCTTTGCCGCGTTCGCGCGCGGAAAAACGAACCTGTTTACGCCGTTCGCGCGCCTCGTTCATTATGAATCCGCGTCTCGCGGGAAAACGCTGACCGAGGCGGAGCTGGAAACGATCCGACGCGATTTCCGGAGGCTGATCGGCCGGTACCCGGAAATTTATCGGAGGCCGGATCCTTTTTATTCGCCGCGGCTGACCTTTGATCAGATGTATTTTGAAAAAATAACGTAGCAGGTTTTTTTTGATGATATTTACGCCTTTATCGATTCCTGACGTGATCCTGATCGAGCCGAAGGTCTTTCTGGACGATCGGGGCTTTTTCTTTGAGAGCTGGCGAAAGGAAGTTTTTCAGCAGGCTGGAATATCCGCGGAGTTCGTTCAGGAAAATCAGTCGAAATCCGTCAGGAACGTTTTACGCGGGCTGCACTATCAGATTCAGCAGCCGCAGGGGAAGCTTATCCGGGTCCTTTCCGGGGAGATTCTGGACGTTGCGGTCGATCTCCGCCGCTCGTCCGAATTCTTTGGAAAATGGGTCGGCGTCGTCCTCAACTCCGCGGACGCGAAGTCGCTCTGGATCCCGCCGAAATTTGCGCATGGGTTTCTCGTTTTAAGCGAGAGCGCCGAAATTCTCTATAAGGCGACGGATACTTACGCGCCGCGGTTCGAACGGACGATTCGCTATGACGACCCGGAGATTGGCGTCGATTGGGGCGAGCTTCCCGAACCGATCCTGTCGCCGAAGGATCGGGAAGCGCCCGGGTTTAAGGAGTCGGAGGTGTTCGAATGAAAAATGTCCTGGTTACCGGCGGAGCCGGTTTTATCGGAACGAATTTTGTGTATGATCTGGCGAAGAAGGACCCGGCCTTGCGGGTTGTCGTTTTAGATTCGCTGACCTACGCGGGGCGGAAAGAAAACCTGAACCGGCTGCCCATGGATTTTAACTGGATTTTCGCGCATGGCAATATTTGCAGCCGCGATCTGGTTGAAAAGCTCCTTCGCGAATACTCGATCGATACCGTCGTGCATTTCGCTGCAGAATCGCACGTGGACCGCGGGATTAAAAATCCGGACCTGTTTATTCAGACGAACATTGTCGGAACGTTTACGCTGCTCGAATCGCTTCGCGCCGTCATTAACGAGACCGGACAGGCAATCCGGTTCCATCACGTTTCAACGGACGAGGTTTTTGGCGCGTTGGCGCCCGGCGATCCGGCGTTTAATGAAGCGACGCCTTACGCGCCGCGCTCGCCCTACTCCGCTTCGAAGGCCTCGTCGGATCATCTCGTTCGTGCTTACTGGACGACGTATGGCCTCCCGATAACGATCAGCAATTGCAGCAATAATTACGGGCCGTATCAATTTCCGGAGAAGCTGATTCCGCTGGTCATCGTCAACGCGCTGGCTGGAAAACCGCTCCCGGTTTACGGGAAAGGGGATCAGATCCGCGACTGGCTGTATGTCGGGGATCATTGCGACGCGATCTATCGGATCGCGGATCAGGGGACGCCCGGCGAGACGTACTGTATCGGCGGCGATAACCAGCCGACCAACCTGTCGATCGTTGAATCGATTTGTTCGATTCTGGATCGGAAGCGTCCGCGCGCGAACGGGGCTTCCTACGCTGATTTAATTACTTTCGTCCAGGACCGTCCCGGCCACGATTTCCGCTACGATATCGACAGCGGGAAGATCAGGCGGACGTTAGGCTGGACGCAGAAACATTGTCTCGAAGAAGGCCTTGCCGCAACGGTAGACTGGTATATCTCCAACAGCGCCTGGCTCAGCGGGATTCTCTCCGGGAAGGCCTATTCGGATTGGGTCGAGCGGAACTATTCCGGGCGCGGGAACGCCGCGGAAACGGGCGCGAGGGAACCCGAAGAGGCAGGGCCGCAGCGATGAAAGGTATCGTCCTTGCCGGCGGAAGAGGGACCCGGCTGTATCCGCTGACGCTGTCGGTCAGCAAGCAGCTTCTTCCGGTTTACGATAAACCGATGATTTATTATCCGCTCTCGATGTTGATGCTTGCGGGGATTCGTGAAGTCCTGGTCATCAGCACGCCGGAGGACCTGCCGCTGTTTAAAAAACTGCTGGGCGACGGTTCGCAATGGGGGATGACGTTCGAATACGCGGAACAGGCCGAGCCGGCCGGACTGGCGCAGGCGTTTATCATCGGCGAAGCGTTCCTGAACGGCGGGAGCGCCGCGCTGGTTCTCGGCGACAATATCTTTTATGGGACGACGCTGCCGGAACGGATGCGTTCGGCGGCGAAGCTGACGTCCGGCGCGCGGATCTTCGCTTACGAGGTTTCCGATCCGAAACGGTACGGAATCGTCAGCTTTGATCAGGCCGGACGGGCGACGTCGCTTGAGGAGAAGCCGGAGAATCCGAAGTCGAATTACGCGATTCCAGGAATTTATTTTTATGACCATCGCGTCTGCGCGTTCGCGCGCGGACTGAAGCCGTCGGCGCGCGGCGAGCTCGAGATTACCGATTTAAATCGAATCTATTTAGAGAACGGATCGCTCTCGGTCGAAGTCATGGGGCGCGGGATCGCGTGGCTGGACGCTGGAACGTACGACAGCCTTCTTCAGGCCGGGCTTTTCGTTCAGGCGATCGAATCCAGGCAGGGGATGCGGATCAGCTGTCCTGAGGAAATCGCGTTCAGGATGCGCTTTATCGATCGTGCGAAGCTCCTCGAATTAGCCGGGAAAACGGTCGATTTATCTTTCCGGTCCTACCTGGAGAAAGTCGCGGGGAACGAGAATAGCTGATGGGGAAACCGATCCTGATCGTTGGTCGATCCGGCCAGCTCGCTTATGAGCTTCGCCGCAGCCTGATTTCGTTTTGTCCGATAACGGCGGCCGAGTATCCGGCGCTGGATATTACGGATCGGACGTGTATCCAAAAGACGCTCGACAGCGTTCAGCCTTCGTTCGTGATCAATGCCGCCGCGTATACCGACGTCGACCGGGCCGAGAGCGAAACGCCGGCGGCGTTCGCGGTCAACGCGGATGGGCCGGGAATGCTTTCGGCGGAATGCGCCGCGCGGGGAATCGGCATGATCCATTTTTCGACCGATTTCGTTTTCGACGGAGAGAAACGCGAGCCGTATCTGGAGACGGACCGGCCCAACCCCGTGAACCGGTACGGTGCGTCCAAGCTTCGCGGCGAGGAAAACGTTTTATGCGAATCCGAAGCGTCGATCGTATTCCGTTTAGCCTGGCTGTATTCCGATCGTGGAAATAACTTTGTCTTAAAGCTGCGTTCATGGATGGAAACGCACGACGTTGTCCGCGTGGTTGACGATCAGGTGGGGAACCCGACCTGGAGCCGGTTCGTCGCCGACGCGCTGGCGCAGCTTCTGGCGAAGGCCGGGCTCGAATATCCGGAGGAACGGCTCGCCGATTGGGCGAAGCGATATCATGGCGTTTTCCACCTGTCTTCCGCCGGGGCGGCGTCGCGCTACGAATGGGCGCAGGCTGTCTTTCAGCGGGCCCCCCTCAGCGTAAGACGTTCCGTCCGGATTGAACGGGCGCGGACGGCCGATTTCCGGACGCCGGCGGTCCGTCCGGCGTATTCCGCGCTGAATACCGATAAAATTCAGCGCGCGTTCGGGCTCCGGATCCCGGATTGGCGGGAACAGCTCGCGTCCGCTTTGGAAGATTGACAGCCCGCCCTGCCTTCTCTTCCGCGGCGCGGCTATAATTGGAATATGAACGAACCGAACGCACCTCTTCGCGTGATGCATGTAATTACCGATCTTGACGTTGGCGGCGCTGAAGTCATGCTGACCCGGGTTCTCCCTAAACTCGCGCTGTATCAGGTTACGTCCGAGGTCGTCTGTTTAAGCGGGGGTGGCCCGCTCGTTGAAACGCTCCGTGCCGGTGGTTTTAATGTCGTCTGCCTGAACATGCGTCCGGGGCGGTTCAGTTTTTCCGCTCTGGCGCGGCTGATTGGCTGCGTGGACGCGTTTCAGCCTGACTTGATCCATAGCTGGCTCTACCATGCCGATTTTCTTGCGTCGCTGGCCGCGATCCGGACGCATGTCCCGATTTATTGGAGCCTGCATAACTCCGAATTCAGCCCTGAGGCGAAGGCTTCGACCCGGATCGTCGTTCGCGCGCTCGCGTTTTTATCAGGGCGGCTTCCCCGGAAAATATTATCCTGTTCCCGGACCGCGGCGGCGCTTCACGTTCAGCGCGGCTATCGCGCCGATAAAATCGCCTTCGTCCCGAACGGATTCGATACGGCCGTTTTCGCCCCGGACGCGGAAAAGCGGAAGCGCTTTCGCGAAGCGCATGGAATCAGCGAAAGCGACCTGATTATCGGGAACGTCGCCCGCTTCGATCCGCAGAAGAACCATCAGGGCCTTATCCGTGCGTTCCGAGACGCAGCGGCGGATCGGCCGGATGTCAGGCTGCTTCTGGCCGGGCGGAGAATGGACGCGGGGAACGACGTCCTGATGGGCTGGGTCCGCGAGGCGGGAATCGAATCGCGGCTGATCCTCCTCGGCGAACAGCGGGATGTCGCCGCAATCCTGAACGGAATCGATATCTTCGTGCTGCCTTCGATCAGCGAAGCTTTTCCGCTGGCGCTCGGCGAAGCGATGAGCTGCGGCTGCGCCTGTATCGCGACGGACGTCGGCGACTGCGCTGAGCTCGTTCAATACGGCGGAGAGATCGTTCGCGACGGGGAAAATCTTTCGGACGCGCTCCGCCGCGTTCTCGCGCTCCCGGCCAAGGAGCGCACGGCGGTCGGAACGGCCGCTCGGACGCGGATCCAGAATTTTTATTCGATCGACCGCATGGTCTCCCGGCTGGACGAGCTGTACCGGGCGGAGTAAGCGAAGCGGACGAGCGATTTCGTCCCGCTATTTTTCCATGTTTTGACTTCTGTAAATGAATATACTGCCGGAATATCTGAATGGTGGTATATTTAACGGGCGTAGTTATGGCTAACTCAAGGATGCCGGTTGGAACGCCGTTGACGCGTCCGATCGTTCCTTCGGAGGGTTTTTATTCGCGCTC
Source organism: Anaerolineaceae bacterium oral taxon 439 (assembly GCA_001717545.1). NCBI lineage: Bacteria > Bacillati > Chloroflexota > Anaerolineae > Anaerolineales > Anaerolineaceae > Anaerolineaceae bacterium oral taxon 439. Next base: position 263,165 of record CP017039.1, on the reverse strand, counting down.
CCATGACGTTCAGGAATTAAATTCCCGATTTGCCCGGGAACCAGGGCATAGGAAAGGATAAAAGACGATATATGATACCTTTGACAAAATTGGAAACCGGCGGAAAAGCCAGGATCGCGGAGCTGTCCGGCGAAAGACGCTATCTTTCGCGGATTACTTCGATCGGATTGAACGTAGGCTGTGAAATTGAAATGATGCAGAATGTGAAATCCTGTCCGCTCCTCGTTTATGGCCGCGACACGATGATCGCGTTGAACCGCGCGGAATCGGATCATATCCTGGTGGAGGTATTGTAAAATGGCAAATGAGATTCAGATCGCGTTATTGGGCCAGCCGAATTCGGGAAAATCGACGCTGTTTAATACGCTGACCGGGGCGCATCAGCACGTCGGCAACTGGCCGGGAAAGACGGTCGAGAAGAAAGAAGGTTCTTTCTCCCGAGGTTCAAGGCGGTACCTCGTTTCCGATCTTCCCGGCTCGTACAGCCTTTCCGCGAACTCCGATGAAGAAATCATTACCCGGGATACGATCGCCGGCGGCGGCGCGGATCTGGTCTGCGTCCTGGCCGACGCTTCCCAGCTGGAAAGAAATCTGTTCATGCTCGCCGATATCGCCGGGATCCGGACGCCGGTCCTGCTTGTTCTGACGATGATCGATGTCGCCGCGGATCAGGGGAAGAAGATCGACGTTGAGCTGCTTTCGAAGCGGCTGAATATCCCGGTCGCCGCGATCGTCGCCCCTGACAAGGGAACGTACCAGGATTTTTTCGAGAAGCTCGACGCCGCGCTGGACCGTCCGGTCACGCTCGATGCGAAGAGCCTGTACCGGTTTTTCGCCGAAGGATCGTCGAAGGGGCTCTATGAGAAAGCGCTCGCCCTCGCGCCGGACGGCGGGATGGACCGGTTCTCGAAGGAATGGCTGGCGATAAAACTCCTTGAACAGGACGAAGTCGTCGCTGCGAAAATCGCGGTCAAGGCCGGGAACGAAGCGGTGCGCGCGCTGATCGAATCTGCGAAGGACGGCCCGCTGTACGCGGGGGATTGTAAATTTGCCTGGATCGAGTCGGTCCTGGACGGCGTGATCGTTAAGACGAAAGAACCGTCGCGGCTGCTGACCCGGTTTGACCGCGCCGCGATTCATCCGTTCTGGGGGAAGCCGATCGCGATCGGACTGATTATTCTCGGCCTGATCGGGTCGATGATCGTTGCCGCGCCGATTATGGGGCTTTCGGCGCTGATTCCTCCGCTCTTAGGCGGTCTCGTCGAAAAATTGGCCGGTCTTGGCGTTGCCGAGAGCCTGATTTCTTTCATCAAGAGCACGCTCGTGTTGTCCCTCTCCTGGACGCTTTCCATGCTGGGGTTCGTATTCGGAGTCAATCTCGTTTTCGGGTTGATCGAGGAAATCGGCTACATGGCGCGGGTCTCTTACGTCTTTGACAACGCGATGTATAAGCTTGGGCTTCAGGGTAAATCGGTAATGCCGATGCTGATCAGCGTCGGCTGCACGATCGGCGGGGCGGCGGGAACGCGGGTCGTCGACTCCTGGGGCCAGCGGATCCTGACGATCGCGCTGGTCTGGGCCGTCCCCTGCGGCGCGACGTTCGCGGTCATTCCGACGCTGGCGTCAGCGTTCTTCGGCTGGGGGAGTATTCTTGTTATGCTCCTGCTGTTTGCGATCATGTTCGTTCATATTTTCATTACCGCGAAAATCTTCGGGCGGACGCTGAACCCGGTTAAAGAGCGGACCGGCCTGATCATGGAGCTCCCCCCGTATCATAAGCCGCGTTGGGGCGCGATGTTCCGGATGACGCTGAACCGCGTCTGGGAGGTTTTCAAGAAGGCGTTCGCTGTCGTCTTTATCGTCTCGGTCATTTTCTACTTCATGTCGTATTCGTCGGACGGAAACGTCGAAGGCAGCTTCCTGTACCTGATCGGGAAGGCGATCGAACCGGTTACCCGGATCTTTGGGCTGGGGTGGCAGACGTTCCTTGCGTTCGTCGCGTCGATGGTTTCGAAAGAAGCCGTCCTCGGCGTCCTCAGCGCGATTTTCGCCGGGTCGGGAAGTATTTTCGCTTCGACGGTCGGGACCGCGGCGAAGGACGCCAACCTCAGTTCGCTCGTAAGCAGCGCGATTTCGAAGCCGGAAGCGCTGGCGTTTATGGTCGCGGTGACGTTTAACGTCCCCTGCGTCATGGCGCTGTCGTCGACGTATCAGGAAACCCATTCGCTGGGCTGGACGCTGAAAATTGCGCTGTACTATATCGCGACCGCGTTGATTTTGTCGATGATAACGTATCATGTCGCGGGGCTGTTTTTCTGAGCTGAAAGGCGAATGGACGATGGAATCGCTGTTGGAGACGCTGCGAAGCTGTGGAACGATATCGACGCCGGAGCTGGTCCGGCGGACGTCGCTCTCGACGGAGATGATCGAGGCGCGATTAGAGTATTACGCGCGCTTCGGGTATGTAAAAAAAACCGTTTTTGACGCGGCTGACTGCGCCTGCGGATGCGATAAGTGCCGTGGGTGCGCCGGCGGCGGGCGGATCTCCCGTCCGATCGTATTCTGGGAGGTGGTTCAGAGATGAAAGACGGATGGGTTACGGTTCTGGTCGTCCTGGCTCTGGCGGCGCTGGCCGCGCTTTGTCTGGTCTCGTTTCTGCGGCGCCTGAGCGGGAAAAAGAGCTGCTGCGAAGGGGCGGCGAAACGGGTACCGGCGAAGAAGCTGACCCGCGTTTCCGGAACGTTTATCATCCGGATTTCCGGAATGCATTGCGCCCGCTGCCAGGAAAACGTGACGCGGGCGATCAACGCGGTTCCGGGGCACGCGGCCAAAGTCGATTTAGCGCGGCGCGAAGCCGTCGTCAGCTATCAGGACGCGCCGGACGTTGAGGCGGTCAAGCTGGCGATCGCCTCCGCGGGGTTCATGGTAACCTCGGTTTCGAACGCCGGATAAAGGGAGATCTGAAAGGCGGCGCCTCGCTGTTTTAACGAGGCGCCGCCTTTTTTAAGAACTGCAAAATTCGGACGTCAGACAGGATCCAGCTTGCTTTTTTCAATTTTCAGATTTTTTACTTGCATCATTCGTCTTCAACGCGTAAAATAACTTATAGACATATATAGCCCTTCGAAGTTATCTGACTCGATTCCTGAATAGTATTTCCTCTCCAAAAGGGTGCTTCGATTTATTTTGTTCTATGGAACGCGAGGTACGAAAATGCGAAAATCTATTTTGTCAAAGCGAAAGTATGCCGCGGCGCTGAAAGCGCTGTCGAAAACCCGGGACTTTACGAAGATCAGCGTCACCGATATCTGCGTCGAGTGCGGACTGTCGCGAAAGGGCTTCTATTATCATTTCGCGGATAAGTTCTCGCTCGTCGCCTGGATCCTTCAGCATGAGTTCATCGACCAGATCCCGCCGCAGTCGGAAGCGGACGCCTGGCAGGTTTTCGGACTCCTCTGTTCCTATCTTTATCGGGAGAATGAGTTTTATCGAAAGTGCTTCGAAAGCGCTGTCGGGCCCGCGCTGCGCGGCTACCTGGCGCAGTCTATCGCCGCCTACGCTCGTAAGTTGAGCGAAAGCGCCTTCCCGGATCAGGAAACGGCGGAATTTTTCGCGGTGTACTGCGGCGACGCTGTCGCGGCGATGATCTGCAAGTGGATCGCCGATGAAAAGATCATGCGCCCGGCAGCGTTCCTGAAAAATACGCGGTCGGTCCTGATTAACTTGTGTGGGCGGTTCCAGCCGGAAACCGATTCTTCCGATTCGGAACCCCCTGATAAGGACGGAACGCTTTCGGTTCGTCCTTATCAGGCGCTGAGATGAATCGGTTTATCCGTCCGCTTTTTTCCGAAGCTTGTTGATCTGGTGCGCCGCCCACATGGACGTTCCGATCACGCCGGCATCGTTCCCAAGCTCAGACAGCGTAATTTGAACCTTGTTCAGCGGGATCAGGAAAACGCGTTCCCGGACCGTTCTCCGTACCGGTTCGAGGATCAGTTCGCCGGCGCGGGAGATTCCGCCGCCGATGACGACGCGCTCGGGTTCGATATGGACGAGCGAATCGGCGATCGCGATGCCTAAATGTATACCCGCTTGTTCAAAAATGTTTTTCGCGTTTTTATCGCCCGCCAGCGCTGCCTTTGCGACGATTTCCGGCGTCATTTTATTCATGTCGTATTCGACCAACTCGCCTAAAATCGTCGTTCCGCCGTGCGCGATCGCTTTCAGCGCCGCGGCGACGATCGCCGGGCCGGAAGAATACTGTTCAAGGCAGCCGCGGTTGCCGCAGTTGCAGAGCGGTCCGACCGGGTCGACGGTAATATGGCCGAGCTCGCCCGCCTGACCGGAGTTCCCTAACAGCAGCTCGCCGTTGATCACGATCCCGCCGCCGACGCCCGTCCCCAGCGCGTACATCACCATCGAGGAACAGCCTTTCCCCGCGCCGAATATCATTTCGCCCCAGGTAATCGCGCGAACGTCGTTCAGCAGGAACGTCGGGATTCCGGTTTCTTTCTCGATAAACGCCGCTGCCGGGACGTCGATCCAATGCCCCGGGAGGTTGGTAATAAAACGCGTAATCCCGCGTTCCGTATCGATCATGCCGGGGAACCCGATCCCGATTCCCTGAACCTCGGCCATCGACAGCTTTGCTTTCCCGATGATTGTTGCGAAAAGATTGACCATTCTCGGTAAAACGCCGTCCGGTCCTTCCCGCCCCAGCGTCGGGACAATTTCCAGGTTTGAAACGGCGCCGCTTTCAGAATTGACGATCGCCGCGCGCATGTTCGTTCCGCCTAAATCGCAACCGATATAATATGCCATAAGCTTTGCGTCCTCCTGCTTTTTCTTCCGCCGTGGAATCGGGCGGTTTTATTGAAAGATGAACTGAATTAATTCTAATCGAAATGACCGGCGGTTTTCAATACGTCCTCCTTCGAAACTTTCCGGTTAACGCCAGATCAGGTCGCCGATGCGCATAACCTGCGTCATGCAGTCGACGTCATGAACACGGACGATGTCGACGCCGGCGGCGACCCCGGCCGCAGCAAGCGCGGCGGTCCCTCCGAGGCGGTCTTCCGGCGGCCTGCGCAGCGTTTTCCCGACGACGGATTTCCGGCTTGGCCCGATCAGGATCGGAAATCCGATCGCGCTGAAGCGCGGGAGCGCGCGCATGAGTTCGACGTTATCCCAGACGCCCGTTCCGAACCCGATTCCCGGATCGAGGATCAGCCGGTCCTTTCGGATTCCGGCGGAAAGCGCCTTTTCAGCTGATTCCTTCAACTGGCGGGCGGCCTGATCGGCGACCGGCTCCGCGTCCGGCTGGAAAGCCTCCCAGCGCATCGCGACGAAGAAGCATCCATGTTCCGCGGCGAGCGGGCGCATGCGCGGGTCATGATCCCCGCCGCTGACGTCGTTGATCCAGTCCGCGCCGGTCCGAAGCGCGGCTTCCGCTGTCGCCGCTTTCATCGTATCGACCGACAGGATCGCTTCCGGAAAGCGTTCGCGGATCGCGCTGAGAACCGGGAGGAGCCTTGAGATTTCTTCCGCTTCCGGGACCGGACGGTATCCGGGGCGGGTCGATTCCGCGCCCAGGTCGAGGATATCCGCCCCGGCGCGGAGAAATCCCTCCGCCTGCGCGAGCGCCCGGCGGATCGCGGCGTCGCTCTGGGGAAGCTCCGCGTAGACGCCGTCCCGGGAAAAGCTGTCCGGGGTCAGGTTGAGGATCCCCATTGCGTACGTTCGTACTCCGAAACGCAGGATTGGCCGTTTCACCGACGCCGGCAGGTCTAAGCGGCGCGCTTCGTCCGGCGGGGCGGCGCTGTGCAGCGCCGCGAACGGTTCGCCGCTGACCGGATCGGCTCCGTCCGGCGCGATTTCGCAAAGCGGCTCCAGGACAAAGCGGCGCTCCTTATAACGCGGGTGCGGAATGGTTAGCGATTCGGTTCGCACCGCTTCATTTTCGTAAAACAGGATATCGATATCGATCTGGCGCGGTCCGTAGCGGAACGTCTTTTTCCGTCCCATGCGCGCTTCGACATGCTTTACGAAGGATAGAAGATCCTGCGGCCCGAGCTCGGTCTCTCCGATCAGCGCGAGATTATAGAAAGCGGGCTGGTCGGCGAATCCCCAGGGAGCGGTTTCGTAGATCGACGAAATTTTTCTGACGGCGACGGTCGGCGCGAGGAGCTGGATCGCGAGGCGAAGGTTTTCCGCGCGGTCTCCGAGATTCGATCCGAGCCCTAACGTAACGTTCATTTCGCCTCCGCTTCCCGATTTTCGGCGCGCGCCGCCGCGGCGGCGACGAACGCTTTGAAAAGGCGCGCTTCCTCAGCGTGGTCCTGGAGCCCTTCGGGATGCCACTGCACCCCGATGAAGAAGCTTCGTTCGGGGATCTCGATCGCTTCGACGACGCCGTCGGTCGCCGCCGCCGCGACGCGGAATCCGTTCCCGAGCCGTTGGACGGCCTGATGATGGAACGTATTTGTCCAGATCGTTTCGGCTCCGACGATTGCGTACAGTCTGGACGCCGGATCGATTCTGACGCGCTGCGTCAGCTTTGAAACCGGCGTATCGTCGCTTTGCTGATGGCGGAGGACGGTTGGAAACTGCGATGGGAGGTCGGTATAAAGCGTTCCACCCATGGCAATGTTCATAACCTGTTCCCCGCGGCAGATACCGAACAGCGGCAGGTCCTGTTCCGCCGCCAGCCGCACGATCGCGATTTCCAACGCGTCGCGTTCCGGGTTGGGCGCGGAGACGGAGGGATCGGGAACGCCGTTATACCATTTCGGATCGACGTCGTTCCCACCGATAATCAGGATCCCGTCGAAAAGCCGGGTCAGCCGTTCGATTTCGCCGGTCGGATATTGAAGCGGGATCAGGAGCGGGAGCCCGCCCGCGCTGCGGACCGCTTCGACGTAGCGGACGCCGGCCTGATTCTTCCGGCTTTCGCCGGGCGGCGTCGGATCGTTCTCCGCGCAGACGATTCCAATAACGGGGCGGAAAATGGCGGCGGGTTTGTTCATCGGCGATGGGTCCATATTTTCTATCCTTCGTCAAAACGGCGGCGGAATATTTTTCAACCGCGCCTGTCTGGAATTGAAAAAAATCAGGGGCAAAGAAAACCCCTGATTTGATTTTACCGCGTGTTACAGCCCATGAAAGCGATTAAAACTTCTGCTTTAGCCTTGCGCTCTTGCCGCTGCGTGAGCGGAGATAGAAAAGGCGGGCGCGGCGAACCTGACTATGGCGCTCGACGACGACCTTCGCGATCCGCGGCGAACGGGTTAAGAAAGTTCGTTCAACGCCGACTCCGTTGGACGCGACGCGGCGAACGGTGAACGTGGAGGTATTGCCGTTGTTATGGGTAAACAGGACAACGCCTTTGAACTCCTGAATCCGTTCGCGGTTGCCTTCTTTGATTTTGACATGAACCGATACCTGATCTCCCGGGAATAATTCCGGGACGTTCTCGTTGACCGGCGATTCGACTGTTCGTAAAATATCCGTCATAGTTCTTACCTAATCCTTACAGGGCTGCTTCTCTTTTTACGTATAACTAACGCGAGAACGAATTATATCATAAGCTCTTTTGCATGTCAAAAACGGGGGAGATCCTGAGGATGGGGACGGGAACCGAACCGGCCGATTGAACGTATATCATACCATGCTTTCCCACGCGAAGTCAGAACGGAAAATCCGGCCCGGGGAAGTAGAATTAGGGTATAGAGGAAACGACGCGAAAAAACGCAGTCCGTTCCGCATCCGGGACGGACAACAGGTATGAATTGGAAATGAAAAGAAGGAATAACCTCATGAACCAACAGAAACTCAACGAAGAGACGAAGTATCTCGAACTTTTAGCGGAGAAATATCCGACGATTCGGTCGGCCGTGACCGAGATTATCAACTATGAAGCGCTTCGGCAGCTTCCCAAAGGCACCGAACATTTCATGTCCGACCTGCATGGCGAGCACGAGGCGTTTACCCATATATTGAATAACGCTTCCGGCGAAATCCGGCAGAAGGTAGACAAGCTCTACGGAAAGATCCTGAATTCGACCGAACGGGCGCAGCTGTCAACCCTGATTTACTATCCGGAAAAGAAGCTCCGCGAGCTGAAAGAAAAGGGGATCGAGAACATTAATGAATGGTACATGGTCACGCTGCACCAGCTGATTGAAGTCTGCCGCCTGGTTTCGGTTAAATATTCGCGGAAGAAGGTCAGCCGAGCGATACCGGAGGAATACAACTTTATCCTGAATGAGCTGATCAACGCGGAGGACACGCAGCGTGAGGAATACTACGAGCAGCTGATCCAGACGATGATCGAGGTCGGGAGCGCCGAGGACATGATTATCACGCTTGCGACCGTGATTAAGCGGCTCATCGTTGACCAGCTCCATATCGTCGGCGACCTTTTCGACCGCGGCCAGCGTCCCGATATTATCATCGAAAGCCTCATGGAACATCACGCGGTCGATATCCAATGGGGCAACCATGACGTTTTATGGATGGGCGCGGCGGCGGGGTCGTCCGCCTGTATCGCCGCCGTTTTGTTCAACGCGATTAAATATGGAAATCTGGACAGCCTTGAGACGGCTTATGGGATCAACCTGCGTCCGCTCGCGATTTTCGCACAGGAAACTTACGATGCCTCGCCGCGTTTTGCGCTCAAGCCGCAGGAGTCCGTTCCATCGTCGAAGGATTTGACGCTGCTGTCAAAAATGTATCAGGCGGTCGCTATCCTGCTGTTTAAACTCGAAGGCCAGCTCCTCCTTCGTCATCCTGAATATAAGATGGACGATCGGCGGCTCCTCGAACGGATCGATTTCGCGGCTAAGACGATCCGGATCGGCGACGCGGTCTATCCGATCGATCTGGACGACCTGAAAACCGTCGATCCGAAAGCGCCGTACGAACTGACGCCGACGGAAGCGTCGATTGTCGACCGGCTCGTGACCTCGTTTACGAACAGCTATAAGCTCCAGGAGCATATCCGTTTCCTGTATGGCGTCGGGTCGCTTTATCTCGTTTTCAATGGAAACCTCCTGTTCCATGGCTGCGTTCCGATGAACGAGGATGGGAGCTTCATGGAGCTGGAAATCAATCAGGAACCCGTCTCGGGGCGCGCGTTATTCGACGCCGCCGATACGCTCGTCCGGCAGGGGTATTACGGGGTCCCGGGATCGGAGGAAAAGGCGAACGGGATGGACTTCCTCTGGTTTTTATGGTGCGGACGGAATTCTCCGCTTTTCGGCCGCGATCATATCACGACGTTCGAGCGACTTTTTATCGAGGATAAGGCGACCTGGAAAGAGGACGATAATCCATATTATGCGATGATTAACGATCCCGGTTTCGCCGACGTCCTGCTCCGGGAGTTTGACCTCGATCCGACCGTAGGGCATATTATCAACGGCCACGTTCCGGTCGCGGCTCAAAAGGGCGAATCGCCGATCAAAGGCGGCGGAAAGGTCATCGTTATCGACGGCGGGTTCTGCAAGGCGTATCAGCCGAAAACCGGGATCGCCGGGTACACGCTCATTTTTGATTCCTACGGGATGCGAATCGCCGCGCATGAACCGTTCCCGGGGCTGGAGGCGGCGATCTCGAATAACAGCGATATCCTGTCGCAGGAGGAGGTCTTCGACGCTCCGCAGGACCGGCTGAAGGTTGGGGATTCCGACGTCGGAAAACGGCTCGAACGGAAGACGCAGGATTTGAAGAAGCTGCTGAGCGCGTTTCGGCAGGGCCGGATTAAGCAGCGCGTCAGCGACCCTGCGCGCGGAAACGGATAAAACGCTTCGCGGGGCGCTTAAATTATCCTTTTTCGGAATAAGTCGAGACTGAAATCGAATTGTTCGTACGATAAAACAACTTTATGATTTTAAGGGTAAAAGACAGGATTGACCAGCTCCGTTTCAATCGCATTCCATGACGAGGGTAAATTGGGCGGGGCAGGTCGTTCCCTCGGTCATTATTCAAAAAAGGAGGGAAAGATCATGAAGAAGTTTATCGTTCTTGTTGTTTCAGTATGCATTCTCGCGCTTTCGGGTTCGGTTTTCGCTTCCGGCGTTGAGGTTGGTTACGCGGTCCCGGATACAACGAACCCGTTTATCAGTTGGCTTTCGACGTCGGTTAAAGAGCTCGCGGCTGCTGATGGAATCGAGGTTCAGATAGCTGACGCAGCTGGAAACGCTTCGACGCAGATTTCGCAGGTTGAAAATTTTATTGCGATGAAAGTCAAGGTTCTGATCCTGACGCCGGCGGGAGAAATGGAAGCGCTGACCGCCGGGAGCGCCGGCTCGGCGGAAATTGATTTCCCGGTCGACGCGCCCGGTTTCGTACGCGCCGAAATCTATCGGGCGCTGATCCCCGGGCTGCCGCCGCTTCCGGTCCTGGTCTCGAATCCGATCTGGGTTACCTGAGGCGATGAGAAGCCGGTTGGGAATCGCGGCCTGCCTCTTTTTTGGTTTGCGCTGGCTGTCAACTACGGCGTGATTCTAAGCCGGAGAGCGGGACGGACGGCTACCCTTCCGTTGTAGACGTAGTCTCCAAAATAGTAGATCGAACCGTCGGGATAGATTTCCGCAGCATATCTACCAATGCTGCCGGATGAACGGAGCCACCACCACGTCGTTTTTAGATCATCATTCACGTATACATTTTTTGCAATCGCATACTTTGTCGGGAAAGCCTGCCGATCTTCGTCATCTACAAAATACATCTCCAACTTATTAATACTCAATAGAAACAGACGGTCCTCCGTATTTTTTTCCATTGCCCGTGCCATAATTCGGGTTGCGTTCATTTCTGGTATTTATGGTTATAATCAAATCCTTTTCCTTAGTTCCAAATGCCATATCGTAAAATTTTTGATTCAACCATCCCCGCAACGTACTCGTTTCCCACGTTACCGATTCATATACTTCGTTGTATGCCATTGCGTCCAGCGCGTACTCGCTGACGATCAGCGCGCTCCCGCCGTTCACCTCCAAGACCCGCCACTCGATCGGCTCCGGCCCGTTCGCTTCGTTATTATCCTGTTCATATGATCCGAACTCGATCATGTCCACCACCTGTACGTCCGCGTATGGGTTCTGCGCTTTAGCCTGCGTCGTTTCAGTAGCTGTGATCTGCGCGACGGCCTGCTCCGTCTCAATGGCAGCATTCATCCGCGTTGTTGCGGCCGTCGCCAGCCCCGGCCGGATTCCGATCGCCCCCACGATCATCGCCAGTACCGCCAGCGCCCTGATCAGCCATTCTCTCCTCCGTTTCGCCATCTTTCCGCTCCGTTCGCTGTAAACCTGTTAAATTGGAATGCACCCGGAACCTCCGGGATGATCTCCTTAATCATATCAAAGTACCGCAAAATAAAATCTGTTAATTCGATGTAAATTTGAAGGCCCGAACCGCCTGAGAAGCGGGTGAATGCGCCATGGGGCCCGCGAAAACCGCGAAGCAGGTCTATTCTTTCGGAATTAAGGGGAAATGACAAAAAAAAAGGAGAACGTCAGCGGGAAAAAAGGCCATCGGCAGATTAAGAAATCCCGAAGCGGCGATGGGCTTGATCCTGGGCCAAGATAAAAGAAGAATAGCGCCAGGGGGTGTTCACTGGCGGAGCAGGGAAATCAGATCCGGACGAAGACGATCATCCTGCGGGAGCGAAGATCTGGCCGTCAAAAGCCCTGATCACGAGGCAATCGCTGCTTTTCCTGAAACAAACGAGGCGGTCATTTTCGTCAACAATTTATTTTTATCTCTCCGACATGTATTTTTCTATTTCATCAGGCGTTAATTTTCGCACCTGCGTATTTGGGTATTCCCTGAATTCTTTAACCATGAAAACAGGGACCCCCTGGCACGTTTTTCCTTTATTCGTTTTCAAGTATACCTGTAAGTCCGCGATGTCGGCAAAAATTTTATAGGAAAGCCGGCCGTTTTCGCTTTTTATTTCATAAATGCCGCATGGCTTTTTCCTGCAATAATCGGCGGTCCGTAAATATAATTTTGCAATGTCTAACGATTTAAAAGGAAAATTCCAACGCTGCAGGCCACGATTCGGGTCATGCTCAATACAGATGCATCGTCCGCAGGTTCCACAAATATATTGCTTGTGCTCTTTCAAACAATCCAACGGATTTAATAATGGGGTTATCCTGTTTTCATTCGCATAACATTCGATGCACATCTGGCCTCTCCTCCCTGCAATATTCGAAGTATACTGCAATTATCATGGAATAGTTCTCCTGAACGTCATGTCAGACTGCGTTTCAAATTTCCGTGTAGGTTGAAAAAGTAAATGCAGCCGGGGCGGCAGGAAGTTGAAGCGCGATAGTGTTTACTTTGGCAATTGACTATTTTTATCGAGATTTCATCCGGATTCCAGTTTTCAGCGGAGGATGTTCGATAAAACGTTTCGATAACAAAATGAATAGGCAAACAATCTGTTACAGAGATGATCAGGAAAGAGCGGCTTCCCTGATCGCCTCACACCTTTTGGAGCGTGAATATGTCTGATATTAAAAAAGACAAGCAGAAATTACTGTATTACTTCTATGTTGTTTTTATGAACCTGTCGATGGTTTCTATGGTTACGAACCTTTATTTTAAGCATCTTGGATTCAGCTTTACGCAAATCGGTATACTATTTGGCTTTTTGCAGATTTGTAAGATGGTTTTTGAGATTCCAACAGGATTTATTGCAGATCGATACGGAAATCGTTCGAGTTTGTTGCTCTCTCTCGCGCTGCAGATGTCAGGATACCTGCTGATGGCTCTGATTCATTCATTTTCGGCAATGATTTGCATTTTATTCCTGCTGGCGATCAGCTATACCTTAATGACAGGTTGCGCAACGGCTATCATTACAAACCGATTGATTCAGGCAGACAGAAAGGATGAACTAACACAGCTGAATGCTGTTTCACGCGTTCTTTTTTACACGTGTTATGGTGTGGCGGCGCTGGCCGTTGGATTCCTGTTAGAAGTTGGATATGAACTCGTGTTTGGGATAAGTATTGTATCGTTAGCATTGGCATTCCTTTGCATTTTTTTTATTGAGGATGAAAGTGCACATCTCTCTAAGAAAAAACAGATTCGTCCCCAGGAAGCTATCAGATATATTTTTCAAAATCCCATCATATTTTATTTTTCACTTGTTGAAGCGGCGGCGGCATGGTCGATGGTCCCTGTTGATAAGTTCTATAACAATTATCTGCATGAACATTTTGGCTTTCCTTTATCCAGGGTCGGCATTGTGATCAGCGTTCAGTTCATTATAGTGAGCTTTTTAGGCCTATATAGCAGCAAGCTAAGTCAACGTATAAATGAAAATATCCTGGTTCGTATGGGGCCTGTTTTTATGATGATTGCGTTTTTCTTGTTTGCATTGAGTGAAAATCCTGTGCTTGCGATTTCCATGTATTTTTCAGGTTTAGCGGCATTTTGCTTATCGAATCCTGTCAGTTCAAAACTTTTTCAAGTCAATATTTCTTCGACCTTTCGCGTCACAGTGATTTCATTCAAATCGATACTGCTCGCTCTTTTAGCGTCTGTTTCACAACCCTTGTTTGGACTCATATCAGATAAATATGAGATGCGGCAGGCGATGATGCTCCTCATTGCCATTTCTTTCTTTTTCATTCTTGCTATCAATCTTGTTTTCCGAAAGCTAAATTTCACATCGGAAGCAAAGTCTGAAGTGGCGCGTGAATAAATGAGCCAGGATCAGGACACGGATAGACAGCGTTTGCTCCGCCTGTTCGTGATCTGCAACAAACAAGCATCGACACGCCTGATTTCAACGCAACACGCTGTTTATTACCGCCATGATCCATCAATACTTTAATAACCTGATATTTTTGTTCCTCGTTCATTTGTGATATCACCTTTCTCATGACAGACGACAGGACAATTTCCAAAAAACTTCTATGAGACAATATCACAGACTTTTCACACAGCCACATTGACGCGGAGTAGGCGCCCTTGACAGTTGTCATGGATCGCTTATAATTTTACTGATATTAACATGGCGCGATGGCGGAACAGGCAGACGCAACAGACTTAAAATCTGTCGATCGCAAGATCGTGTGGGTTCGACCCCCACTCGCGCTACTGAAAGATCGGAAATCCATTCGATCAGCGATATGTATCAAATTCTTCAATGTGTCCGTTTTCCCTGAAATACCATTCGACGATCGTTTAGTTTTCATGATTTTGATCCCGGATTGGCGCTGTCGGTTAAGGTTGCGGCTACGTCCAGATCAGCCGATAAAACAGCAGATCATTTTTGTATCAAATCGTTCTCTTTGTCGAATCTCGCGCTAAACAAAAATGGTGATAAGCGTCATGGACGAAATAAATAAAAAGAAGATCGGGCGGTACGAAATTATCCGAGAACTCGGTTACGGCGGAATGGCGGTTGTCTATCTCGTCCGCGATTCACAATTGGATCGGGTTGCGGCGCTTAAGCTTATTCGGAAACAGCCCTTCTCGTTTGAACGGTCAGATATGATGATGGAGCGGTTTCGGCGTGAAGCGAAAGCGTTAGCGAAGCTCAATCATCCTAATATCGTAAATATTTATGATTATGGCGAGCATGAAGGCGCCCCATATCTGGTCATGGAATACTTAGACGGTATTACGCTGAAAGACATCCAAAAACCGATCAGCGTTTCTGCGGCGATCGGCCTGATCCGCCCCATCGCTAAAGCGCTTGACTACGTTCATCAGCATGGATTGCTGCATCGGGACGTAAAGTCCTCGAATATCATGCTCACCAGGGACAAACGGGTTGTCCTGACGGATTTTGGAATTGCGAAATCGACCGGGAGCGAAGGAGGGCGTGCAGCTCTGACCGAAACTGGCGTTGGAATCGGAACACCCGAATACATGGCTCCGGAGCAAGCAAATGGGAAAACCGTCGACGAACGAGCCGACGCGTATTCGCTGACAGTCGTCTTTTATGAACTGATCACCGGAGAAAAACCCTATCGCGGAACGACGCCGATTGAAGTCATCATCAAACAAATAAATGACCCAATTCCTGATCCTCGAAAACTCGTTCATGGCCTCAGCAAATCGGTCAAGCTTTTTTTAGACCGGGCCCTGGCAAAGAACCCGGAGAATCGCTTCCCAACGTTTGCCGTATATTTGTCCAATCTTGAAAAACTTCAATCTGAATCGGCAGCTGCTGAAATCGGACAGATTTTCAAAATCCAATCGGTGATATTGTCGGGCGACGATAGAAAGATCCTGGGCGGAACTCGAAGCACGAATTCCGGCAAGAGAAAAACGAAGGTCGGCTCCGTTCGCACCCGTAAAATAAAAGATCAGCGGCAGAAGAGAACGATTGCCGTGATCGCAATTGCGCTGATCGCATTCAGCGTTTTCGTGATCATGCAAACTGGCCAGCGTGGTTCTCAGTTGACGCCGATTGTAGATAACGTTTCGCAAACCGGGAATCTGCGTGAAAGCGTAAGAAATGAGATGACGGAATCCATAACCGCCGTTCCAACGCTAACGAAGCCGGCCGCTTTAGCCACCGTTTTGCCTTCAAATCTACCCCTGCCAGCTTATCCGCAAACACAAATCACGCAAATTCCAGACGCCGATTCCGGCAATCCATATGCAAAGCTCAAGATCGGCGATCGTGTCTGGCTGGGAAGCTATGAACAGGATAATAATCTTTTCAACGGAACGGAGCCAATTGAATGGACCGTTATCCAAGTTCAAGATGGAACCGCTCTGCTGCTAAGTCGCTACGTGCTCGATGAAAAGAAATATGACGTGTTGCAGAGTGACGATAAGATTAAAGTTAATTGGGAATCTTCTGACCTGAGAGATTGGCTGAATAGCGAATTTTTCAAGAGTTCGTTTACGCCCACGGAAAAATCGTTTATTCAGCCGGTGCGAATAGGGCAAAACGACCGGCCTCACTCGATCATGGCGATTGAAACCGATCAAGACAATTATGTATTTCTGCTGAACTGGGAGGAAATGGGATATGCAATTGGAGCAGGCCTATTCGAAGATCCGGTTCCGACAAAGTATGCGATGCGGAACGGCGCGGCGCAGGATGATTACGGAAGCACGAAATGGTGGCTGCGCTCGACCAATTTCAGCCGCGGTTATCAGCTAACCGATAACGTTTGTACGATTCAGAAGCTCGGATTCTACGAAGAAGATTTTTCTGACATAACCTGCGGGGTGCAGCCCGCAGTGATGCTGCGCTTGACAAACGAGATGGTTTCAGCCCATAGCGAACCTTCCGTAAGCGACCCCGTTCTCGTCGGGGATATCATCCAGTTCGGTCTTTATGAACAGGACGAATCCTTAGAAGGACCTGAGCCAATTGATTGGCGCGTTCTGGAAATTTCCAATGGAAGCGCGCTGGTATTAAGTGAGTATGCGTTGCTGCGTGGGACGGTGGATGAGACCTGCGGACCGTACACGTGGAAAGAAAGCAGCTTGCGCGCCTGGTTGAATTCGACATTTTATAACGATGTTTTCTCTGGTCCGGAGAAAAGTCGGATCCCGCTGACACATCTGGATAATTGGGATGCATCCATGGCCGGATCAAAAAGCGACTTTGAAACCGATGATCGCGTCTTTCTATTGAGCCCGGATGAATTTGAGCGATATCTCATGGGCAATTCCCGTTCAGGGAAACTGACGCCATTACTTCAAACTGAATATAGTTTTATCGGCGTTGACAATGCGGTAGACTGGTGGCTCCGTACGCCGGGAATGATTCTGTCTGGATCATATCATGTCTTTCCCGACGGTACGCTTGGAAATCAGTGTATGTCGTTTTGCTGCGATGGATTTTATTTCGTTCGCCCTGCGACTCGAATTTTGCTGTAACGATTCGGAATAAATCCTTTTCTGGCCAGCTTCCCTGAAAGACGTGGCTCAACCACCATGCGGAGGCGCTTTTTACCGGCTCCTTGATCCTCTTTACAACGCGCGTTTACCGAGACGTCATTGTGCCGATGAGCTGAACCGGAGAATGGGCGTCCGGTGAAAATCCGTCAGAACAATGAGAGAACTAAAAGAAAAGCGAAAACGGACTTCAGCGCAGGAAAATCACAGGAACGACAAAAATCAGGAAGAAGATAATTCCAGCTTCCCAGAGAAAAGCCTGTAAAATGAACGTCGTAAAACGCTCAAACCAAGTATCCCGATGCCAGGTTCCTCGGTTTTGCATTTCTTCTATCGCATAAATATGATAATAGCTGGCGTCTATCCCCTGATTATATCATGCGCCTGAAACATGTTGATTCTCGCTGAATCAGGCTGTTTCTCTTTTTATAACTATCAAAGTCGGGATTATAATTAGTCTATCTGACGAAAACACAGGAGACGCCCATGACATACGCCAAAACCGAAGTCCAGATTGAAAACATCATCCGAATCGCGAAAGCCGCCGGGGCCTATGCCCGCGAACGGCTGCACGCGAACCATGAAATCGGGATCAAGGGCGCTCAGGACGTCGTTACCGAAGTCGACCGCCGAAACGAGGCGTATATTCTTTCCGAGCTGCGCACCGCTTATCCGGAAGACGCGATCCTGACCGAGGAAACCGGGGCGCACGACGGCGATACGCGCCGCCGCTGGTATATCGATCCTCTTGACGGGACGATGAACTACGCGCATGGGATTCCGTTTTACTGCGTTTCAATCGGCTATGCGGTGGATGGGGAGTTGGTTTCAGGCGTCGTTTACGATCCCAACGCGGATGAATGCTTTTACGCTGAAAAGGGAAAAGGCGCGTTTCTAAACGGGGACCCAATTCGGGTTGGGACGACGACCGACCGGGCGCAGGCGCTCCTGGATACCGGTTTTTCGCCGAAAATGACGAAAATGGGGCTGCAGAATTTTGACCTGTTCCGGCATTTCATGCTGACGACCGCCGGGGTGCGCCGCCTGGGCTCTGCAGCGTTGGGGATGTGTTACGTTGCCTGCGGACGGATCGACGGCATGTGGGAAATGTGCCTCAGCCCATGGGATATCGCGGCCGGGCTCGTTATTCTGAAAGAAGCCGGCGCGAAGACGACGCGGTTCGACGGCGGCGTGGACGCGTTTACCGAGCCATGGGGCTATTGGACGGCGAACGCAGCGCTTCACGCGGAACTTTTTAAAGATCTTCAAACCGTGCCGCATCGGCTGAACGGGGCGTCGGGATGAAGCTCGGCGACGATCAAAAACGCTTTCTTCGCACGTTTATTCTTTACGCGATGATCGGTGGGATCAGCGCCGCGACCGACGCTGGCGTTTTTTACCTCCTCTTTCAGCTCGCCGGGTTCGACGAATTTCTGGTCAACCTGATCAGTACGCACTGCGGAATTTTCCTGAGTTTCTTTCTGAATCGGAATTTCAACTTCCGAAAAACTGATCAAACCGGAAAACGGTTCGTCTCGTTCTACCTGACCGGGTTATTTGGGTTAGCCCTATCCTCCGCGATCCTCTGGGCCGGAGGAAGATTGGGGATTCCGCCGATGATCGCCAAGCTGTTTTCAATCGTGGTCGTCGCCGTCACGCAATTCCTGATCAATCGGACCGTCGCCTTCGGCGATTCGAAACCGCCGTCCGGAAAATAACGGATCTGGATTTTCCCGGAGCGATGGCGAATGAACCTGCTGACGTTTTCTCTGGGGCTCCTTAGCGGAATACTTCTCGATCGGCTTTTCCCTTTACCTTTTCTATTCTGGTATTGTCTTCTTGGCGGATCGGGTTTCTTCGCGATCGCGGCGTCGCGCGAAGCCCGAAAATATCGCTTGGATCATCCGTCAAAGACGCTGGCGGTTTCGCTTTTAACGATCGCCGTCTTCGCGACGGGCGGTTTACGATCGGCAATCGTTCGTGAGGCGAGCGTCGCTGCCGACCCGTTCGAAACGGTTCCAATCGAAAGTCCGGTCTGCTTTGAAGGCGTCGTCTCGGACCTTCCGGTCGAGGCGATATCCCGTCGGACCGTCGCTGCCCGCATGCTTGCTCGCTGTGGACGGACGGAAAGCGAAGAGATCCGGAATTTGAACGTACTGCTGACGCTTCCGATTACGGGAGCGGCGCCGGAATATGGGGCGCGTATCCGCGTTGAGGGAAAACGAACGATAATTCCCGCCGAGTCGCGGAGCTCTTATTATCGGTATTTGCGTCGGAATGGGATTCTTTTTCTTTTTTATCGGCCGGAACTGACCGTCCTTCCCGGCTTCAGCGGGAATCCGCTTCTCAGCGCGATTTATCGCGTTCGGAGTTCCTTCGTCGATCGGATTTTTCGTCTCTTCCCGTCGCCGGAAGCGCCGTTGATCGCCGGAATTCTGGTCGGCGATGAAGCGAAAATTCCTTCGAAGGTTGACGATGCATTTCGGCGAACGGGTACGGCGCATATTATCGCGATCAGCGGGATGAATTTTACTGTCCTGATCTGGATTCTGGCGGCGATCGTCCGACGGGTTTCAACACGTTGGTGGATTTCGCTGACGCTGCTGCCGTTCATCCTGCTTTACACGCTGCTGACCGGGGCATCCGCTCCGATCGTCCGCGCGGCGATCCTGAGTGCGCTGACGCTGATCGCGGATACGTTCGGCGAACGGAAAAACGGCGAATCGGCGCTCGCGTTTTCGGCGGCACTGATGTCGTTCGTCCGCCCAATGATACTGTTCGACGTTGGCTTCCAGCTTTCTGTCATGGCGACGCTGGGGATTCTCTTTTTTAATCAACCGTTGGCGAATCTGGTTCGGAAAGGGCTTTCGCGGTCAGGCCTCTCCGACGCAAAGGCGCTCGGGACGGTAGTTGATCTCCTGAACGATTTAATTCTGACGTCGCTTTCCGCTCAGGTTTTTACAACGTTTATTGGCGCAGCCGCCTTTTCACAGTTTTCCCGGGTGTCGCTCGTAGCCAACGCGGCAATCGCGCTCTTCCAGTCGCCAATCATGATCGGAGGGTTCGTCGCGCTTCTGGTCTCCTATCTCTGGACGCCGATAGGGATGGGGATTGCGTGGCTGATAACGCCGGCGGCGTCGCTGACAATTCGGGTCGTCGAGCTTTTCGCGGCAGTTCCAGGCGCGAGCTCCTATTTTCGGGTATCGTCGACGCAGGCCTGGCTGAGCTGCGCCGCGATTGCGTTGATTTGGAAGCTGCGCGGTCGAATCGCGGCGCTCCCGAAACGGGAAATTCCGTTTGCGCTGGGGACTTCAGCGGCGCTGATCTTCGCGCTGGCTTGCTGGCGGGTTGGGCTGGGAAGGCTGCGGCTGTTCCCCGATCGCTATGAAATTCGTTACGAGGCGTTGCGGTCCGCGATGACGCTGACGATTCGGACGCCGGGAATGAACGAATTCATTCTTGGCGAAAATCTGAATGGATATGAAGCGGAGGAAAAGCTTTTTCGTCCGGGCCCAGCCCGGTTCCGCCGCGTTTTCGCCAGAGTCACAACGGCTGAGCCCTGGATTGGGAAGAGAATCGCGGAGGCGTACGAAGGCGATCCGGACGTCCTGATCCTCAACGGCGCGCGGATTCCCAGCCCAACGGCGGAGCTCGATATGCTTCTGCGCCTTGCTGAAGCGGCGGACGACGATACCGGGTCGATTCAGCTGGGCGCGGTGAACGTTGCGTTTCCCGTCCGGTTCCTGCGACGTGAAGCCTGGGTCGTGACGATCGGACGTTTCCGCCTGCTGATCCCGAATGGGATCGCGCCGGAAAGGCTGGTTCATGAAAATCCGTTGGATGAATCTCAGGCTCGATCGGAGATTTTTTCCGCGACGATGATCTTGCTTCAGCGCGATGACCGGCGCGCGGACTGGGAAGCGTGGCTGGCGGAGGCCGTTTCGGCGGAACCGTTTCTCGTGCCGCCGATCCTGATCCATGCGAAAACCAACCCACAGTTCGTCCTCAGGACAAACGGAGAACAGGTTTTTTATAAGTCGGAAGAATAGTCTTTTTTTTCGCCGAAATTCGCTGTAACTTTTTCGGAAAATTTTGTTAGAATAGGATATACGCTGAACGCTCGATTTTAGAAGGAGGAGAACAATATGTCATCTGATAACGTGCTTGCCGTTATTCTCGGGGGCGGCCGTGGTACGCGTCTTTTCCCGTTAACTCAACTTCGTTCCAAACCTGCGGTGCCGATCGCCGGCCAATATCGTTTGATCGATATTCCGATCAGCAATTGCATCAATTCCGGTATTTTTAAAATTGCGGTTTTGACCCAATTTAATACCGTTTCGCTGCATCGCCATATTACCGAGACGTATCAGTTCGATAAATTCCATTCGGGGTCGGTTCAGATTTGGGCGGCGGAGCAGCGCGCTGATAATAACGACTGGTATCAGGGAACCGCCGACGCGGTTCGTAAGCAGCTCAGCGAAATTATCGCAGCCCGGGCGGAATATGTCCTGATTCTTTCAGGGGATCATCTGTACCGCTGTGACTATTCGAAAATGCTTCAGTATCATATCGAAAAGAAGGCCGACGTGACGATCGCGACGCAGCCGGTTCATAAGGACGAAGCCGGAAGGTTCGGGATTTTGAAATGCGAATCGTCCGGGAAGATTTCCGCTTTCAAAGAAAAGCCGAAGGATGCGGCGATCCTTGCCGATCTCGTCAGTCTCGACGATCCGGAACGGCCGTATCTTGGATCGATGGGGATATACCTGTTCAATCGCGATCTTCTCGTTGGGCTCCTGAATTCGCTTGATTATTCCGATTTCGGGAAGCATATCATTCCTTACGCGATCGATAAGTATGAAGTCGTCGGTTGGACGTTCGACGATTACTGGGAAGATATCGGGACGATCCGTTCGTTCTTCGATACCAACCTGATGCTCACCGACGACCTCCCACGCTTCAATTTCTACGATCCGCGTAATCCGATTTACACCTATATTAACAACATGCCGGCGGCAAAGGTCAAGAACTCGAATATCGATCATGCGCTGATCGCCCGCGGATCGATTATCAACGCTGCCAGCATTGCCCATTCAATTATCGGGCTGAGGTCAATTATCGACGAAGGGTCGGTCCTGCGCGACACGATCGTCATGGGGGTCGACGAGGACGTTTTCGAGAAGAGCTATAAAGACGCGCGCTATTTCAGCGTCTCGCTCGGGATCGGGAAAAATTGCGAAATTTCGCAGGCGATTATCGATAAAAACGCGCGGATCGGCGACAATGTCATTATCCGCCCCTTCCCGGAAGGCACCGAGTTCGACGATCCGGATCCGATTAAGAAATACTATATTCGCGACGGGATTGTGATCGTGCCGAAGAATACGACGATTCCGGACGGTACCGTTATCGCGCCGTAATCGTTTTGACGCTGTGACGCAGTGAAATCAAGCCGGAAGAATCCTGATTGGTATCTTCCGGCTGATTTTTAGTTGACAAAGGCGCGCGCCTCCTGCCGCCGGCCAAAGACGGTTAACGCTTCCAGCGCGGGAGCCATCCGCCGATAAGCGTCTTTGTAAATTTCATGCAGCTCCGTGTAAATTCGCCGTGCGTCCGGGGCCGGTTCGATCGTTTGGTCCTGGTACCGGACGAAAACCCCGATCG
Source organism: Anaerolineaceae bacterium oral taxon 439 (assembly GCA_001717545.1). NCBI lineage: Bacteria > Bacillati > Chloroflexota > Anaerolineae > Anaerolineales > Anaerolineaceae > Anaerolineaceae bacterium oral taxon 439. Next base: position 240,614 of record CP017039.1, on the reverse strand, counting down.
CCTCGCGAATATCATGAAAGACCCCGCTTCCGGTACCCGCGGCGATAACCGCTCCCATGCCTGCCTGCTCCTCGGATCGCGAAACGACCAGCGGCAATCCCAGAATATCCGCCTGAATCTGGAGCCATTGCGGGCTGCGCGCGCCGCCGCCTGACGCGACCAGTCGGTTGGGAAGGAAACCCGCGCCCATGCAGATATCCAGGCAGTCCTTCAGAGAAAACGCGACGCCTTCCATTACGGCGCGCGCGATCGCGAATCGGCTCGTCGTGTGATTGAACCCCATGAGCGTTCCGCTGATATTCGGGTTAACGTGCGGCGTGCGTTCGCCGTTCAGGTACGGGAAAAACAGCAGGCCGCCGCTTCCAGGCTGGATCTTCCCGATTTCATGGTTCAACTCTTCATAGCTGGACTGCTGAATGATCCGGTTCCACCATTTCAGCGACAATCCCGCGCTCATCGTCGCGCCGAACATGATCCAGCGGTCGCGATCATACGCGCAGAACATATTCGAGTTCAGCGCCGGGTTCAGGAACGGTTTCCCAAGCTGGAAGCTGACCTGACCGCTCGATCCGATATTGACGCTTCCGTCTCCGTCTGAAATCAGTCCGTTGCCGATCGACTGCATGACCTGATCCCCGCCGCCGGCAACGACGACCGTCGTTTCCGACAGCCCCGTTTCCAGTGCTGCGGTCCGGGAAACCGGCGCGACCGGCGCGATCGTCTCGTCGCAGTCCGGGAACAGTTCGCGCGGAAGACTCAGACGATCGAGAATTGCGCTGGACCAGCTCCGGTTCGGGATATCGAACGCGAGCGTCGCTGAGGCGTCGGAATAATCGGACGAAACGATCCCGGTCAGCTTATAACGCAGGTGATCTTTCGGCAGGCATACTTTTCGGATCCGGGCGTAGTTTTCCGGCTCATTCTTCCGGACCCAAAGCAGCGAAACCATCAGGAAACCGGTGAAAATCGGGTTCATAAAAAATTCACTGCGTTCGGATTCGCTGAAGGCGGCGCGGATTTCGTCGATTTCAGCGCTCGACCGCGCGTCGCAGTGCAGAATTGCAGGGCGAACGACGTTTCCATGCTCATCCAGCGCGACCAGCCCATGCATCTGACCTGAAAAGCTAAGCCCCCGGATTTCGGCGGGATCGACCGCGCTTTCGGTCAGGACGGACGAAAGCGCTTCGCGACAGGCGCGCCACCAGACTTCGGGATCCTGCTCGGCGTAGCCTGGGGACGGCGAATCGAATGAATAGGCACGATAGGCGTTCGCGAGAATACGTCCCGAATCGTTCGCCAGGATCGCTTTCAGCCCTGACGTTCCAAGATCGATTCCTAACAGGCAGCTCATTATTGTCCTCCGCTCCGTCGGTTCAGGACCGACAGCAATTGTTTCCATTCGTCTATTGTCAACGTTTCGGCGCGCCGTTTGGGATCGATTTCCGCTTCGGAAAGCGCGTTTTCGATCGCCGTCTTATCGAGCGCCAGTCCAGAGGTCAGCGCGTTGCGCAGCGTTTTTCGCTTCTGTCCAAAACCGGCTTTGATCAGCTTGAAAAATGCGTCCGCATTGTTCCTCGGAATAAGCGGTTCGTCGTATAAATCGATTCGGACGAGCGCGGAATCGATTTTCGGAACCGGATAAAACGCCTCTTTCCCGATCGTCATCATGCAGCGCGGCTCGCCGTAAATCCGAACGCTCAGCGATAGAAGGCTGAAATCCCCGGGCTCGGCGCAGATACGTTCCGCGACTTCTTTCTGAATCGTCAGCGAAATTCGATCTGGCCGCGTTCTGAGCTCAAGAAGATGGCGGATGACCGCAGAGGTGATATAGTACGGAATATTGGCGACAACACAGTAGGATTCACCGGCGAAAGCGTCGCACGGATCGTACGCAAGAATGTCCGACTGGATGATCGCGACGTTAGAAAACGGCGCCAGCGTCTCGTTCAGTACGGGAATCATCTTCCGATCCAATTCGACCGCGATAACCTGCGAAGCCTCCGCGGCAAGGCGCCGCGTTAAAGATCCCAGTCCCGGCCCGATTTCTAAAACCACACTCGTTTTATCTACGCCCGCGGCTTGGACGATTTCGGCCAGGACGCCGTCGTCGGTTAGGAAGTTCTGACCCAGTCCTTTGCTTGGCTGGAGTCGATAGCGGGCCAGCAGGGCGGGAACGTTGAGAGGTGGAAGGGGCTTCGTTGAGTTCATGGCGAGAAGTTCCGTGTTCGCTGAATAAAAAAGGCGTCCTTTTAGCGAACGCCTCGTTTCTGAGTGTGCCGAGACACAGAATCGAACTGTGGACACTACAATTTTCAGTCGTATGCTCTACCAACTGAGCTATCTCGGCGCGCTGTCTTTTCAAACAACTTAATTATTGTACGAGAGCTTGACAGATTTGTCAAGGATGGCCCATGCGGTTAGTTTGTGCTGTGTGAAAAGTCTGTGATATTGTCTCATAGAAGTTTTTTGGAAATTGTCCTGTCGTCTGTCATGATAAACGTCAGTTTGCTATGATGGGCGGCAGGACAATTCCCTGACATGAGAAAGGTATCACTACGAATGAACGAGGAACAGAGATATCAGGTTATTAAAGAATCGATGGATCATGGCGATAATAAACAGCGTGTTGCGTTGAAACTGGGTGTGGCCGTCCGGACGGTAAGCCGCTATATCGCTGCCTACAAGCGTAAAGGAAAAGCGGCGTTTGTTCATGGGAACAGACACCGCCCTCCTGCTAATTCTCTCTCCAAGGAAGTAAGCGATTTGATTGTATCTTTGTATCGAGAAAAATATGCTGGATTCAATTTCGCCCATTACAAAGACTTACTATCTGAGTACGAGAACATTGACGTTTCCTACGCGACTGTCTATCGCCTTCTCTGGGCGAATGATATCCTGTCTCCGCATATTCGCAGGGCTACTCGAAAAAAGCTCACAAAAGCTAAATTGCTGACGGATACCCCTTCCATCTCTGAAAACGAAGTTGAGACGGTTGTCCGTCGCCAGATCGCTCTTGAGGACGCTCATCCGCGTCAGCAGCGCTGTAAATACTTCGGCGAAGAAATCCGAATGGACGGCTCTTTTCATCTCTGGTTCGGGGAACGCAAGTCCGTCCTTCATCTTGCTGTCGATAATGCCACCCGCGCCATCGTCGGCGCCTTCTTTGATTGGTAGGAAACACTCGACGGCTATTATCACGTTTTCGACCAAATCCTTCGCGTTGAGTGAGATCCGCAAACATGCTGTATCCTCTCCTGAATTTGATGTCATTGTTCCTCCTGTGCCGAAAAAACGTTATATCCCTCCGAAGACTTATCCTTGGAAGCAAGCTTCTTTCCTCCGCATTCAAGAGATGACTCATCGCCAGTTCAAGATCGCGTTATTTTTTTGAGATTCATGCGCGAAAAGTCTGTGATATTGTCTCATAGAAGTTTTTTGGAATTTGTCCTGCCGTCTACCATGATAAACGTCAGTTTGTCATGATGGACGGCAGGAGGATTCCCTGACATGAGAAAGATATCACTACGAATGAACGAGGAACAAAAATATCAGGTTATTAAAGTATTGATGGATCATGGCGGTAATAAATAGCGTGTTGCGGTGAAATCAGGCATGACCGTCCGGACGGTAAACCGCTATATCATAAGCGATTGCCTTGTGATCAGGGCTTTTGACGGCCAGATCTTCGCTTCCGCCAGATGATCGTCTTCGCCTGAATCTGTTTTTCCTGCTCCGCCTATGAAACACCCCCTGGCGCTATTCTTCTTTTATCTTGGCCCAGGATCAAGCCCATCGCCGCTTCAGGATTTCTTAATCTGCCGATAGCCTTTTTTCCCGCTGATGTTCCCCTTTTTTGGGACATTTCCCCTTGTTATTGACATGATCCCCCTGCCACATAAGGTATTGCCTGCCGGACAATGCGAGATATAAAAGTAGCTGGAGCAGACGGGAGATTGTTATAATCTTAGTCGGATATATTACACTTCGCTCCCTTTTTCATTACAAAAATCACTTGTCAAGGATGAGGCATAAGTGTAAGATGGAATGGAAATAAATTATTAAGCTGAAATAAATTTCTAAAGGTGTCGCATATGACAATGTTGGATAACCGTCAGCTGATGCTCAAAATTTGCAGGATGTACTACCTGGCAAACATTAGCCAAAAAGAAATCTCAGAGAAGCTGGGGATTTCGAGGCCACAGGTTTGTCGGATAATTTCGGCCGCGAGAGAAAAAGGGATTGTAACAATAACAATTGATGACGCTTTCGAAACTGAATTGAACCTTGAGCAAGGATTAATTAAAAAGTTCAGCTTAAAGGACGCGATCGTCGTCAATCTAAGCGGTTATCCGAGCGATCAGACTTTTGAAAAATTCTGTATGCAGGCAGCCGAGCATATCGAAACCCTGATAAACGACGGGATGAAAATTGGGGTCATGAGCGGGAACACGATCTCGACCGTAATCGATTACGTTTCCCCATCTCAAAAAAAGAACCTTGAGATTGTTCCTTTAATGGGAGGGCTCGGATTAGAGAACGCTAAAATCCATGCAAACGCGATCGCCCAACGATTTGCAGAAAAAACCGGCGGGATTAATTATGCGCTGAACGCGCCTGTCATCGTTCAAAGCGCCGAGATCAAGGAATCGCTATTGCGCGAACCAACAATTAGATCGATCCTTAAACTCGGAAGAAACTGCGATATTGCGCTTCTCGGAATCGGAAACGTCAACGTATCATCAACGCCTGCAATCGCCGGGCGTTGGACGGAAAAAGACAGAAAAGAATTGTTGAATCGCGGAGTTATCGCGGCAATTTGCAATTCCTTCCTTGATAAAGATGGAAAAATTATTGAAACGATCTTAGATAAACGAAGTATCGGGCAAACATTACAAACCCTCTCCAGCGCCAAGAAAATAGGAATTGGTGTCGGCATAGCTAAAACAGAGGCCATTAAAGCATCGCTTAGCAGCGGATATTTAGACGTTCTGATCACGGATACGGATACAGCAGCACGTCTATTAAATTAAAAACCATAAACTAAAGGAGAGAAAGATGAAAAAGAATAATTTTTTAGCCGCATACGGATTAGCGTTTGTATTGCTTTTGGCAAATGTATTCACAGTCATGGGAAGCCCTAAAGGGAAAAAAGTTACGATCCTGACGCCATACATGAGTTCAGTAACAACAAACCAGATGGCCAATTATTTATCGGACCGTTTAGAAGACGCTGGCGTCATCGTAACGATCGTTGATACAAAGGGCGATATGGCGCAATTTGCGAGCCGTATTGAAGACACTGTCTCGGCTATGGTCGACGCGATCGTTATCATCAGCGTCGATCCCTCTCAGGTCGAGGCCCAACTCGAATCCGCATTCGAAGCAAATATTCCAGTCTTTGGCGTCGACAGCGGTTTTATCGAAGGCATGGCCGTCAACGCAACCAGCGATAATTACGCAATGGGAAAATTAATTGGAGAATATTTGGTCAACGATTTAATAAGCGGAGAGGGCAAGATTATCACCCTGACACACCGCCCTCATCCAGGCGTGGTCAAGCGCTGCGAAGCTATGGACGACCTGCTTAAAGATAACGGGGAAATCGAACTTATTACAGAGCAGCACGTTGAAGTTCCGAATCCGATTGAAAACGCACGAAAAATCGTTGAGAACCTGCTGCTTGCGAATTCTGAAAAAGGATCGATCTCTGCTATCTGGGCTGCCTGGGACGAGCCCGCGATTGGAGCGGCTCAGGCATGCTTGGACGCTGGTCGGGATGAAATTGTAATTACCGGCGTCGACGGGAATAGTCAAGCGCTGCAAATGATCGCTGACGGAACAGATCTTAAAGCAACCGTAGCCCAGGATTTCGAAGGCATGGCGGAACTCATCTCAGCGTCAATTATTCAAATGTTCGACGATGAAACGATCGAGCCAGGCGAAATTTACGCGCCCGCGAAGCTGATCACGATTAAAAACGTTGCAGATTATCTGAAAGAATAGACTGCTCTTTACGCACAATTTAAGGACAGGGCCATGTTATTGAAAACAGCGAAAATCAACAAACAATTCAACGGGATATATGCTCTGCGAAATGTAGATTTTGAAATGATGCCAGGAGAGATTCATGGCCTTGTCGGTGAAAACGGCGCTGGAAAATCAACTTTAATTAAGATATTGACTGGAGTTTATGGGTTTGACTCTGGCCAAATCCTGTGGAATGGAAAGGAAATCAGAATTCATTCCCCATGGCAGAGTCGCAGACTTGGAATCAACGTTATACATCAGGACAGAAACCTTATTCCCTTTCTTAGCGGATATGAAAACGCCTATCTCGGGCTTCCGTATGAAACGCGATTTGGCGGAATCCTCCTGGATTGGGAGAAAATGCAGCAAAGGGTCGACAAGACCGCAAAACGCATAGGAATCAGCCTGAATCTCAGAGCGCCAGCCAGATTATTAAGCCCGCCTCAAAAAACACTGCTCGAAATAATTCGTGCAATGATGACTGAATGTCAATTGTTGATTTTAGACGAGCCTACAGCTTCGCTGACCGAAAAAGAGGCTGCAATTCTCTTTAGGATCATACAAAAATTAAAGGAAAGCGGCGTTTCCATTTTATACGTTTCGCATCGAATGGACGAGATATTTAGATTAACGGACAGAATTACAGTCTTAAAAAATGGAGAGCTGATTTCAACCGAAACAACAAACCATACCAACCTGGAAAAAATTATCTCACTGATGACAGGCAATTGGGTAAGCGAAGCCAAAGGAACTGATAGAGTCTTCGGGGAAACATTTCTATCTGTTGATCATCTGAAGAGCGCAGACAAAATCGTAAAAGGCGTCAGTTTTTCTGTCAGGAAAGGCGAAATTCTCGGAATCTACGGTCTGGGAGGAAGCGGCAGAACAGAAACACTCGAGACTATCTACGGTTTACGAGAAAAAGCCTTTGGAAAAATAACCATAGGCCAAAAAGGATACCCAAAACCTTCTCCGGCGCAATCACTAAAAAACGGTTTGGTTCTTATCAGTGAGGACAGGCGCGGAAAGGCATTAATCACAAGCCTATCTGTAAAACAAAATATCGTTCTGTCAACCATCGATCAGAATGCCAGATTCGGGATTGTCGACGAAAAAAATGAAACGAACCACGCTGAAGAAAAAATTAGATCCTTATCGATTAAAACGACCGGCCCAGCGCAGCAAGTCGCCAAATTATCTGGCGGAAATCAACAAAAGGTCGTTTTCGCAAAAGCGTTAATGTCCGAACCAAAGGTTCTTTTATGCGACGAGCCAACGCAGGCAGTCGATATCAAAACACGATCTGAAATTCATCGCCTTCTTCGCAATCTGGCGGGCCAAGGCGCCGCTATTGTCGTCGTTTCCTCGGATATAGACGAAATGCTGAATATCGCAGACAATATCGTCGTTATCGTAAACGGGGAAACGCAAGCCTGTCTGAAGAATGAAAACCTGACATCAAGACAAATTTTGGCAATCTGTTATCAGCGGAAAGAAGAAAGGCGCAAAGATGAAAAATAAAACAACAGCTTCAGATATTCTTCAAACCTACGGGACGATTATTGCGGGCCTTCTGGTGATAATAATTTTCAGTATTCTTCGCCTCGACGCTTTCTTTACTTTCAGGAATCTTATCAATATCAGCCGCCAAATCTCACTTCAAGTTATTATAGCAATTGGCGCAACGCTGATCATGTGCGTCGGCGAATTCGATTTATCGATTGGCGCGTTAGCGAGTTTAGGCGGCGTAATCGGAGCGTTACTGGCTGTAGCGGGTTTTCCAGTCTGGCTTTGTTTCCTGGTGCCTGTCGTCGCTTGTCTGATTCTTGGATGGGTCAACGGTTGGATTGTTACAAAATTCAACGTGCTTTCGTTTATTACAACCTTAGGAATGAGCACTATCCTTGCAGGTTTCACGTATTGGCTAACGGATGGATCAACAGTTTTTCAAAACATTCCTAAATCTTTTACCTTTATCGGCTCGAAAAGTCTGACGCAAATTCCATACCTAACAATGATCATGCTGCTTTTTTCCGTGATCTTTTGGTTTATCATGCGAAATACCGCTTTTGGACGTAAACTCTACGCAATCGGCGGTAATGAAACAGCCTCGCGAGTCTCTGGTATTAACGTAAATAGAAATAAAAGAATTGCATTCGCGCTTTGCGGTGGGCTTTCCGCAGTGACCGGCGTCCTCATGGCAAGCCGCCTGGGCTCTGCTCACCCGACGGGCGGCGATAGTTTCTTCCTTTCTTCCTACGCCGCTGTATATCTCGGAAGCACGGTTTTCAGAGAAAGCGTTCCGAACGTATGGGGAACGTTTATCGGCGCCGCAATTTTAGGAATCTTAGCAAACGGATTAACCATACTCCAGGTTCCAACTTATATTCAGGATATATTAACGGGAGCAATAATTATTTTAGCGGTAATCGCGCAAAAATTAGGGAAAGGAAGCACCGAATAATGGAGCTTCGATCGATTCGAAATAGGAATTTATTAAATCGCAGTAAATCGCTTCTTGCAGGCTACCTGGTATCGGGATACCCGACTTTTGGCCAATTTCTCGATGTCGGGGCTAATTGCGTCAAAGCAGGGCTGGATATTTTTGAAATCGGATATCCTTCGTCCCACCCTTATTTAGACGGTGATATCATCCAACAAGCCCACCTGCAAACGCAGATGAATAGAAATGATCTTTCCAACTGGGCCAAAATCAGAGAAACGTTAGACTGCCCAATATGGATTATGGGTTACAAAGAAGATCTGTTGAAAAATGATTTTTATCTGGAAATTGCAAAAAATAGATTTGCCGATGGCTTCGTGTTACCAGAGTTGACCTATTCCGAACGAATCCAATTTCAAAAATCAATCGATCCCTATCCAATAGATGTAATCGGCTTCATAAATCCGAAGATGCCAATTGAATCCGTTCAGGAGCAAATTGAGCATTTTAATCCGATCTATTTTCAGCTCTATTCAGGGCCAACCGGGATGAACGGCGTTGAAGAAGACTACAAGCCATTATTGGACCTGATCAAGAAAAACGGTGGCTGCCACATATTCGCCGGATTCGGAATCAACACGCCCGAAAAAGCCTCGAATTTAATTGCTGCCGGCTTTGACGGTGTCATTGTCGGCACAGCTATGGTCAGAAAACTGAATCTGTCGGCGAACGAGCTGTATGCTTTTATTCGCGAAATTAAGACAAATCTTCCAGGCAAGGATGAATAAATGAACTGTATCGCTACTTTTGATATTGGCACTACCGCTATTAAAGGTGTACTGATAGGGATGGATAATACTATTATCCGTGCAGAAAGCCGAAGAATCGATACTTTTTTTCATAACGAAAAAGGTGAGCAGGACCCGAACAGCTGGTACACAGCTTTTTGTGAAATCTCGAATCTGTTCGTAAGAACCAAACCGCAACATAAAATTGAAGCTATCATTATGAGCGGTCAGATGCAAAATCTTATACCTATTCAGAAGAATGGCGATCCATCGTCGAACGCAATTTTGTATTCTGATGGGAGAGCGAATCGCGAGGCAGAAAAGATCAGCGCCGCCCTTGGAAAAGAAACAATACGAAAAATTACTGGAAACAGGATGGATGGAGCTACGCCCTTTGCGAAGCTTTTATGGCTTAAGGACATGTCGCCTGATGTATTTAATCAAACTGACTGCGTTTTATTCAGTTCAAAAGACTTTATTATTCGGAAACTGACCGGGAACTGCGTAACCGATATTACGACCGGATCCACAACTGGGCTAATGGACATTCTTTCGAAAGAATGGCAAGTTGAATGGATAAATCGATTCGGCTTTTCTTCCAGCTTGCTTCCCAAAGTAACGTCTTCTGATGAAATTGTGGGCGAAGTTATCGAAAGCGCTTCGATCGAAACGGGATATTCGTCTGGAACGCTTGTCTTTTCTGGTTCAGGCGACGCAGGATCAGCAACGTTGGCAGGCGCGGTTATAGCGGCGAATGATTTTAATATCAATATCGGTACGACAGGGTGGATCGCAACCGCGTCTGAAAAACCGCTGGATAACCCTTCTGTTTTCAATCTCGCCGCGATCCCTTCGCAGACTTATATAAACGTCGTTCCATTTCTAAACGCAGGCAATGTACATCAATGGATCAGTAAAATTTTATCTTCACAGGAGCGAGCGATTAATTATGATGAGGTTCATCGTTTGCTGCTTGACGGAACCCCGGGCAGCAACGGTTTGCTTTTCCTTCCATATATTATTGGAGAACGTTTCCCGGTCATGAACAATTCTGTTCGCGGCCTCTTCGCCGGTATCTCTGCATCGACTTCAAAGACTGATTTAGCTCAGGCAGCGTTAGAGGGCGTCGCATTTTCGATTCGTCAAGGATTAGAAACGATAAATAAATCCGTTCAGAAAATGACCGTTGTCGGCGGTGGAACAAAAGAGATGTGCTGGATGAAAATTCTCTCCAATATTCTTAACCAGGAATTAATTGTATTTTCCAATGCAGACTTTTTACCGGCGATCGCATTATCCGTTTCAGGTAAAATCGGATTAGGGAAAGAAAAGAATTACGCAGGCTTCATAGAATACCTGACGGACAGCTGTCCTGCCGAAAGGTACACACCTGACAATAAATTAACCTCCATGTATGAAGAACGATTTCGTCAATTTCTTAAACTTTATCCGCTGGCTACCCAATTGGGATAAGCTTCGCCTGATGTCAGGGCATCGATAGGTGAGATCCAGTCAACAAAGGCGTCCCAAAAGTTTCAGAAACGATTGGGACGCCCCGTTTCATCTACTTTATGAGGGATGATTCATGCGTTTCGATCGTTCGCCGCAGCAATTCTTTCAGTTTTTCTTCTCGCAAACTCAGCGTCAGGTCGGCGCGCGTTCGCTCGACAATCCCGCGCAGCAGGTCCGTCTGCCGTCGGAGGCCATTCGTGACCGCGTCCGGGTAATCCATCGTAATCAGGACCGAATAAATATCGTCCATTTCAGACAACAGCGTTTCCGCCTCGTCCGAATACCCCATTCGCAGGATATCCATGCAGCGGCGGCGCAGTTCGCCCGGCGTTTCCGCTAATCCACGCAGGAACGTAGAAACCGGAACGCCTAAACTTTCCGGCGTCGGGAGCTCGCACATTTCGATAAACGCCGTTGTCAGACTGGCTTCGCAGTACTCTTTAATGGCGTCCTGGGTATAACCCGCGTAATACAAACCGGGAAAGCTTTTCAACTCCTCGGCTATTTCGGAGAACAGGTTCTTTCCAGCATCAAGATGACGATGTGCTTCAACGCTGTCGCCCCGATGAATCGCGCGGATCGCGTTAGCAGAGGCCCGTGTCAGCGCCCGGGCTTTGCTGAGCGCGTCGTCTCGAGCCTTCGTTTCCGCTTCAAAAACGACGTGCGCTGATTCAGCGATTTGATTGATCGTTTGAGTCGTAGAATGGTTCATGAGTTAGAACGGGATATCGTCCTCGTTCGCGTCGCTTGTATCGAAATCGGTTGAACCTGATTCGGTATTTTCGCTTCGTGAGCCGATCGAACGGATTGTCGCAGCGTTAATCTCAAACGATGCACCAGAAGTTCCGTCGGATCGCTGAAAAACGCGCGGTCCGCCAGTATTCGGATCAGGAACGAGCCGGCCTTCGACGATGATCTTCGTCCCTTTTTTCAAGTATGTATTCGCAAATTCAGCCAACTTTGACCAGCAGGTGATCCGGAACCAGATCGTCTCTTTGACCGGCTGCCCCTGCGCATTTGAATATTGCCGGCTGGTCGCGACACTGAACGACGTAACCGGAACGCCCGACGGCGTGTACCGCATTTCCGGATCCCGACCGATATTTCCTGCAACAATAACTGTATGGAACATAATAGAAACTCCTTCCAAGTGTACAAAATAGCTTTATTGTTTTTTGAGCACGTCCCGCCCGGAGCAGTTTTATTTCTGGAACGAGGACGGCTCTTAATTAACTGTCTACGGTCTATTTTATCGCAACTGACACGCTTTCGAATAAATATCCCGTTCGCCGAACCATTTCCCATATCGGTGGACGGCTTCCCGTTCCTGCAGGGCGGTCAACCGGCGCGTGTCTTCGGCGAGCCGGGCGACGTTCCGCGGATCGACCGTTTCAGTCTTCCGCTTCGGGCTCAGCGTCTGTCTTCCGCCGTCCTGACGCTTTCGCTTCGCGGCGGGCCTGATTCGGCGACTTCCCCATGCGCTTCTTGAAGACGGTGTTGAAGTACTGCGGCGTTTCGAAGCCAATTTTCTTCGAAATCCGGTCGATCGATATCTCCGTCGTCAGCAAGAGCTTCATCGCCTCGCTGATGCGTTTGTCGTTGACCGCCTGCATGATACTTTTTCCCGATTCCGCCTTATATTTTTTCATCAGGTAATTCGGATGCAGGCAGAGAGCGTTCGAAATCTGGGTGATCGTCAGTTTCTGCATGTAGTTTTCGCTGATGAAGCGGTTGACCCGTTCGGGAAGCGAACAGTGCCTCTGCGTGGTCTTTCGGAAAAACGGATCGCCGTACGTCGAAATGACCAGCTTTTCGAGGCTGACAAGGTCTTCGACGGTGGTCGCCTGATTCAGGCGGCCGGAAAGCTCCTCGAAAAGCGTTTCCGCTTCCTCGGGATCGAATCCGCCGCGGATTGAGGCTTCAGCGGCTTCGTAAAAGAAACGGAGAAGGAGATTTTTCAGTCCGGAAAGCTCTTTCTCGTCAGGATAAAAGTTTTTATGAAGCGCGCCGGGGAATTCGTTCCGCTGAAGAAAGCGATGAATCGTTCCTGCGTCTCCGGATTCGACCGCGTCGAAAATGAGCTTTTTCGTCTTTGCCGCGCTGCGGAGCTGCGCAAAGGGGCGCTCTCCGAACGCGGCTTCGCTTTCACGTTCGATTTCTTTTTTGTCCGGACTGGAGCTGTCGGGGTTCATGCCGTTTTGTCGTCCGATCCGGTGATCAGGCCGTAGAACTGTGGATAGCGGTCGCGGGGTCCGTCCTGAATCGAGATGGCCTGGATCAGGTTCGCCGCCGCCCGTTCGGCCTTCGCTTCGCTGTTGGCGTGAATCGTGAAGATCGGCTGACCTTTTTCGACGGGATCGCCGACCTTCGAATGCACCAGGATACCGACGCGGCGGTCGATAGCGTCGCTCTTGGTAATCCGCCCGGCGTCCAGCGTGACCGAAGCTTCGCCGACGATCCGCGCGCGGATGGCATGAACATAACCGGCGCGATCGGCCGTAACGGTCCGAACGATCGGCGCGGCCGGGAATTTTTCCGGTGAATCGAGGTAGGAAATATCGCCGCCCTGGAGCGAGACCAGCTTTTTCAGGCTCTCGAAGGCTGCGCCGGACGAGAGCGCGCGGCGAACCAGCGCCAGCGCGTCTTCGCTCGTCGCCGCCGCCCCGGCCATTTCCAGCAGCGTCGCCGATGACTTGACGCAATGTTCGTAGAGATCGGATGGAACGGGCTCCCCTTTCAGGAAAGCGATCGATTCTTTGACTTCGAGAATATTGCCGACGGCCGCGCCGAGCGGTTGGTTCATGTCAGTGAGTTCCGCGTAGACCTTCCGACCGATTTGCGTGCCGATCGCGACCATGACGCCGGCTAAGCGCCGCGCCTTTTCGATCGTTTCCATGAACGCGCCGTCGCCGACCTTGACGTCGAGAAGGATCACGGGCGTTCCGGCGGCGATCTTTTTACTCATGACCGACGACGCGATCAGCGGGAGCGCCGGAACGGTTCCGGTTACGTCGCGGAGCGCGTAAAGCTTCCCGTCCGCCGGGGCTAAGTCGCCGGATTGACCGGAAAGAACCGTATGATATTTTTTCAGCTGCGCGAGGAATTCCTCTTTCGTCAGGTCGAGGCGCATCCCCGGAATGGATTCGAGTTTATCGATCGTTCCCCCGCTGAACCCCAGCCCGCGTCCGGACATTTTCGCGACCGGAACGCCGCAGGCGCTGACGATCGGCTGGACAATCAGCGTCGTTTTATCGCCGACGCCGCCGGTCGAATGCTTGTCGACCGCGATATCGACGACGCCGTCAAGCGAAAGGACTTCGCCGGATTCCGCGATCGCCATGGTCAGATCGGCGGTTTCCCGGTCGTTCATCCCGCGGCAGAGAATCGCCATCGCCAGCGCGGAGGCCTGGTAATCGGGGATTTTTCCCGCGGTGTACCCGTCGATAAAGAATTTGATCTCCTCGCGGCTGAGCGGTTCGCCGTCGCGCTTCTTAACGATAATTTCTACAGCGTTCATGATTCGGGGTTCCTTATTTCAGTTGTTGAATTGACTTTAACGTTTTTTTTTCGCTGGGATTCCTTAATTTTCATACACCGGTTTCCAGATCGTCGCGTCGAAATCCTGCGCGTCGACGGAGACCCGCTGGCGGAGGATCGCCGGCGCCGAGCCGACGCAGCCCCATTCATACGGCGTGTCCGCCCCAGTTACGGCTTCGGGGAGCGCCGCGCCGTCGTTTTCGCCGCGGGCGCATTCGTCGATCATGCGCTGGGTCGGCTGCGTCAGGAGCGATAATTTCGTCAGGCAGGTCCCCGTCAGCGTTACGTCGCAGCCGTAAACCAGCCCGTCCATGCAGCGCCAGACGACGGTATGACCCGCGCCGTCGCTCTCCGGAACGCCGAGGAGCCGGAGCGTTTTCGCGACGACCGCGCCGTTCGGTTTTTCCCCGACGTATTCGATCCCTGGACTGTCGATCGTCGAAACCGCTTCGCAGTAGCGCCAGGGGTTATCGAACGTTGTCCCGGGCGCGATCGGGGTCGTATTAGCGGCGGACACGGCGGAATCGTCACCCGGAACGAAATTCGCTGCCGGACCGGCGGAAACGCCGTCGGAAGATGCCGCGTTTCCGTCTCCCATTTCCGAAGCGGCTTCGGTCGGTTTCGCCGCCTCGCCGCCGTTCGGAAGATTCGAAACGCAGCTGCCCAACGTCAGAACCAGAAGCACGGTCAGCAGGACGGCTAAAAAAATCCGGGGTTTCATGCGAACGTTCATCTTTTTTAACTCCGTATAGGGAATCCCCCATCGTTTGTTTTATTTCCTCACTTAACGATTATAGCGCAATTTTTGACCTGATCGACTTTTTTGGACGCGTCGGAGGTTTCCGCTTTTGCCTGATAATCCATGAC
This sequence comes from Anaerolineaceae bacterium oral taxon 439, assembly GCA_001717545.1. Taxonomy (NCBI): domain Bacteria; kingdom Bacillati; phylum Chloroflexota; class Anaerolineae; order Anaerolineales; family Anaerolineaceae; species Anaerolineaceae bacterium oral taxon 439. The sequence continues at coordinate 225,440 of CP017039.1, read as the reverse complement.
GCCGGCGGATTTCGCCGCAATCCCGGCGTTTTGGGGGTGATCCTGAATAGACTTTGGTAAAATTCGAATGGTCGGATTTATTTTTGTACATGCCCGGCGGCAGCTTCGCCGGCAAAGGATTCGAAACACTATGGGTTTAACTTTTCCCTCGGCAATACTCTTCCTGACGGTTCTCCTCGTCACGATCCTCTACCTGGGGTCGAACGACGCGCGCGGGCGCGGACGGATCCTGGCCGGATCGGCGGCCGTTTACCTGCTCGTCTTCCTGGGTTGGATCGCGGCAGCGCTGCTATTCCGCTTCGCGTCGGATCGGGTCGCGGCGATTTTCCCGGACCTCGCTTCGTTGGGCGAGGCTTATCGGATGATAACGGCGGTCGGCTGGCTCGTCCTGACGGCGGCGCTGGCGCGCGCGTTTTCGCCGTCGGTCCCGTTCGCGCTGCGCGCTGCGGCGGCGCTGGCGATCGCGTTTGTCGTTGTCCTGATGGGCGGGAATTTTATTTTTATCTGGATAACGGGGGCGGGATGATACCGATTTTACGTTTCAGCGAGCCATTTTTCTACTTCTTATCGGCGTGCGTCGCCGCTGTCGTCTGTGTCACGTCGCTGTATGGGATGCGCCTGAAATCCGGGCGGACGGTCTACAGCGCGGTCTTGTTCATCGGGTCGGCCGCGGTAATCGCCGGCGTATTGGTCCTGTTTTATCGGGACTGGATGGTTCTTCCGTCGTCGCTTTGGGGAAGCGCGGCTTACGGCGTCGGGCTTTGTCTCCTGTTTGCCGACCTGATCCAATGGCGGATTGCCGATAAGATGGACGGATGGCTGGCCTGGTTCTTCGGGCTGATCGTTGCGATGGGATTGACGCTGTACCTGACGGCGGTTTTCGAGCCGGGGTACTTATCGTTTTTCCGTCCGCTGGCGTCGACGCCGGCGCTGACGCTGGTCCTGATCGTTGGGAGCGCGCTGTTTTACGCTGCGTTTGGGGACGAAAAGCGGGAGCGGGACGGGGGGAAAATCGTCCGGCTTGCGCTTGCGCTCTTCTTTGCGCTGGCGCTGACCGGGATGTACGCGCTGCCGCGGATGATCGGGGCGTAGGAGGCGGAGAGATAAAACATGAATGAGCTTGCGATTCCCGGCGACCTTTATCTGTATCTGATCCTGTCGATCTGCTGGATCGTTTTTTGCGTCGCCGTTTATGAATGCGTTGGGACGGTTCGCCGCCGCGCGCTGCGCGTCGGGCTGACGCTGCTGATTGCGACGGCGTTGACCGGGGCGACGGCCTTTTTTATTCTCGATCGCGCCCTTCTTGCCCAGGTCCAGTCGCGGACCGCGATTTTCTGGCGGCTGCGCAATGGTCTGGCCGTGCAGTTTTTATGCGCCTGGGCGCTGGTTGGGGCGTTGCTGACCGCGGCTCAACGGAAAGAAACGCCCCCGGTCCGCCGCGTCCTGTGCGGGATGATCGGCGCGTTTTTCCTGACGCATTTTGTTTTTTCGGTCCTGGTTTTCTTTTATTGAGCCCGGGAGGAAAGGAGGGTGGTTGAAAGATGTCTGTTCCTGAATCGATCGGCGGGCTGGTCTCGCTGGCGCTCTGGCTTTTGGTGACGCTGTTGATCGTTAAGGTGATTTCGAAGACGGTCGGGGTGTTGCTGCGGATCCTGATCGCCGCGGTCGCCGCGCTGGCGATCGTTTATCTTCTCCGCGCTGCGTTCGGCGTCGTATTCTTTCCCGAGGCCGCGCTCTGAGATCAGGGAATTGACCATGAATTAACAGAAAAATTATTCCAGATTGCGGTAAGATTATGATTGAGGACCGGCGATCCTCAATACCTCAATATTTGAAGGAGGGAATCGGACCCATGACAGAAGACAGCGTGAAAACGATCGGCCGATACGAAATCAAACGGGAAATCGGTCGCGGCGGAATGGCGATCGTCTATAAAGCCTTCGACCCGCACCTGAACCGTCCGGTCGCGATCAAGCTGATCCGTGTCGGCGGGTTCACGATCGATCAGCTCAAAACGCTTCCCGAACGATTCAAGCGCGAGGCCCGGGCGTTGGCGCGGCTGAACCATGCGAATATCGTTCAGGTCTACGATTTCGGAACGTACGGCGATATGCCGTATCTGGTCATGGAGTTTTTAGAGGGGGCGACGCTCAAGGAGGTCCGCAAGCCGCTGAAAGTGGAGACGGCGGTCCGATTGATCCGGCCGATTGCGGACGCGCTGCGCTATGTCCATGATCAGGGCATGCTGCACCGCGACGTTAAACCGTCGAATATCATGATTACCAAAGGCGAAAAAGTCGTCCTGACCGATTTTGGGATCGCGAAATTTTTAGAGGAATCCGAGGATCAGAATACGCTGACGGGAACCGGGGTTGGGATCGGGACGCCGGAGTACATGGCGCCGGAGCAGGGGTTAGGCAAGCGGATCGACGGCCGGGCCGATATTTATTCGCTGGCGGTCGTTTTTTACGAGCTGATTACCGGCCGGAAACCGTTTCAGGGCGAAACGCCGTTGGAAGTCCTGACGAAGCAGGCGACGGAACCGTTCCCGGACCCGCGCGAGTTCGTTCCCGATCTTCCCGGGTCCGTCAGGAAATTCTTCGATCTGGCGCTGGCGAAGAAGCCGGACGACCGCTACGGCTCGATGAAAGATTTTTTGCGCGATCTGGACGGGCTGCGCTTGCAGGCGCTGACCGCCGCCGCGCGAAAAGCCCAATCGGGAGAAACGACCGGGATTCAGACGGTCCCGAAGGCGGAAGCCGGGACGGAAAGCTCGGTCCGCTTTGGCAAAACGGATATTCGGAAGATTCGCGCCGGCGTCGCGAAAGCGGAGCCGGCGACTGGCAGTCGGGAAATCCGATCGGAAGCGAAAGCCCTGCCGATTGCGCAGGCCGTGGGGACGAGCGGGGCCCATCAGGCGTCTCAGGAGAACTCCGGGATGCAGCGCGCCGGTCAGGCAGCTCTCAGGCTGATGGCCGTGTTAGCGGGTCTGGGGATCCTGTCCGTGCTTTTTGGCCTGTTGATGGGTCGGCCGAAGCCCTCCGTATTTGAGGCGAGTACGGCCGCGCCGGCGGAGACGGCGGAAGCGCAAAGCCGTCAGACCGAAATAGCGGGATCCAGATCGATGACCGAAACGCTGGGCGCGGAAGCCGCTACTGTTGAAGCGGATCGCGCCGCGCAGCAGGCGACCGCGGAAGCGCTGTGGCAGCAGGGGGCGACATTAGCCGTAGCCGCATCTCAAGTGGCATCGACCGCTGAATTGGCGGCACTCCGGCGCGAAACCGAAATGGCGGGAGCCATATCGATGACCGAAACGTTGGGCGCGGAAGCCGCCGCTGTTAAAGCGGATCGCGCCGCGCAGCAGGCGACCGCCGAAGCGCTATGGCAGCAGGGGGCGACATTAGCCGCAGCCGCAGCTCAAATGACATCGACCGCTGAATTAGCGGTACTCCGGCGCGAAACCGAAATGGCGGGATCCAGATCGATGACCGAAACGTTGGGCGCGGAAGCCGCCGCTGTTGAAGCGGATCGCGCCGCGCAGCAGGCGACCGCGGAAGCGCTATGGCAAAAGGCGGAAGAATTGGCGTCAGTTGCGGCAGCGATGACGGCGACCGCGCAATGGACGGAGGCTGCGGTATCTGGTCCCGAGCCAACGAGCGAGCCGGACTTATCGTTCCCGGGGCTCAAAGTCGGCGATATCGTCCAGTTTGGGCGCTATGAACAGGATAACGATCTGGAAAACGGGCCGGAACCGATCGAATGGCGGGTGCTGGAAATTAAGAATCAGGCCGCGCTGCTGTTGAGCCGGTCGATCCTCGATCTGAAAAATTATCATTATCGGGACTCAGCGACATCCTGGATGAGCTGCACCTTGCGAAAATGGCTGAATGAAGATTTTGTGGAAGCTGCGTTTGTGCCTGCTGAGGCGGGGAGGATCATCGAATTTGAATATTATGAAAGAGGTCCGACTAAATGGGATAGAATTTCAAAAGTGGTTATTTCTTTAAACAAAGTCTTCGCTTTGACGATGGAGGAGGTTCAGGCTTACATTCCGGAAAAACAGGACCGGATCGCGCCAGTCTCCGATTACGTTCGCGGCCTGCCCGGGTACAACGCTCAAAGCGGGAACTGGTGGCTTCGCAATTACAATTTTTCGCGGATTGAAACAAATGGTTCGTGGACTGAAAAAGGCCGCGTCATCACGATTGATCCGCGCGGCGAAATTATCGGGGTTTTCATTACCAATCCTGCGGGGGTACGTCCGGCGATCCAGATCCGGCTCGGCGACGACGACTGACACGCGAATGAATCTCAAAAAAATAACGCGATCTTGACAGCCTTGCGAATCCGGCTATAATATTCTGATGTTGATCCTCGATAGCTCAACGGCAGAGCGGGCGGCTGTTAACCGCTAGGTTCCAGGTTCGAATCCTGGTCGAGGAGCTCAGGCGCTCAATCGTCCGGTTGAGCGTTTTTTATTCCCGACGCCTGATGATACAATACGGTAAACGGCGGGCGAACGTTTTCTTTCAATATATCCCGGCGCCGCGCCGGAAACAGGAGGTTCTTCCGATGATGAAGCGAACCGTTACGATACTTCTTTTCGCTCTGATCGCTCTAACTGCGCTGGCGATCGTTCCGGACGTCCGCGCGCGTCAGGACACGCCGGAGACGGTCTTCCCCGGCGGGATTAATCCGCTGACCGGCGAAACGGCGGACGATCCGGAGCTGCTCCGGAAGGTTCCCGCGCTGGTTCCGATTTCGCGCTATCCCGACGAGGCCCGTCCCAGCGCCGGGCTCAGCTTCGCCGCCTGGATTTTCGAATTTTACGACATGGGTGGGATTTCGCGGCTTTTCGCCCTTTTTTACGGACGCCTTCCGTCGGCGTCGACCGGCGTCGATCCGTATATCGGCTCGCTCGGCGGGGCGCTTTACGGCGTTGAGGACCTGAGGAACCATTACGGCGCGCTGCTGATCAGCGCTGGCAACCGCAGGGCGGTTGTTGACGACGGGCTGTACAACGTTCAGTCCTGGTACGGGGAAAGCGGGAAGGACCTCTATCCGAAGCTTCCGGTTTCAACGTACGAGTCGTTTCTGACGAGCTGGACCGCGAAGATCCAGCCTCCCGATCCGGAGCTCCTCCGGCTCCCGTTTTCGTACGGCCCTCCCGGGACCGGCCTTCCGGCGGCGAGTCTCCTCGTCCGTTACGCTCCGGCGAATCAGACGCTTTGGACGTATGACCGCGCCGCGGGACTGTATACGCATTCGCAGAATTCAGTTGGGAACCCGGAAATCCTGCCGACGACCGACGCGCTGACCGAACGTCAGCTTTCCTTCCAGAACGTCGTCCTGCTGTTTCATGATACCGAGCGGATGAGCGACGGGTTCAAGCCGGTCCTGAACTTTATCGACCGCCGTCCGGCGATCGTCTTCCGCGACGGGCTGCGCTACGACGTGTACTGGACGACGCGGAGCGGGACGGCGGAAAACGCGACCGACCGCTTCCGTCCGATTCGCTTCGTTTTCGAAAACGGCGAACCGTTCCCGCTGAAACCCGGCCAAACCTGGGTCCATCTCGTTCGGATGGGGAACGAGCTCCGCGAGGTTGAAAGCGCGTCGGACCTGAGCGCGCGCGCCGGGTCGGGGAACTGGTTCCTTCCGTATATCGAGGCGAAGCGCTGAACGCGCTGAGATTTTTACTTGCGTTTGCCGGAAGCGACGCTGACGGCGAATAAATCCAACGCGGTCAGCGGGTCGGACTGCGACGTTTTCAGCCCGCGATCGATTTCGACGAGTTCGCCGAATAAATCGCAAAGCCGGTTCATCGAGAACGCGCGCGCCTGATTCCCGAGCTTATTGGCGACAAATTCGATCTGCCCCAGCTCTTTCATGATCGCGCCGGTCCCGCCGCCTTCGTCGAGGATTTCCCGCGCCTGGACGAGAAGGCGGAACTGCCGCGTGATCATCGCCAGAACGCCCGGGACGTCCTGTTCCTCGATGAGCTGGTGAAGCTTGATCAGCGCGGATTTCGCGTTTCCGGCGACGAGATCGTCGATCATGGCAAAAATATTGACGGTATTGTTCGCGGTGATCAGCTCGCTGACGTCGCTTTCATCGATCGGCCGGGCAAAATCGACGTAGAGAAGGAGCTTGTCGAGCGCCTGACGCGCTTCGCCGGTGTCGTTGCCGATCATGCCGATCAGGAGCCGCGCTGCGCCCGGTTCGATCTGCCCGCCGAGCTCGTTCGCTTTCGCCGTGATCCAGCCGCGCATGCCGTTCAGGTCGGGGCGCGCGTGCGTTTCGATGATCGCGCTCTCCGGCCGTTCCGTCGCCCATTTCCTCAGGAACGATTTCGCCGGCAGCGCCGACCAGTCCCTCCGTTCGTACGTGTCATGAATGACCAGAATCAGGCAGGTCGTTTCCGGGATCGAATTCAGCAGCGTCAGGAAGCGCTGGTTCCCGTCGCGCCCCCCGGCCATCGCTAACGGGTTATTCAGGACGACGACGCGCTGGTCGGCGATCAGCGGCGGCGCGTAAACGGCGTTCGAAAACGCTTCGCCGTCGGTATTTTTCCCGTCGAGAACTTGAAAATTCAGCTCGGCCAGGCCGGTTGCGCGCAGTCCGGATTCGACCGTTCTTAAAACCGTCCGAATCGTTTCCTCGTCGTCGCCATGCAGGATGCGAACCGATATCGCCATGCCGGGTCCGTCCGATTACCTTTCGCTTTCAATGATCTTGACGAAGTAGGCTTCATGGCCGAAGATCGTCGTCTGCTTGATTTCGGTGACGTTCAGCCCGGCGACGTTCGGGTCGGTTGTGATTTCTTTCTGTGCCAGCATCCCGAGTTCCGGCCCAATCCGGCTCAGGAACCCCAGCGAGAGCGCCAGCAGGTCGAATCGCTTCATCCGTTCCTTCGTGCTTTTCGTTCCGGAAAGCGCCGCGATCGCCGTCAGCGCGCAGAGCGCGCCGGTCACGGCGATATTCGTCCCGCAGTTCTTCGACAGCGCCAGCTCGGTTTCGCCGGCCTTAAGCCGCGACAGCGCGATGTCAAACGCGTCGCGAACCTCTTCGATCGACGCCTCTCCGATCAGGAAAAAACCGAAGGGAAGCGAAAGCCCGGAAAATTTTTTCCGGTTGAACCGCGACGCCAGCACGGCGATCGTCGCGTGCTCCAGCGCGTGGATTTTTGGGGTATTCATCAACGATCGCAGGATCGGCGCGTCGACCGAAATTGAGAATTGGGTTTCGCTCTCGTCGTTTTCGATCTTCCCGGTCTCGATCCGCTCGCTTTCCATCCGTTCAGGCTCTATCCGTCCGCCTTCCATCATCTCATTCGTTTCGTTCATAGCTCCTCCGGAGAACGCCCGGGCGCAGGATCAGGATACGCCCGCGTCTTTTATCTATTCTACCCGTTTCCCGCGCCTTCCGGATCGGTTCCCACAGGGGCGGCGTCGCTGACGGCGTTTTGCATTGCGTCTTTCAGCGTTCGCGCCTGAATAATTTCGATCCCTGTCGGGAACGTCTCGCGGTTCCGCAGCAGTCGCGGGACGATCGCGCGCGTAAACCCCAGCTTTCGCGCTTCGTTGATCCGCGCGCTGAGCTTCTGGATTCCGCGAAGCTCGCCCGAAAGTCCGATCTCGCCGATCAGGACCGTATCGGCGCGCAGCGGCACGCCGCGCGCCGACGAAAAAATCGCGCCGGCGACGGCTAAATCGGCGGCGGGTTCGCTGATTTTCAGCCCGTTGACAACGTTGACGTAAACGTCCTGGTCGCCGAGCCGGAGGCCGACGCGCCGGGTCAGGACGGCGGTAATCAGGAAAAGACGGTTCATGTCGACGCCGTTCTGGGCCCGGCGCGGGTTCCCGAACGCGGTCAGGTTGGTCAGCGCCTGAACCTCGACGAGGATCGGACGCGTCCCTTCCATCGTGACCGCGATCGCGGACCCCGACGCGTTGACCATGCGTTCGGAAAGGAAGAGCTCGGACGGGTTCTTCACCTCGTTCAGCCCGCTCTCAATCATTTCAAAGACGCCGACCTCCGACGTCGCGCCGTAGCGGTTCTTGACCGAACGCAGCAGCCGCAGCGTCTGAAAGCGGTCGCCTTCCAGGTACAGGACAGTGTCGACGATATGTTCCAGGACGCGCGGACCGGCGATCAGGCCCTCTTTGGTAACATGCCCGATGACGAAAACGGTCAGCCCGCTCGTCTTCGCCAGCTCGCGTAATTTCCCGGTGCATTCGCGGACCTGCGTCAGCGATCCGGCGCTCGATTCCAGCGCCGAAAGCTGGATTGTCTGGATCGAGTCGACAATCAGGAATTCCGGTTTCAACTCGGCGACAGCGTTTAAAATCGCGTCCAGGCTGGTTTCCGTGTACAGCAGGAGGCGTTCGGAAAGATCGCGGAACTTCGGCGCTGACGCGAGAATCCGTTCGGCGCGCATTTTGATCTGGCGTTCGGATTCTTCGCCGGAAACGTAGAGGACGGTCGCTTTTCCGGCGAGGAAAATTGCCGTCTGAAGAAGGAGCGTCGATTTCCCGATCCCCGGGTCGCCGCCGATCAGGATCAACGAGCCGGGGACGATCCCGCCGCCGAGGACCTGCGCGAGCTCGCCGATCCCCGGATCGATCCGTTTTTCGCCGGTCAGCTCGATATCGCGGAGCCGGACCGGTTCGCTCTTACGGAATGCGGGATGCGCCGCGGAGGCGGCCGCCGGATTGGAAACGATCTCCTCCTCCATAGTCCCCAGCCCGCCGCAGCCGGGGCAGCGTCCCATGTATTTCGGATTCGTCCTGCCGCATTCGCGGCAGACGTATTGCGTCTGGACTTTCTTCATGCTGATCATTATAAAGGATTCGCGCCGGTTGCCTGATGGAAAAATAACCGCTTTCAACCTGAATATATTTTCGGGGTATACTCTTACGTCAGGCTGGCTCGACAGCCTGAGTTGAGAAATCCTTTTTAAGGAGACGCTGTTTGAAGAAAACCAATCCTTTGGAGATCGTATCCTGAACCGGGAGGCTTGCACAATACAATTTCATGCAGACCTCCTGTGATTGTCAGTTGACACGATCGTCGGTTAACAATTTTCAGGAAGCAAAACAATGAATCAAGGCGGTTATACGATCCGGTTGGAAACGCCTGATGATTATCGGGCGGCGGAAAATCTGACACGGGAAGCGTTCTGGAACGTTTATCGGCCGGGCTGCATCGAGCATTACATCCTGCACGCTTATCGCGGCCGTGAGGATTTTGTCCAGGAATTGGATTTCGTCATGGAAAAGGACGGCGGAATCATGGGTCATATCATGTATGTTCGCACGGAAATCCAGGCGGACGATGGCAGGCGGATCCCGATCATGACCTTCGGCCCGATCAGCATCGCGCCGGAATATCAAAGGCAGGGCTACGGCAAGGCTCTTCTGGAGTTTTCCATGGAAAAAGCGGCGGACCTGGGCGTTGGCGCCCTCTGCATGGAAGGGAATCTGGATTTCTACGGCAAGCTCGGCTTTGTGGTCGCGAGCTCCAGGGGGATTCATTACAACGCGGAACCGAGGACGGATGAAGTTCCTTATTTTCTGCTCCGGGAGTTGAGGGCAGGATTTCTGAACGGCGTTACCGGGACTTACTACACGCCGGAGGGCTACCTGGTTGACGGACGGGACGTGGAAAATTTTGACGTCGGTTTTTCACCAAAAAAGAAAATGAAATTGCCGGGGCAGCTTGTATAAAGTCCTGCGCTGGGCCGTACGTCAAAGATGACGCCGTCTCCTTTCGGCTGTCCCGAACATGTTATGATTTGGCTGGATGATTTATAAAGAAAGGATGGGAAGAATGCAAACCGAATTGCATACCGAGGAAGACCCGGAGACAGTTCCGGAGGAGAAGACCGGGTCGTTAAGCGAAGCTGAAAAAGAGGAGACGCTTCGCAGGCTGGAGAAAATGAGCGCGCTCCATGCGCGTGTCGAAGCGGATGCCGGGCGGATGGAAGCGTTTCTTGCCGCGCTCCCCGAAATTTTTGAGCGTGAGGATGCCCTTGTAGAATACTACTATGCTCAGTGGGGGACGGATTATCAGCATGAGAATGAGCTCGGGGATCATCCGTATTGCGGCATATTAAATCAGGATACGATCTGGGACACAATGCAGTCGCTGTACGATTCGTCGATGGGGATCCTGCGCGCGCTGATCAATCATGTCGCGCCGCGGCAATGAACCGTCGATCGGCCCTGGAACGGCGTAGTGGGTTTTCGCGCGGGTTCGGGTAAAATTAAGGAGAGTCAAATCAACGAATCCTGATGCTTGAAGGAGGGTTTTATGCAATTCGGCATGATTGTATCGATGATCTTTGCGGTACTGGCGGTTATATTCGCCGTCCAGAATACCGAAATCGTCACGCTTCATTTCTTTATCTGGAGTTTCAGCCTGCCGCTGGCGATCCTGATGATCCTGGCGCTGGCGATCGGGGCGGTCTTCGCGGCGGTTTTTACCCTTCCCGGCTGGTTCCGCTGGAAACGGTCGGATCGGGTCTATAAAAAGGAGTTGACCGGGCTCGAAGACAGCCTTTCCAAGTATCGCGCCGATTTAATCGATACGCAGAACAAAAACAAGGATTTACGTCAGAAAATCTTCGAGCTGGAAGAAGCCAAAGATCAGCTCGAAGCGGCGCAGGTCAGCGCCGATCGCGAAATCAAGGACATGCAGGAGGCGATCGGGCAGGCGCAGCTCAGCGCCGCCGACGCGGAACAGGCGCGTAAGGAAGCGATCGAGGCGCGGGACGAGCTTGACGCGGCGCTGAAAAGAATGGAAGAAAAAATGAAATTCAGCGAGCAGAAGGTCGAGATCATGCGCACAGCGATGGAGGCGCAGGCGGAAGCGCCGCTCGCTCCGGCGGAGCCAGCCCCTGAGCCGGACGTCGCCGGGACGGAGGGCAACGCCGATCCGGAGGCGACGATCCTGCCGAACGGCTGGGGCGCGGAGGCGAACGACGCTGAAACGGAAGATCTTCCCGACGAGGTTGAGGACTCGGACGCCGAAGCCGGCGACGAGCCGAAGGAAGAGGCGAAAAAACGGTTCGGCTTCTGGTAAGCCGGTTCCGTAAAAAACGAAAGCGAGAGACAGCCCGCGGTTTGCCGCGGGCTGGGCATTTTGGAACCGTCCCAAAGGGATTAACCTGATCAGGGCGGGGAATGATAGAAAGGCTGATATATCATAGCCCGGGTACGATCCGCATATGAAAATTTTTATCTCGGGTCTTATCAATATCGAAACGACGGTCAGGGTCCGCCAGTTCCCGATCAACTATTTCCCGATCGATTATTCGTTTTTCCGGATCCGCTCGAACGTTTCCGGCGTCGCGTTTAATCTATCGAAGGCGCTGAAAACGCTGGGAAACGACGTCCGACTGGCGTCGTTCGTCGGGAACGACGCGGAATCGGACCGGATACGTTCCGCGTTGGACGATATGGGGATCCCGACGCACGCCGTTTTCGGCGAGCTTCCCGAAACGCCGGCGTCGGTCGTTTTATATGACGACGCCGGGCGGCGGCAGATTTACTGCGACCTGAAAGATATTCAGGAGCGGACCTTGCGGATCGAAGCCGTCCAGGAAGATTTACCCGATAGCCGGATCGCGGTTCTCTGCAACGTGAATTTTAATCGGGCGCTGCTGAGCGAAATTAAATCGATGGGGCTCCCGATCGCGACGGATGTGCATGTGCTGAGCGATCTGAACGACGGATATAATCGGGATTTCATGCAGGCGGCGGATATTTTATTCCTGAGCGATGAAAAGCTTCCCGAGGAAGCGGAAAGATTCGCGTTGCGGCTGAAAGAGGTCGTCCCTGCGAAAACGATCGTGATCGGCCGCGGGGAAAAAGGCGCGCTCCTTTACGACCGGAGCGCGGACCGGCTCGTTCGTCTCAGCGCGGCGAACCTCGGGGGCGTCGTGAATACCGTCGGCGCGGGGGATGCGCTCTTCTCCGCGTACCTGAATTACGCGCTGAAGGGGTATCTGCCGATCGACGCGCTGATTCGCGCCGAGGTCTTCGCAGCCTTGAAAATCCGGACTTCCGGCGCGTCGGCCGGTTTCCCGGCTCCCAAGCTCGTCGAGGAAACGCTGAAAACGGCAGGGATCCAGCTCGATCAGCTTGGCTGAACCGGTTCAGCGCGTCTTTTTCGGACGGTATTGAATCGCTTCGGCGATATCCTCCGCGCGGACCGTGGCCGAGCCGGCTAAATCGGCGATCGTCCGCGCGATTTTCAGGAGCCGATGAAACGCGCGCGCCGAAAGGCTGAACCGTTCCATCGCTTTTTTCATCAGCATCTGGCTTGCGCTGTCGAGCGGGCAGTATTTTCGAATCTCCCCGGGGCGCATTTCCGCGTTGCTCAAAATCGGCAGCCCGCGGTAGCGTTCGCGCTGAATCGCGCGCGCGGCTTCGACGCGGGCGCGGATCGTTTCCGACGCCTCGTTCCGTCCTGCGTGCGTCAGTTTCTGGAAATCGACGCGCGGGACGTCGACATGCAGGTCGATCCGGTCGAGCATGGGCCCCGAGATGCGCTTCTGGTACCTGTCGATCGCGGTCGGAGAGCAGGTGCAGGCTGTCGTCGGGTCGCCGTAATAGCCGCAGGGACAGGGGTTCATCGCCGCCGCGAGCATGAAATTCGCCGGATACGTCACCGAGCCGGAGGCCCGCGAAATCGTCACGATTTTATCTTCAAGCGGCTGGCGCAGGACCTCAAGGACGCGCGTCCCGAATTCGGGGAATTCGTCGAGGAAGAGGACGCCGCGATGCGCCATGGAGATTTCGCCGGGCTTCGGCGGGTTCCCGCCGCCGGCAAGGCCGATATTGGAAATCGTGTGATGCGGCGCGCGAAAGGGACGCGCCCGGATCAGCGGCTGATCGCCGGGGAGCATGTCGGCGATCGAGTAAATCCGCGTCACGTCGAGCGCTTCCTCGATCGTCATCCTCGGGAGGATCGACGGGAGCGCCCGCGCCATCAGCGTCTTCCCCGTTCCCGGCGACCCGCTCATCAGGATATTATGCCCGCCCGCCGCCGCGATTTCGAGCGCGCGTTTGGCGCTTTCCTGTCCCTGGATTTCGGCGAAATCGGTCGGGATTTCCGGAACGATTTCGGAAAGCCGCGGCGCTGTCTGCGGCTGGATCCGGGTTTCGCCGCTGAGATGCCTGAAGAGTTCTTCGAGCGAAGAAACCGGGAGGACGGTAATTCCCGGGACGAGCGCCGCTTCTTTGGCGTCGACGGCGGGGACGAAGACGCTGGCGAAACCGGCTTCCTTCGCCCGGGCGGTAATCGGAAGAATCCCGCGGACATGCCGGACCGATCCGTCGAGCGACAGCTCGCCGATAATCAGGCTGCCGGCGTAGGCGGACGCGTCGATAATCCCCGCCGCCGCCATGCACCCGACCGCGATCGGCAGGTCGAACGACGGCCCTTCTTTGCGGATGTCCGCCGGGGCGAGGTTGACGGTCACTTTGTAACGCGGGTATTGGATCCCGGAGTTACGGAAGGCGGCGTTGACGCGCTCGCGGCTCTCCTGGACCGCGAGGTCGGGAAGGCCGACGATAATCGTTTTGGGGAGCGAGGAAAACGACGTATCGACTTCAACGTCGATCAGCGTCCCGTCCAAATCGGTCAGGGCGCAGGAAATAACTTTCGCGAGCATGAGCAGGACCCCTCCGGATCGATCGATACGCCCGGCGCGCGGACAGCGGGAGCGGCGCTGGCGTTCGTTTTCGGATGAAATTTGTCGATTAAAATAAGTATAATCGGAAACAGCCAGGCGGTTCGTTCCCTCCGCCCAAAATCGAAGAACGCGAGGTTTTATTCATGAAAATCATGGTCGTCGCCGGGACGCGTCCGGAAGTTATCAAGCTGATCCCTGTAGTCCGTCGGCTGCGCGCCGCTCCGGACATGGAGACGGTTTTCTGCCTGACCGGGCAGCACCGCGAGATGGCCGAGGAGGTTCTCGGCGTCTTCGGGATGGAACGCGATCTGGACCTGAGCCTGATGACCGCGGATCAGACGCTGAGTGGGCTGACGGCGGCGATCCTGACCGGGATCCAGCCGGCGCTGGACGCGCTGCGTCCGGACTGGCTCCTCGTTCAGGGGGATACGACGACCGTCATGGCGGCGGCGCTGGCCGCGTTTTATAACCGGATCCGCGTGGGACATGTTGAAGCCGGGCTGCGCAGTTTTCAGAAATGGGCCCCGTATCCGGAGGAAATTAACCGGCGGATCGCCGGAACGATCGCGGATTTGCATTTTGCGCCGACCGCGGGCGCGCGCGAGAACCTGCTGGCGGAGGGCGTCGAGCCGCGGAGCGTTCATGTAACTGGGAACACGGTGATCGACGCGCTCCGTCTTGCCGCTGGGCTTCCTTTTAAGCTGGAGCGCTCTCCGCTGGCGGGGCTGCCTTTCGGAGAGAAGGAGATCGTCACGATCACGGCGCACCGGCGCGAGAATTTCGGGAAACCGCTTGAGGATATCTGCGAAGCGGTCGCGGCGCTCGCGGAACGGTACCGCGCCCGGGTCCATTTCGTCTACCCGGTTCATCTGAATCCGAGGGTGCGTTCGGTCGTTTTCGCGAAGTTGCAAGGCGTTGAGAACCTGACGCTTCTCGATCCGCTGGACTATCTGAGCATGGTCCAGCTGGTCAGGCGGTCGGCGCTGGTCCTGACTGATTCGGGCGGGCTTCAGGAGGAAGCGCCGGGTCTGGGCGTTCCGGTCCTTGTGCTGCGCAGCGTGACCGAGCGTCCGGAGGGCGTCGCGTCCGGAAACGTCCGTCTGGTTGGAACGAATCCGGAAACGATCCTGCGGGAGACGTCGCGGATCCTCGACGACGAAACGGCGCGGAGAGCGATGGCCGGGGCGGTCAACCCATATGGAGATGGGCGCGCTGCTGAGCGGATCGTCGAACTGCTTCGGAATAGCTGAGCTTCGCGCGATAAAATTCCTGTATGTTAAAGATCGCGCCGGAAGGCCTGACGCTGATTTGGGTCTGGATCGTTCCGTTCGCCGCGGCGAACGCAGTCGGGCTTTTCTTTTACTTTATCGATAAGCGGTTCGCGGAACGGAACCGCCGCCGGATCCCGGAGCGGACGCTGCTCTGGGTTGCCGCCGGCGCTCCGTTTGGCGCGTTGGCGGGGATGCTGCTGTTTCATCATAAAACGCGGAAAACGAAATTCCGGACGCTTGTCCCGCTTTTCGCCATAGCGCATCTCGGATGGATGTATTTCCTGATCCGCTTTTATTTCGCTTAGGCCGGATGATCCGTTTCGAGTTTTCGCGAGTTCTCTTTACATTATTTACAAAAACCGAAAGGACAGGTATAATTTCCATAACATATAGGGGCTTTTTTATCCCGGTCGGTTCTTTTTATCAAGGTTTAAGAAAGGATGTTGTCATGAAGAAAGTTTTTTCGGTTTTAGTTGTTTTCGCTTTATTTGCTGCGTTGTTTGCCGGCGTCGTCGCGCAGGATAAAGTTACGCTGACCGTTTGGGAATCCGTCGGCGGTCCCGACGAATGGCTGATTCAGGCTGGCGAAAAGTATGCTGAAATGAATCCGAACGTTACGGTCGAATTCGTCAATGTCGAAATTGTCGATTCCTCGACGCAGATCGCGCTCGACGGCCCGTCCGGTATCGGCCCCGATCTTTTCGCCGCTCCGCATGATAAGCTGGGCGAGCTCGTTGCCGGCGGGCATGTTCTTCCGACCGTTGACGCGGAAGCAGTCGCCGCTGCGATCCTGCCTTCCGCCGCTCAGGCGTTAACGTACGACGGCGTCATGTACGGATACCCAACGACCGCGGATACGTACGTGCTGTTTTATAACAAGGAGCTGGTTGACAAGGCCCCGGAGACGTTTGAAGAGCTCGCCGATTGGGTCAGGGAATTCAACGAAGCCAACCCGGATAAATACGGGTTTGTCATGGACGTCGGGAACGTGTACTATACGATCCTGTTTACGACGATGAACGGGAACCGGCTTTTCGGTCCGGACGGCCTCGACACCTCTTCTTCTTATCTGGCGACCGAAGACGCGATTGCCGGAATGAAGATTTTCCAATCGCTGCATGACGTCGTTCCGTTCAACGCCGCCGACCTCGATACCGGTACCGCCGACGGCGCGTTCAGCGCCGGTACGGCCGCGCTCCATATTTCCGGCCCCTGGAACGTCTCCAAATTTACGGAAGACGGGATCGACTTCGGCGTTGCGACGCTTCCGTCGCTCGACGGGAAGGTTCCTGCTTCTTCGTTCTCCGGTACCCGCGGGATGTTCGTCTCCGCGTACAGCGCGCATCCGGAAGAAGCCGCCGATTTCGCGAAGTTCCTGATCTCGGAAGAAATGCAGCGGCTGCGCTATGAGATTACCGGCGCGATTCCGGCGATTCCGCTGGAAGTTGAATCGGAAATTGTCAACGGCTTCATTGAACAGCTGAAATACGCGTTCCCGATGCCGTCCGTTCCGGCGATGACCGCGTTCTGGGATTCCGCCGGCGCCGCGTCCGCGAATATCTGGGACGGGGCCGACGTCGAAGCCGAGCTCCAGAAGCTTGATACCGCGATCGTAGGTTTTACCGCCAAATAACGCAGACAGAACGAGAAGGCCTCCAGCCAGATTTGGAGGCCTTTTCTTCAACGTTCGTTTTCACCACGGAAACGCCGTGGAGAAATCAGCGAAAGATTTTTCATAAAATTCACTGTAACCCGAAACGATTCAAGAAAGGAGCGATGCAATATGGCAGCTGTATCCGCTATTCATGACGACCCGGAACGGAAGCGGCTTTTCCGGACGTCGATTATCTTCATGGGACTGGGGCATCTTCTCCAGCTGAAGCAGTACGTTAAAGGCGCGTTGTTTGCGCTGATTGAGATCCTGTTCCTGATTTTTATTCCGACCCTGTTCGGGAAGGTTCACGGCCTGATTACGTTGGGCGACCCCAAGCCGGATCTTCCGATGATCGAACGGGACCATTCGATGTTCATGATGATCGATGGGATTACCGTTCTGGCCGTGATTTTCCTTTTCTTCGTCCTGTACGCGCTGTCGGTTAAAAGCGCTTTGTCGGATTACGACGAACGGAAGTTGACCGGAAAGAACGACAGCGGCCAGAACATTTTCTCCGAACTGGCGAACAAATCCTTCCCGATTCTTGGCCTGATGCCGGCGTTGATCCTCGTTATTTTCTTTATTATTGTTCCGCTCCTGTTTTCGGCGCTGGTCGCGTTTACCGACTATTCCGCCCCGGATCATATTCCGCCGAATAACGTCGTGAACTGGGTCGGGCTGGAAAACTTCCGGACCCTGTTCGGCGGCAGTAACGTTTGGGCGGGCGCGTTCGGGCGCGTCGCGTTTTGGACGATTCTTTGGGGCGCGGCGGCGACGGTGACCTGCTACGCCGGCGGGATTATCATGGCGACGGTCCTGACGCAGCTTAAAATCAGGCTCATCTCGGTTTTTCGCTCGATTTACATTTTGCCGTACGCGATCCCGATCGTCGTTTCGATGATGATCTGGCGCAACCTGCTCAACGGGTCGTTTGGGATTGTCAACCGGACGCTGCTTCAGCTGGGGCTGATCGATAAAAGCAGCATGATCCCCTGGCTGAGCGATCCGACGCTGGCGAAAATTATCTGTATCGTGATTAATCTCTGGGCGGGCTTCCCGTACTTCATGCTGCTGACGATGGGGACGATGACGTCGATCAGCGGGGATCAGTTTGAGGCGGCGCAGATCGACGGCGCGTCGAATTACCAGACGTTCCGCTATATTACGCTGCCGCAGGTGCTGTACCAGACGATGCCGCTGATTATTATGTCGTTTACGTTCAATATCAATAACTTTGGCGCGATTTTCTTCCTGACCGGGGGCGATCCGATCGTTTCGGATTCGACGCTGACCGGCGCGGGCGGGACCGATATCCTGGTGACCTGGATTTATAAGCTGACGATTAACCTGCTGAAGTATAACTACGCGTCGGTGATCGCGATTTGCATCTTCGCGATTTTAGCGCCGTTCGCGATCTATAACTTCCGCCGCACGAAATCATTCAAGGAAGGAGAAATCTGATGACCAACGCGCAATTTGAGAGGATGGTGCGGCGGGATAAATTCGTTCGCACGGCGAATATGGTTCTGGTTTATGTGTTTCTGACGCTGGCCGCGCTGCTCGTGCTGTACCCGGTTGTCTACCTGATATCCGCCGCGTTTACGCCCGGAAGCTCGATTTCCAATCTGAGCACGGTTCCATTCGGGAACGGGTTTACGTTTGAACATTTTGCCAAGCTGTTCCGTAAGTCGAATTACCTGCTCTGGTTCAAGAATACGCTGATGATCGCCGTAGGCGTGTCGCTGGCGACGGTCTTCGTCTGCACGATTGCGGCGTACGTATTTTCGCGGTTCCGCTTCCCGTTTAAGAAGAGCCTGATGCTGTCGTTCCTGATTTTGCAGATTTTTCCGTCGTTTTTGGGCATGGTTGCGATTTATGTGATCCTGCTCCGATTGGGCGGTCTCGATACGCTCTGGGGGATGGTCCTGATTTATACGGCCGGGAACGTTCCGTATAATACCTGGCTGGTTAAGAGCTACGTCGACTCGATTCCGCGGACGCTCGACGAAGCGGCGAAGATCGACGGCGCGTCGAACGCGCGGACATTTTTCCAGATCGTGCTGCCGCTGACGAAGCCGATTATTACCTTCCTGGCGATTTCGAGCTTCACGGGGCCCTGGATGGAGTATATTTTTGCGAAGTTAGTGCTGCGCTCGAACGCGAAGCAGACGCTGGCGATCGGGCTGCTGACGTTCGTGACAGATCGGAAGAACGAGTTTACGGTCTTCTGCGCTGGGGCGCTCCTGATCGCGATCCCGTTCGTGATCTCGTTCGTCGTGACGCAGAATATCCTGGTAACGTCGCTGAGCTCCGGAGCGTTGAAGGAGTAAGCGGCTGAGGGCTTGAAGCCGCCTGAGGCGCGCTGCGAAACGGTCCATGCGGCAAACGTTTCAAAACAGTCGGCGATCGCCCGAATCCCGATGGGAACGGCGATTTGCCGGCTGCGGCTTTAAGCGGGGAAATCGTACGCGGAAGTCCGCGGCGGCCGGGGCGATTCGCTCTATTCCTTTTCCAGGAAACGTTTAGTTTTTGCGCATATGACATTTGTCACATTTTTGCGACGAATGTCATATGCAAAATAACTTTTGCCCTACAATAAGGGCGATCGGCGGGGAACAGGAATTCCCGCGCTGATCACGGTTCAGCAAGGCTGAATGTGGGGAAAGGAAAGGGAAAATGACAGTCTTCGTTTTAATTGCTTTCGCAGCATTAGCCAGTTTCCTCGGAAACTATCGTCTGGATTAATTTAATCCATAGCTGGCGATAAAGTCAGCTTCGCTTGCTTTATGAAGCCCAAACGCCCGCGTCATATGAACGCGGGCGTTTTCACGCGCCGGACTCAGACCGGATCGACGCGGTATTCGACGGCCGCGTGGATCGTCTCGCCCGGCGGCAGGATGATCAGGTGGGCGGCGTCCTGTTTCCCATCGGCGTAAAGCCGATGCGCATCATGGGAACAGGTCCAGCTTTCGAGGCAGATATATGGCGCGCCTTCGGGTGAATAGACGACGCTGTGCGTGAACGGTTCGCCGGCGGAAATCGTCAGCCGCTTCCCGATCGCGCCATACGTCAGCGTCATCGGCTGGTCCGGCGTCATTCCCTGAAAAACGTCGTCGATGACCATGTCCTCAATCGTGCGTTCGCTCCGCAGGTCGTACGTTCCCAGCGCGGGATCGGCGAGCGTTCCCCGATCCGGGTCGACCCTGAGCTTCATGGGGACGCGGATTTGAATCGTATCGCGGGGGCCGTGAAGATTGAAGTATGGATGAAGCCCGAAGCCGAAGGGCAGCCGGTTTTCCGGGTCCAGATTCGCTATTTCGACTCCGACTTGGAGCCGCCGATCGCTGAGCGTTATTGTCAGCGTCAGCCGGTTTTCGATTGGGAATTCCGTGAAAAGCGGATTTCCCGGCTGGAGCGTGTACGTGAACGACGCTGAAACGCCGTTCGGGGTCGCGACCGGTTCGGCGCTGGCGAACGGTTCTTCGATAACGTAGCCATGCCGGTAGAACGTCCCGCGGTTGGGCTTCAGCTCGAACCGGCGCCCGTCGAATTCAAAGCCGCAGCCGCGGACGATTCCCGGAAACGGATACAGGACCGGAACGCCGAAATGCCGCCGGTCCACGAGCGGTTCCGGGGCCGGGTAAAGATACTCGATTCCGTCGACCGCGTAGCGGCGGATATTCGCGCCGTGTCCCGGAAGGATCGTGACTTCGGCGACGGAGCGATCGCCGTCGGACTGGATCATCGTCCATTCTTCGCATCCCATTTCGGAACAGGTTCCTTTTTCAATTCGATACTTCATCGCAGGGTTCCCCTTTCTTCGTTGAATGATCCATGCGGGATGGGCTCATAGCTTTCGATCGCGATTTTTTCCGCGGCCGCGATCGAAAACGGCAGGATCCGGTTCGCGAACGCGGTCATCCTTTCTTCGGCGTCGCTGACGGCGAAGGTGTATTCCGCTTTCGCCGGGACGTCCGCGCCGCCGCGGAGGAGCCCCGCGCTTTCCAGTATCCCGCGCAGCTCTTCGGCCGTGTTCTTCGCCGGATCGATACAGCGGACGCCCTCGCCCATGAACGCGGCGATCGCGCCTTTCATCAGCGGATAATGCGTACAGCCGAGGAGGAGCGTATCGACGCCGCCGGCTTTCATCCCGCTTAAATAATAGGCGACGACGCGGTCGGTAATCTCGCCGGAGGTCAGCCCTTCCTCAACGAGCGGAACGAACAGCGGGCAGGCGGTTTTAATCGGCGTCAGCGCCGGATCGAGCGCGCGGATCGCGCGGTCGTAGGCCTGGCTCTCGACGGTCGCGTATGTGCCGATGACGCCGATTTTCCCGTTCCGCGTCGCCGAAACCGCCGCGGCCGCGCCTGGGGCGATGACGCCGACGATCGGAAGCTCGAATTCGCCGCGGAGCTCTTCGAGCGCCCAGGCGCTGGCCGTGTTGCAGGCGACGACGATGGCTTTGACGGACCGGCTGCGCAGGAAGCTGACGATCTGGCGCGAGAAGCGGACGATCGTTTCTTTCGACTTGCTCCCGTAGGGAACGCGCGCGGTGTCGCCGAAGTAAACGATATCCTCCATTGGCATCGTTTTCATCAGCGCGCGCATGACGGTCAGTCCGCCGACGCCGGAGTCAAAGACGCCGATCGCGCGGGCGGCGGGTTCGTTTTCAGGGCCGGTTTCGGTTCTCATCCAGGTATCCTCGCGGTTCATCGCGTTCTCTCGGACGGATAATCCCCCGTCCTGTGGAGTTCCTGTATTTTATCAGAAAGAAATCTGCATATGCTGCCGGAATGATGCGGAAGGGCCTGGTCCGGGACGGAAAGTTCCATACCCGTCGGCCGATCCGGGGACGCCTTCCGCATGGCATGAGCCATAACCCATGTATGACAATTTCAAATATGCTATAATCAGAGAAAACTTTTAGATCGAAAGATATACAAACTATGAAAGATTCCACTGAAAAACTTAAAACAGAACTGGGGCGGCACAATATCAAGCTGTCGTACCAGCGATTGAAGATTCTTGAATACCTGACAGAAAATCATACGCATCCCAGCGTTGACATGATTTTTAACGATCTGAAATCGACGATCCCGACGCTCTCGCGGACGACGATTTATAACACGGTCAACAGTCTGGTCGACGCCGGGTTGGTCCGTCCGGTGTATACGAGCGCAAACGAGCTGCATTACGATATCGTCACCGAGCCGCACGCGCATTTCGAATGCGAAAAGTGCCACCGGCTGATCGATCTGGAGTACGATTTTGACAGCCTTCCGGTTCCGGAAGCGATCAGCGGTTATCAGATCCGGTCGAAGAGCGTTCTGTTTTCAGGCGTCTGTCCCGACTGCCAGACGCCCCGGGCGGAATAGATCGGCCGATGATTTCAGGATAAAACGAACCCCCGCGGCTGTCCGATTCGGCGTCCGGGCGAGGGCTCGTTTTTTTATGCGATCCGCGTTTCAGAGAAGGCGCGCCGCGGCTTCGTCGGCGAAAACTTCCACGTTGGGATGAAATTGCAGGATTGAAGCCGGGACGCGCGGGTCAACCTCGCCGTAAAGCGTCTTTTTCAGGATTTCGGCCTTGTTCGCGCCGGTTACGACGAGAACGAGCTTTTTCGCGGCGAAAATCGTCCCGATCCCCATCGTGACCGCGTGCGTCGGGACGTCGGCGAGCGAGGCGAAGAAACGCTGGTTCGATTCGCGGGTCATCGCGGTCAGCCTGACGACGTGCGTGGTCTTTGAAAAAACGTCGTCGGGCTCGTTGAACCCGATATGCCCGTTGAGGCCGATCCCGAGAAGCTGGATATCGATCCCGCCGAGCGCGGCGATTTTTTCTTCATACGCCTTGCAGGCGGCTTCCGGATCCTCCGCCGTTCCGTCGGGGATATGGGTGTTGGCAAGGTCGATATCGATCCGCTTGAAAAGGTTCTCGTTCATGAAATAGCGGTAGCTCTGATCGTGCGTCGGGGCCAGTCCGACGTATTCGTCGAGGTTTACCGTGCGTACCGCTTTAAACGAGACCGATCCGGCGCGAAAGGCGTTGACCAGCGCGGCGTACAGCGGCAGCGGCGTCGATCCGGTCGCCAGTCCTAAAACGGCGTTCGGCTTAGCGCGGACATGGGAAAGAAAGATTTCCGCGGTGATTTTCCCGACCGCGGTCGGGTCGGCAGCTGTTTGAATATGAATTCGGTTCATTAAGGATCCCTCCATCGTCAATTGATAATAAGATTTTACCGCTTTAAGTCCCAGCTTATCCAGCCTTCCGGTATTTCTGATTTTTGCTGTTCGGCTTATCCGGGATCGTGCGTTCTATGAGATGCTGATCCAGCGCGGGATTCAGGTAGTTCTTCCGGAAAGTCGGCCTGTGCGATAGTCGGAGCCGCTGCATCAGCTCCGCGGCAGACAACGTGTCTTTCCCGAGCGCCGACAGCAGCCTGCCCACGGGCGTTTTATCTTGATCGCTTACTGGGTCGCTGTCTTGGTCGGTCCCATGACCAACAACCGTTGTCTCTCTCAGGCTGTCCCGGATGATTTCGAGCATCAATTCTACAAAGCCCGCGCTGTCTGCCTGCGCGTCCGCGGCGCCGAGCGCCGCGTAGTATTCCTGTTGCCTGGATCGGATTAATTCCTCAATCGGTAGCCAGAAGAACAGTTCTTTCCACTTGCCCAGCAGAAGACAATGCCACATCCGTCCCATGCGGCCGTTGCCGTCCGCGAAGGGGTGGATGAATTCGAATTCATAATGGAAGACGGCGCTTTTAATCAGCGGGTGCAGTTCAGACCGCTGGTACCAGTCAAAGAGGTTATGAATATGTTCTGACACAAATTTCGCGGGAGGCGCCAGGTGAATCAGTCCTTCGGCGTTAAATACACCCACGCCAGCGGAACGGAACCTGCCGTTTTCCGGGATCAATCCGTTCATCATCAGCCGATGCGCATGCAAGAGATCTTCTACAGAAGCAGGGTCCAACCGCAGCATCAGTTCATAGGCTTCATATGCGTTCAGAATCTCTTTGATTTCGTTGGGATTGCCGAGAACGCGCCTGCCGTTCAGGATTGCCGTCACCTGTTCCAGCGACAACGAATTATGCTCAATCGCAAGCGAACTGTGGATGGTGCGGATGCGGTTCTCCCGGCGCAGGCGTGGGCTGATCGTTCCCTTCTGTAAAATCGTGATCAAACCGACCTGCTCGCTGATCTCCGCGATCAGAGAGGTCATCTTATCCGTCAGGTGAAAAGGCGGTTGATAGTTACTCAAACGAGATCGCCTCCATATTGAATCTCCATCGTCAGTTTATAATAAGATTCTACCGCGTTCCCGCTCTTTCGGCATTGATTATAAGCTATCGCCGGCTGACCCTGCGCATGGCTTAAAGGCGTTTTCGGATTGGAATCTATCCTGAGGTGAATGCGCCTGAGGCGAATTGTCGAAAACTCCTGTAGAATTAATTCGGACCGATCGAAGCGCCGGCGGGCGGGAAGACGGTTCTTCCGTTCGCGGGGCGCCTGAAAGTTTATCGATCGCAGCGGAATTTTTTATCCGGACGCGAAAAAAAAGGAAACCGAACGTTTCCTTTTTTTTCGCTGATTCCCCGGAGGCCCGGGTTTATTTTTCGTCAAAGAGCGATCGGTAGGCGCCGTAACCTTCGGCTTCGAGGTCTTCTTTCGGGATGAAACGGAGCGACGCGCCGTTGATACAGTAACGCAGCCCGCCGAATTCGCTCGGTCCGTCTTCGAAGACGTGCCCCAGATGCGCGTCGCCGGTCACGCTTCGGACTTCGGTCCGGTTCATTCCGTACGAGCGATCTTCATGATAATCGACGACCCGTTCGTCGATCGGCTTCGAAAAGCTCGGCCAGCCGCAATCGGATTCGAATTTATCCTGCGAACTGAAAAGCGGTTCGCCGGTCGTGACGTCGACGTAGATCCCGTCCCCGTCCTCGTCCCAAAGCGGGCTCGAGAACGGCCGTTCCGTCCCGTTTTCCCGGACAACCTTCCAGCTCTCCGGGCTGAGCGTCGCTTTGAGCTCTGCGTCGTCGGGCTTCGAATACGCCGGCGTGCTCTGGATCGGAGTCGGGATCGGAGTTTCGGCTTCGAGCGGTTTTTCGGCGAGGCCTAAATCAATATGGCAGTAGCCGTTCGGATTCTTGATCAGGTAATCCTGATGATACTCCTCGGCCTGGAAGAACTGTTCGAGCGGTTTGACCTCGACAGCGATCTTCTGGTCGTATTTTTCCTGTTCCGCGGCGATCCGCGCCTCGATTGTGGGAAGATCGGCGGTATCGGTGTAGTAAACGCCGGTGCGGTACTGCGTGCCGACGTCGTTCCCCTGCCGGTTTCGGCTGACCGGGTTGATGATCCGGAAGTAATGGCGAAGGAGCTCGTCGAGGCTGATCCGGCTCGGGTCGTAGGTCACTTCGACGGTCTCCGCGTGTCCGCTGTTATGGTAAATCAGGTCTTCATAGCGCGGATTTTCGGTCTTACCGTTCGCGTAGCCTGAAACTGCTTCCACGACGCCGTCGACGCTCTGGAAATAAGCCTCGACGCCCCAGAAGCACCCGCCGGCTAAATAAATCTTTTTCGTCGCTGCGCTCTGCGATGCGGTTGGATGGGTCATGTCAGTCATCCTCCGTTTCGGGCTCTCGGTTCATCATCTCCGACGCGAAAACCTGATGGATCATGTCGCCGCTGAGATCGCCCTGGAAGACTTTGACCGCGCCTTCGGGGTCGATAAAAAACGACGTCGGATAGCCGCGGACCCCGTACCACTTTGCCAGCTTTCCGCCCTCGTCGATCAGGACGGGGAACCTGTTATGTTCCTGTTTCGCGAACCATTTCCGGAAATTCTCCAGATCGAGCTCCTGCCCGTAGCCCGGCGAAACGACGGTCACGACTTCGAAATCGAGACCGGCATCGTTCGCTAATTTTTCGACTTCTTCCAGCCGGGCGAGGCAGACCGTGCACCAGGACGCCCAGAATTTCATGTAAACTTTTTTACCGCGGTATTCCGATAAGCGGAACCGGTTTCCGTCTAAATCGAGGAGGTCGATCGCGCCGTTATCCGAATTGACTTCGGCGTCGTCGCTGGGTTTTGCTTCCGTGGACGTGTCGTTGGAAACGGGAGCGCCGCCAGCGGCCGGGCTTTTCGCTCCGTCCGTTGAGCAGCCGGCCGTCAGGCCCGCCAGGATCAGGAGAACTCCCGCGAGGATCAGGAACGGGAGGGATCGACGGTATGTTCTGAGTTGTGTTTTCATGCGTTTATTTTACCTTTAATGCCTTTCGATTTGAATTTACGGTTGACTATCCGATCCGTACGTTGAAAGCCTGGGTCAACCCTATTAAGATCAGGAGCGCGCCGCCGATCTTCTTAATCAGCGGCAGGTACGGATGAATTTTCCTGATTTTTGTCAGGAAATAGTCTGAAAAAATCGTGATTATTAAAAATGGAACGGCGAAGCCTGTAATATAGATCAGCATGTAACCGCCGCCCTGGAGCGCGGAGCCGCTCGTTCCGCTCAGGAAAAGGATCGACGCCAGGATCGGGCCGATACAGGGGATCCAGCCGATCGACATGAGCAGCCCAAGCAGGAACGAACGGAACGGTCCGCCGCGCGCTTCAATTTTTCCGCTCTGATCGCTGAAGCGGTCAAAAACCGGAAGATGAATCAGGCCCATCTGGCTGACGCCCATCAGGACGATCAGCAAGCCGGCGGCGACCGAGACGGCGCGCTGGGAAACGAACGCGCTGACGGTTCCGAACCCGAAGCCGAGAACAGCGAAGCTCGCGCCGACGCCGAGAACGAAAAGGAGCGAGTTCAGGACACGGTTCGCTCCTGAATTCGCCTTCTGGGGGCCGCCGGTTTCGGTTAGAATACTGACGTAGACTGGGAGAAGCGGAATAATGCATGGGCTGAAGAACGAAAACAGCCCGCCGATAAACGCGCCCCAGATCGATACGGATAAGTTAAATCCCATAGGTTCACCTCAATAAAATTCATCAAATCGCATTCAATCATCCAATGCTGATTATTTTTTACCATACTGTTTTCCCTTTTCAGGATGAACGCGGCATGATTTGTATCAATTCAAGTTTAGGAACGTATTAAAAGCGGGACTGATTTTCTGCTGTCCGGGGGCTGCGTTGGGGTCTGTTGACGTTTATCATGTTTTCTTTGTGACAACGCATGATATTGTTCCGCTTCTTTTTTTCAGGAACGCGGGCTTGTTCGGATCGGGCTTGAACTTATCGTAACTATAAGTTATAGAATAGAGCCATCTGAAATAATCTATCCGGGCTGAAAAGGAGTCGCTTATTATGAAGAAGACAGTCCTGTTGAAGAACGCTGAAGCGATTGTAAGCTGTGATCCGGCGGATCGGGTTTACCGCGGCTGCGATATTTTGATTCGGAACGGGTTTATCGCCGAAATCGGGGCCGGTCTTTCCGCGGAGGGCGCGGAAACGATCGACGCGTCGCGGAAGTTTATTTATCCCGGGCTGATCAATACGCATCATCATTTTTTCCAGACGTTCGTCCGCAATACGCTGGCGATCGATTATCCGAACCTGACGGTCGTCGATTGGATCGATAAAATCTATCGCGTCTTTCAGGTTATCGATAACGACGTCATTTATTTCAGCACGCTGACCGCGCTGTCGGACCTGATTAAACATGGCTGTACCTGTGCGTTTGATCATCAATACTGTTTCACGAAGAAGACGGGGACGGGGCCGGTCGACCGGCAGATGGCCGCTGCGGAGCTGCTCGGGATCCGCTATCACGCCGGACGGGGGACGAATACGCTCCCGCGATCCGAGGGCAGCACGATCCCGGACGAGATGCTGGAGACGACGGATACGTTTATTGCCGACTGCGAGCGGCTGATCGATACGTATCATGACCCGAATCCTGGCTCGATGCGTCAAGTGGTGATCGCCCCCTGCCAGCCGATCAATTCGTACCTCGACACGTTTACCGAGAGCGTCCGGTTGGCGCGGGCGAGGAACGTCCGGCTGCATACGCATCTCGGCGAAGGGGAAAACGGGATCATGACGCAGCGCTGGGGAAAGCGCACGCTGGACTGGTGCGAAGAGATCGGGTTTATCGGCGAGGACGTCTGGTTCGCGCATTTCTGGGAAGGGACGATGGACGAGGTCCGGAAGCTGGCGAGGGCCGGAAGCGGCGTTTCGCACTGCCCCGGTCCGGCGATTCTCGGCGGATTCCCGATCCTGGACCTTCGCGAACTGGTATCGACGGGCGTCAACGTGAGCCTTGGCTGTGATGGGTCGGCGACGAACGATTCGTCGAGCCTGCTGGATACGATGCGGATGGGATACCTGATGCAAGCCTGGCACTGCAAAGCGCGCGGGGGCTGCGTTACGCCGTATGAGATTCTGAAGCTGGCGACGGTCGGTGGCGCGAAGACGCTGGGCCGATCCGATCTGGGGTCGCTTGAGGTTGGAAAATGCGCTGATTTATTCATGATCGATACGGACGTTCCGGAGCTCTCCGGTACGCTGCATGATCCGAAGAATTTGCTGGCCCGCGTTGGGAGGACGGATAACGTCTGGTTGACGATGGTCGGCGGGAAAGTCGTTTATCAGGATGGGAAGCTGACGGGGATCGATGAGCCCGAGATTGCCCGGGCGGGCGAAGCGGTCTGCGATCG
This sequence comes from Anaerolineaceae bacterium oral taxon 439, assembly GCA_001717545.1. Lineage (NCBI taxonomy): Bacteria > Bacillati > Chloroflexota > Anaerolineae > Anaerolineales > Anaerolineaceae > Anaerolineaceae bacterium oral taxon 439. The sequence continues at coordinate 197,141 of CP017039.1, read as the reverse complement.
GGTCATCCGGGGCCCGTTCCGTCAGTATTTTTAAAAACTATTAAATTGGAGGAAAAGATGAAGACGAAATGGGTTGGGCTGTTTTTGACGGCGGCGCTTGCTGTCGGGCTGCTTGCCGGCTGCGGCGCTGCGCCGAAGGCGACGGAAGACGGGGAGGCGGCTGCGCCGGAAACGCTGAAGGTCGCGCTGATCCTGTCGGGGCCGGCGAACGATCAGGGCTGGAACGCGACGGCGCTTGAGGGGCTGAACGAGGCGGAGAAGGAATACGACGTTTCGATTTCGACGATGGAAAACGTCAGTATCGCGGACTCCGAAGCGGCGTTCCGCGATTACGCCGCGCAGGGATATAACCTGATCATCGGGCATGGGTATCAGTTCGGCGAGCCGGCGAAGAAGGTTTCCGGCGATTTTTCGAAGGCGTTTTTCATGTCGACCGAGTCGAATTCCGAATCGGAGAACATGGCGTCTTACGTAATGAGCTGCGAACAGGGCGCGTATCTGATGGGGATGTTGTGCGCTGGGATGAGCGCGACGAAGGTGATCGGGGTCGTCGGCGGCTTTGAGCAGCCGTCGATCACGAAGGAGCTGGAGGCGTTCAAGCTTGGGGCGGCCGAAATCGATCCGGAGGTCAGGGTTCTTGAAATTTACGTCAACTCGTTTACCGACGCTTCGCTGGGGAAAGAAGCCGCGCTGAGCATGGTCCGACAGAACGCCGACGTCCTGTACCATGTCGCCAATCAGGCGGGAAACGGCGTTATTGTCGCCGCGCAGGAAAATAATCTGCTGGCCTGTGGGAATTCGTTTGACCAGAGCAGTATTGCGCCGGATACGGTCATGGCGTCGACGGTTTACCGGATGCCGAAGGTGATCCTGACCGGCGTAGAGCAGGTTAAAAAGAACGCTTTCCATGGCGGTATTTATCATCTTGGCCTCGCGGAGGATGTCGTCGATATAACCGGGTATGGGAACTTTGAAGATAAGATTCCGCAGGATTTGAAGAACCGGATCGCGGAGAAAAAGGAAGCGATCCGAAAGGGCGAGTTCGTCGTTCCCGTGATCGAAACGCCGTCGAAATAGCGCGCTGAAACGGAATTGGGGCCGGCTTCCATGGGGAGAAAAATGACGATGATGCTGCGAATGGAAAACATTCAAAAGAGGTTCTTCGGAAAATACGCGAACCGGAACGTTAATTTGAACGTGGAAGCCGGCGAAATTCATGCGCTTCTGGGCGAGAACGGCGCTGGAAAAACGACGCTGATGAATATTCTTTACGGCCTGTACCGGCCGGACGGAGGCAGGATATTCGTCGAAGGTAAAGAAGCGCGTTTCGAGTCGCCGAAGGACGCGATCGCGATGCGAATCGGCATGGTCCATCAGCATTTCATGTTGGTCCCGTCGCTGACCGTTTCCGAAAATATTACGTTGGGATTGAAAGAAAAGGGGTTCCCGTTGACGGATCGCGCCGGGATCGATCGCCGCCTGAAAGCGCTGTCTGGTCGTTACGGGCTTCCGATCGACGTTGGCGCGAAGGTCGGGACGCTTTCCGTGGGGGAACAGCAGCGCGTCGAAATTATGAAGCTGCTGTTCCGGGACGCGCGGATGCTGATCCTGGACGAACCGACGGCGGTCCTGACGCAGCAGGAAACGGAGAAGCTTTTCGACGTTTTACGGAAGTTAAAAGCGGCGGGCTGTTCCGTCGTCCTGATTACGCATAAAATCCCGGAGGTCATGAAAATCGCGGATCAGGTGACCGTCATGCGCAGCGCGGAGAGCGTCGGGACGTATCCGATTTCCACGCTGAACGAGACGCGCCTTGCGGAATTGATGATCGGGAGGAAGCTGGCGGAGCGAAGGCGGAATGATCCGGTTCCTGCGCCGGCCGGGGCCGGGCTGGTACTGGATCGCGTTTCGCTGACGAAGGGCGGGTCCTCCCGTCTTCGGGACGTTGCGCTGACCGTCCCGTGCGGGTCGATCCTCGGCGTCGCCGGCGTTGAGGGCAACGGGCAAAGGGAGTTGGCGGAGGTTGTGGTCGGGCTGCGCCGGGTTCAAAGCGGAACAGTTCGATTTGGCGGCGAGGAGCTGAGCCGAAAGACGGTTCGGGAGCGGCGCGAGCTGGGGCTCGCTTATATTTCCGAGGACCGTCATCATGACGGCTTGCTGATGGACGCCGGGATTCTGGATAACATGCTGCTTAAATATTGCGATCGCGGTCCGTACCGGCGCGCGGGATTCGTCGATTTTTCTGGCGTCCGACGGTTGGCGTTGGAAAAAAAGGCCGAGTATCAGATTAAAGCAGACGATCTCACGGTCCCGGTCCGTTATCTTTCCGGCGGAAATCAGCAGAAGATTATCCTGTCCCGGGAATTGGGCGATTCTCCGCGGCTGATTGTCGCGGCGCAGCCGACCCGCGGTCTCGACGTCGGCGCTTCCGAGTTCGTTCGTGAGCGGCTGATAATCGAGCGGGGGAAGGGCGCGGCGATCCTCCTGATTTCCGCGGACCTGGAAGAGATTCTGGCGCTGAGCGATACGATCGCCGTGATGTATGACGGGAGGATCATGGGGCTTTTCGAGAATTCAGAAAATCCGGATCTGACCGCGATTGGGCTGATGATGGCTGGGAAAAAATGAGCGAGAGGGAACGGAACGATGGATCGCAGGTTTTCTAAACGTCGGAGAAAAAACGAATTGATCGCGCTGCTGCTGATCGCCGCGATTGCCGCGGGGCTGACGGTCGTTCTGGTTTATCTTTCGGGAAGCCGGTTCGACGTCGCGTTCGGCGGGTTTCTCCGCGGGATCAGCGGGTCGTCGTACGCGGTCTCCGAGGTTTTCGTAAAGGCGACGCCGCTGATTTTAGCCGGGCTCGGCGTTTCCTTCGCGTTTCAGAGCGGATTTATCAGTATCGGCGCGGAAGGTCAGCTGTATATCGGCGCGATCGCCGCGACGGCCGCCGCGCTGTCGTTTCCGGCGCTGCCCCGTCCGCTCCTGCTGACGGCCTGCTTCCTGCTCAGCTTTCTTTCCGGCGGCGTCTGGTCGCTGATCCCCGGGGTGCTGAAGGCGAAGTTCGGGATTTCCGAGGTGATCAATACGATCATGTTCAACTATATCGCGATCGGAATCGTCGGGATCACGCTTCAGACGGTTCTTAAAGATCCGGCGAATTATTTTCCCGTTTCGCCGGATCTCCCGAAATCGGCGGAGCTGAGCGTGTTAATCCCGGGAACTCGGCTGCATAGCGGTTTCCTGATCGCGATTGCCTGCGCGTTGGTTTCGTACGTCCTGATTTATTACACGGCGATCGGGTTCAAGGTTCGCGCGGTTGGGATGAACCCGCGCGCGTGCCAGTGCGCCGGGGTATCGGTCGCTGGGACGATCCTGTTTACGTCGATGGTCAGCGGGGGCCTTGCAGGGATCGCGGGGTTCGTCGAAATAACCGGGCTGCATCATCACCTGATCGAAGGAATTTCGCCCGGCTACGGGTATCTGGCGGTGATTGTCGCGCTGTTGGGGAAGAATCATCCGTCAGGTATTATCGTTTCCGGGCTGGCGATTTCCGCGATTCAGGTCGGTTCGCTGTCGATGCAGCGCGCTGGGAACGTTCCGTCCGCGATTTCGTCGATTATTTTGGGCGCGATCGTGCTGCTGCTGATGGCTAAGGACGCTTTTATTTCGGCGCTGGAGAAGAAGGAAGAAGAGGGGGTAGCATGACGGCGGCGATTTTATTCATCGAAAATATCCTTGCGGCCTGTATTCGCATGGCGGCGCCGCTGACGATCGCCGGACTGGGCGAAGCGCTTTCGGAGCGCGCCGGGATCCTGAATCTGGGGCTGGAAGCGATTATGCTCTGCGGCGCGTTCGCTTCTTTTATCACGACGTTTTTTACCGATAGCTTAGCGTTGGGGATCTCAGCGGGAATTCTGGCCGGCGCGGTTATCGCGATGATCCATGCGCTGCTTTGTATCCGGTTCCGCGCGAATCAGACGATCGTCGGGCTGGCGCTGAATTTTTTCGCGCTGGGGCTGACCGGGTTTCTTTTCCTTCTATCGTTTGGCCGGAGCTCGGTTCTGCCGCAGTGTTCCACGGTTCAGAGTTTTCCGCTTCCGCTTCTCTCCCGGATTCCGTTTCTGGGGACGGTCCTGTTTTCACATAATATTTTTGTGTATCTGACGATGGTCCTGATTTTCGTTTTCCTGTTTTTGTATCGGAAAACGGAATGGGGCGTTATCATTACCGCGGTGGGGGAACATCCCCGCGCCGCGGATACCGCCGGGCTGAACGTTTACCGCGTTCGATATGCTGCGTGTCTGGCGAATGGGGTTTTGGGCGGACTGGCAGGGGCGTATTTTACCCTGGCGCAGCTGGGTTTTTTCATGGAGGATATTACGCGCGGGAAGGGTTACATGGCGATTGTCGCAGTGATCCTCGGACGGCGCGAACCGGTCCGGATCTTCCTTTCCGCGCTGATTATCGGGTTCGCCGATGCGATTCAGTTCCAGCTTCAGACGATGAATATCCCGATCCCGTCGCAGGCGTTTTCGATTCTTCCGTATATTGCCGCGGTTTTCGTCCTGTTTTTCTCGGCGGGAAAGAACGCGGATCCGGCGGCGCTGGGCGTTCCGTATCAGCGCGGCAGCCGATAGAAAGGGTTGTGTGATGAAATGAAAGAACGGTATACGGTCGGCGAGTTCAGCAAGCTTTTCGGGCTGAACGTTCAGACGCTCCGGTTTTACGATACGATCGGCTTGTTTAAACCTGCTTTTCGGGACGCCTGGACCGGACGGCGTTTCTATACGTTTGACCAGGTATATAAGCTGGCCTCGATCCGTTACATGCGCCGGATCGGGCATTCTCTGTCCGATATTCAGGGGTATTTTGATAACCTGACGTCGGATTCGTCTTTGGAAATCCTGAAGAAGCGTTCCAGCGAGATCCAGCGGCAGGTTGACGAGCTGTTGAAGACGGATCATATTATCCAGCGGAAGATTCAGTTTATCGAGCGTGAGATCGAAAAAATCGGGGACCTGAGCGAGATACGCGTTATCGAGTTCCCGGATCGGGAGTATATCCGGCTGGGGGTCGAAGATACGCTGTATCGGGACGATTCGTTCTATTTTTTCCCGACGATCGCGTTTTACGACGCTGCGGGCGGGAAGACGTTCGGGGCGCTGATTTATTCGTCGACGCAGTCTTACGATGAGCGGGATTGGGTTATGAAAACGGATACGCAGGTGCTCACGATTCCGGCGGGGAAGTATCTCTGCGGGTATCATTGCGGATCGTACGAAACGATCGGGGAGACGGCGTCGCGGATGCGGCGGGCGGTTCCGGAGGGACGCTTTGCCGACGAGCTGATCAACTTCAATGTCATCGATCAGTTTGTCGAGAAGGATCGGGATAAATATATTACAAACGTTCAGATAATGACCATGGAACCAGACGCAAATAGTTAATAAATGAAAACGCGAACGATTTTTATAAAGAGGTTAATTTGCGATCGGAGCTAACAGCAGGTTGCAAATCGGATTGTATTGTTGGATAATCTGGTTTGAAATTTTTGAATCGGTTATCAATGCGGTAAGCGATTCGTTAAATTTTGCAAAGGTCATCAGGTAGACTTTGTTAAATTTTGACGAATCCGCTAATATATAAAGCTGCCTGGAAGACTCGACCATTTTTCGTTTTAAGCTTGCGTCTTCTATATTTGTCACGGAAAATCCAAACTCTCTGTCGATACCATTGGTCCCCAGGAAGCACTTGTCGACTCGTACCCGCGATATGAAATCTTCGGAGAAATGACCGGTCGCAAAGCGTAAGGAGGGATTAATTGTGCCTCCGATCATCACTAAATTGCAGCTTTCGTTCTCTGATAGGATCATCGCGTTATAGATCGAGTTCGTGAAAATCGTCAGGTTTTTCTTGCCGCCCGTCTGGATCAGTTTTGTTAATTCTCTGGCCGTCGTAGACGAATCCAGCAGGATTGTGTCGTTATTTTCAATGAACCCATAGGCATATCTGGCTATCGCTTTTTTTTCTTTCGGCGCGCGGATTTCCAAGTCTTTATCTTTAAAGATTTCCCCGACTTTTTCAATCGCAATCGCTCCGCCGTGAATCCGCTGTAATTTTCCCTCGGACTCTAATTCCGATAGATCTTTTCGGATTGTTACGCTTGTTGCGTTAAGAACCTTCCCGATCTCATTCACTGAAATCGTATTTTGATGCGACAGTAATTCTATAATTTTTATTTTTCGTTCTTCGGCAAGCATCTGGCATCCTCGTTTCCGATTTTTTTCGCGATAATTACAAAAAAGTTGGAAACATTGTGTTTTCAATTTTACCGTGGGTTGTCAAAAATGATCAAAGCGTCGTTAATACTCGTGCTTCACGACAAACATCATGTCTGTATTATTACGGTTCTGTAGATTTTATGACATTCGGATTCTTTCATTTACCTTGGCATATGTTAGAATATGAAAGCAAACAAAAAAATAAGCAAAATTAAGAAAACCTGATTGGCTGAATCGGTTCAAAAAGGAAGTAATCCAATCTTATTATTGTCGGCTGATGGATTATGGCGTGCTGAATGACCATAAGGCAAAGGAAAATCTGTCTGCCTACGGAAACAGATGGATTTTCTATATTGCGCTGCAAATATCGTCATTTAAAATGAGTTCGAAATTATTGATATTTTAATATACAGGAGATATCTTCAGAATTAACTGAACCGGATGTATTCGCAAAGGGCTGCTGTATGAAAGCTTTTACGGCTTTCTGCAGCAGCCCCGTTCTATTAATGTTGTGTGTGTTCGACCGATAAAGCCGTTACGGCTCGATAATGTTGAACGGATTGTTTTCGCCGACCGGGAACTGGTTCATATTCTCCATCATCAGCGTCAGCAGCTCGGCGTTGCCCTCGACCTTGACAGCCTGCGCGACCGCTTCCTGATTGTTGGTCAGGATCGCAAAGAGTGCGTTCTTCGGGCAGGTGATGGACACGTCTGCCCCGTCGGACAGCGTATCTGCGTATACCAGCAGCACGCCGTTCTTTACGCGGAGCATATGCTGCTCGCCTAAGTCGGGCAGCGTCACATTCATAGTAAAGTCGTAGTCTGCAAACGCCTGCTTATCCATAACGATGGCCATATAGTCAAACAGCATAGGTGCGGAAAGCTCCTTGACCATGTCATCAGTGCTCTTGGTGGAAGCGGTGAAATTGGCATTGCCATGGCGCAGCTCCTGCGCGCCAGTCAGGTACTCGTTGCGCCACGGGCCGGACTCCGCCTGATACCCCAGCTGCTCCAGCGCGTCAGCACACAGCATCCGTGCGTCGGTGTTCGTCGGATCGGCAAAAACGATAGTGTTCGTGACCTCGGCTACCCACTGGTACTCGCCCTTGTCAAAGTCTGCCTTTGCCATTTGCAGCACCTTATCGGTATCGCCCAGATACTCCACCCATTTCTTCGCGCTGTCACTGGGCATGAGGGGGTTCAGATTGACGGGATTGCTGTCATACCAGCCCATGAACTTCTGATAGACCGCCTTGGCGTTATGTGCAACCGTCCCGTAGTACTGGCGGGTGTACCAGATTTTGTTCAGCGCCTCCGGCAGCTTGATCATGTTGGAAATCTCATCGCTTGTGTAGCCTTGGTTGATATAGGTCAGAGTCTGATCGTTGATATACTTATATACTGCCGCAGTGTTGACCATATAATCATTCACCACTTCGTTGCCCCAGTGCGGCCAGTTGTGAGACTGGAAGGTGACTTCCACATCCTTCCCGTAGAGGGAAATTGCCTCGGTGATATAGCTTGCCCATGCCGCGCCGTCGCGAACCTCAGCACCGCGCAACGTATAGAGGTTGTGGAGCGTTCCGGTGCAGTTTTCCGCCATCCACAGCGCATGATACTGCGGCAGCCACGTATTCATTTCGGCGGGGGCTTCTGTGCCCGGTGTGAGTTGAAATTCCAGTTCCACGCCGTCGATCGTCAGCTTTTCGCCGGATTTCTTAATCTCATAGCTGGGCGTGATGAACGACACTGTACCGGTAGATTGCCCCATGCCGATGCCCTGCGCCAGCTTGCCGGTCACGCCGGGGGTCAGCAGGACGCCGTACTGGTAATTACTGCGGCGACCCATACCCCTGCCAGCATAGACGTTTTCCTTCACAGAGTGCTCGGTAAAGTCCACAGGAGTGATGACGGGGATCTTACCGCTGGCAAGCTGCTCCTCAATGGAAAGCGTCTCGTCCGCCTTGTTCTCTTTTGCCATCACGCCGGCAATGCCGCCGAAATGGTCGACGTGGGAATGGGAAATAATGACGGCTTTGACTGGGAACTTGCCCAGATTTTTTTCAATCAGCTGCATGGCGGCCTGGCTGCACTCCACGCTCATCAGCGTGTCGAAGACGATCCAGCCCGTATCTCCCTTGACAACCGTGAGGTTTGACATGTCGTAGCCGCGAACCTGATAGATACCCTCAGTCACCTCAAAAAGTCCATAGGCATGATTGTTCTTCGTGTTCTCCCAAAGGCTGGGGTTCACGCTGTCGGGCGCTTTTTCGTAGTCATCCAGAAACGCATAGGCTTCCTGACTCCATAGGATCTTCCCGTCTTCGTCCTTCAGCTCCAGCGTTTCCGGAGCGTCGATCAGGCCGCGGGTGGCGAACTCGTATTCCTGCTTGTCATCGAAGTCGAGTTCGTCATAGACTGCGGCATTTGCCTTTGCTGTAAACTCCGTAGCGGGTTTTACTTCAGTGGTCAGTCCGAGGTCTGTTTGTTTTGTCTTCTGCTCTAAATTTCCAATTTGTGTGAAGGCAGCGCAGGACAGTAGCAGCGCCGATATGAGAAGTGTAGATGTGATGCGTTTCATAATTTTTTCTTCCTCTGTTTTCCTATTGTTCGCGAATGGCGGGTGGCTGCCACGTATCCAACGCAGCCATATCCGGCACATAAATTCGCATGAATAGATGAAATTCCCCGTCAGAGACAGGCAGCCAGTTGGAGGTATCCTCCGGCGCTTCCTTCGACAGGACAATATCCAGCGTCCCGTTCTCGTTCAACTTGAACGCAGAGCGGTCGTTGATGCAGTAGCGATTGATTGGATTGTCGATGAGAAAGTCATTCCCACCATATGCGGTCACAGACCAGAAGCCCCTTTCCAGTGTGGGAGGCAGGGATTCAAAGTGGAGCGTATAGGTCTTTTCTCCGCTCAGCGCTGCGCCGTTTTCATCCACTTCGGTCTTGGGATAGATCGCTACATCCACCGTGTTGGCTCCCAGTCCCACCAGCGCCACCAAAGCGCGGTAGGTATACTCCGCCCCAAAGTCGCCGATAGGCTTGCCGTAATAGATCCACTGGCCGAGCTTCTGTGCATACTTTACGCCGTCGGCAGTAAGCGTGGCGCGAAGCTCCTGGAGCATCTGCGTCCAGTGTTCTGCGGCGTTCTCTCCGAGAATGGAAGCATCGAAGCTCATGCCAGCTCCCACGTTGATGGTGGAGAGCTTTTTCAGCAGTTCCGCATCAGCTTCGGCGGGCGGATTGACCTGCATCAGCGCGTTTGCCGTATTGAAAAATTCCGCCGGTGTCATGGAAAGGACCTTTTTTACGGGAACAAACTCATTTTCTTTCGCATACGTTCCCACTGGCGCAGTGTATGTTCCCTCCTGACCATAGGCCGAGAGAGGAAGAAGCTGCATTTGCTCCTGAATGGCATAAACATTGGGGAGGTCCTCGTCCCCGGACAGCACAACGCGGGCGATCGACCATACCGTTGCGGTCGGCACGTCTACGCGCGTTACGCCGTCGGGCAGTTCACCCTCCCAACCTGGAAGTGCGATGGCGTATGCGCCAGCCTTGTCCAGCACGGCAGCGGTGTTCGTCCATGCGTCCAGAAGCTGCACGTTGCAGAAACGATCCGTTTCCGGCAGGACGTAGATCATGGGTTCTGCGCTGATGTCGAGCCAGGCCTGTGAATAGACCGTATCGACGTTCGGCGTCACGACGGTGCGGAAAGAGGCGTCCGCCAGCTTTTCTGCGTGGTTGAACTGATTGACAGGCGCACGGCTTTCCATGGTCCCGTCCGTATTGGTCGATAATGTTTTGGTTGCGTTCGTGAGCACCAGTGGGAGCGCATAGATGTACGCCTCGCTGACCATTTTCCACACGGCGTCTGCATCCGGCTGTATTTTTTCGGCAGAGCAGATGAAAAGAAGTCCGCTGGAAAGCAGCGTGAGCGCCGATAGAGGTATTGCAAGTATCTTTTTCATTTTGTTCTTCCTGTTTATCCTTTTATAATTCAGATTATTACTTGAAACTTTGTGTTTTTACTTTTTCTGTGCGACGCTTATTGATCTCCCTCCTTTTTTTTCTTTCTTGCGCCAAGCCTCAACAGCTCTTTTTTGACCGCCTCGATCTGCGGGCCAAACAGCGCCCGCTCGGCAAATATCATATAATTGTTGATAGAAAGAATCAGTAGATGAGCGAATGGCTCAACCTCTTCGTCAGAACAGCCGAGAATCTCCGCAATTCTGCCTGTGTAATAGGGATATCTTGCCGCAAGCCGAACGAGGGAAGGCTTTACCTTTTCTCCGTATTCCCGCGACACGCAGACACTGACCAGAAAGCGCATGGTCGGCGACATTTTATCCGCCAGTTCGCCAAGATGGTTCATCATGCTTTTGATGTCGCTGATATCTTCCAGCACGATGTTGAACGCACCTTTTTCAATTCGGCTGATCGCTTCCTCGACACAAGCAAGAACGATTTCTTCTTTGGTGGAGAAGTAATAATAGATGCCGCCGTTTTGCAGCTTTGCCGCCGTACAGAGGTCTTTTGTCGTGGTAACGGTCAACCCCTTTTCAACAAAGCAGTCAAGGCAGACGCCGATGATTTCCCTTCTCTTTTCGGTTTTCTTTTCTTCGTTCAAGACACGACATCCGTTTCTGTGCATTCGCCAGGATTCATAGAATGAGTCTATCAGATTCTGCGAAATAAATCAAGTGCTTGCTTGAATCTCGTTATATATTTGTGAAAACTATCGTCCTTGCTCAAATAGCACAACAATTTCTTTCAGCGGCCGCACCTCCGACAAGCTCTGGATATCCCGGATTGCTGTCCTTGCAAAGACGTTGGATTTTACTGTGTCCCATTCAACCAGCCGGACGATCTCCGCCGTTCCTTTTTCAAAATCAAATCGGATCTCTCCCCACTCGTCGTCGTTGTCCGCCTGATACAGGTAGACAGCGGCGGTGGTGGGGAAATTGGATCGGATCCTTTTCCAGCTCACATCTTTACCGTGGGTTGTCAAAAATGATCAAAGCGTCGTTAATACTCGTGCTTCACGACAAACATCATGTTTGTATTATTACGGTTCTGTAGATTTTATGACATTCGGATTCTTTCATTTATCTTGGCATATGTTAGAATATGAAAGCAAACAAAAAAATAAGCAAAATTAAGAAAGCCTAACTGGCTGAATCGGTTCAAAAAGGAGGTGTCAGGGAAAATTTTTCAGCTGTGTTGTCGGTGTTTAATCAGTAAGAAAAGGAGAATAGGATGAAAAGGATTTATGTTGTTTTATTAGTTGTTTGTTTACTTTTTTCAGGGGTGTTTTCCGCTTACGCGGATGAAGAGCCAACCGTCGGATTTATCGTGGGGTCGCGGGAACATGTTTTTTATAATTTGATTGAAAAATCGATTATGGAAACATGCGAAGAGCTGGGTATCAAGCCGTTAGTTTACGACGGCGAATTAGACGCGAATATTCAGTCTAATCACATACAAAATTTAGTTTCGTTGGAGGTAGACGCGATCGCGTTGGCAACGGTAGACGCGGGGGGCGTTGCTCCTGCGATTGAAGCTGCGCAGAAAGCGGGAATCCCAGTATTTACGTTTGACTCCCCGGCTTCGACAAGCAAAGATATTATTTGCCACGCTGGAACCGATAACGTTGAAGGTGGAAGACTCGGGGCGAAGGAAGTTCTTCGCTTATTGAAACCGGGGCAGACCTGCGCGATGATCGGCAACCCGGCGTCTTCTTCGGTCCTGGATCGGCAAAAGGGATTTGAAGAAGTTATTAAAGATCAGGATGACATTGAGTATGAATTCTTTGGAAATTACCAGGGGGACGCGAACGTTGCCTTTTCATTGATGCAGGATTGGCTGACGCAGGATCCGGATTTAGGCGCTGTATTCTGCGCGGGCGATCCAGCCTGCACCGGCGCGCTTGGCGCGATTAAAGCTGCCAACGCTAAAACGTTGATCGTTGGTTTCGACGGGAATCCTGAAGCAATTACGGCTATCGAGGATGTTGAAAACGATGGTAAATATTGGGTTTCGGAGATTTCGCAAAATCCTGCGTTGATCGGAAAGACAATTTGCGAACAGATCCTGAAGTATTTGACAACTGGTAAAGTTGATTCTGCCTTAATCCCGATCGATCCGTTTATTATTACGGCCGAAACGTTAAAGAAGTAGTAAATCGATTTGCGGGATGCCGTTGCAGAAAAACAGAACGGCATCCCATATTTTTCAGAAGGATCCGCGATGACGAATGAGCCTATTCTATCCCTGTCAAATATTTCCAAGGCTTTTCCCGGCGTAAAAGCGCTGAATCATGTGTCGATCGATTTTTACAAAGGGGAGGTTCACGCGATCGTAGGCGAAAACGGGGCGGGGAAATCTACTTTGATGAAAATTATCTCGGGCGTTTATATTCCTGACTCCGGCGTCATAACGTTAGATAACGAAGAGGCGGCGTTTAAGCGGCCGCGGGAAGCTTTAGAAAAAGGGATCTCAATCATTCATCAGGAGTTGAACATTGCTAAAGATCTTACGGTCGCGGAGAATATTTATCTTGGCGAAGAAATAAGAATGAAAGGCTTCATGCCGTTCCTGGATCGTAAACTTATGGAACGGTTATCTGAGAACATTCTTGAAAAAATGGGCGTAAGAATCGACGTCAGGAGAGTCTCTGATGAGTTGACAGCCTCTGAGCAGCAGATCATTGAAATCGCGAAGGTGATAAACCGTAAATCAAAAATCATCATCATGGATGAACCGACTTCATCTTTGTCGGAAGCTGAGATCAAGGTTTTATTTAAAATCATTCAGCAGCTGAAACAAGAAGGCATCACGATCATCTACATATCTCACCGGATGAAGGAAATTTTTGAAATATGCGACCGTGTAACAATTCTTCGGGACGGTTGCCTGATTCGAACTTCAAACATTCGCGATACAAACGAAAAAGAAGTTGTCGCTAACATGATCGGGCGGACAATTACGAGCTACTATGATAAGACTTTACACCTTCGAAAAAAGGAAATGCTGCGCGTCGAGGATTTAACAATTTACGGCGTTTTTGAAAACATATCTTTTACATTATACGAAGGCGAAATCCTGGGGATATCCGGTTTGGTTGGCTCAAAACGGACGGATGTGCTTGAATGTATCTTTGGTGTAAAGAAGCCTGATAAAGGGAAAATTTTTATTCGCGGCAAGGAAGTTACCCTGAATAACCCGAGGGAAGCGAATGACTATAAGATCGGTTTAGTTACGGAGGACCGGAGGCGTACGGGATTGATGCTGGATCAGTCCGTGCTGGCGAATTTGGTTCTCCCGAGCCTGAGTCATCATAAAAATAAAGCTGGAATTGTTGATTCAAAGTGGGAAACGGAGGTCACGAAGGAGTATATAAATAAAATAAGCATTAAAACGCCCGGCGTATCTTCGATCATACGGAATCTATCTGGAGGAAATCAGCAAAAGGTCATTTTATCCCGGTGGCTGGCGGCGAATTCCGAGATCTTATTATTAGACGAGCCTACTCGCGGGATTGACGTTAATGCGAAAGCGGAGTTTTACAAAATTATGAATGCTTTTGTTTCGAACGGCGGCGGTATTCTCATGGTCTCTTCTGAAATGCCGGAGATTTTAGGCGTTGCGGATCGGATTCTGGTCATGCGGGAAGGACGAATAAGAGGGGAATTGGACGGCTCAAGCGCAACCGAACTGAAAATAATCGAGCTTGCGAGTTTTGATTAAAAGAAGATTATATCGTCGAAAATGAAATAGAAAAGCGTATATAGGGAAAAGATGAAACGGAACACGAATCAAATCTCAAATTTCATCAGCAACAATGCCGTGCTGATCGTTTTATTCCTGCTGATTATTTTCTTCGGTTTTTCGAATAAAACTTTCCTCAAGCCCAATAATTTGATCAATATAACTTCTCAAATGTCAATTAACGTAATTATTGCGGCTGGAATTACGTTCGTGATCATTACAGGAGGAATTGATATCAGCGTTGGATCCGTCGCAGCGTTCGCAGGTATTTTTTCAACATTTATCGCGAAGCTTTTTCCTGATATTTCCGTTGTCGAAGGGCTGCTGATCCAGGTTCTGAGCGCAATTTTTATCGGCGCAATCTGCGGACTGTTTAATGGGATTATGGTCGGTTATTTAAAAGTTGTTCCCATGATTGCGACTCTGGCTATGATGAATATTGCCCGCGGTCTTGCGTATGTTGTAACGAATGGTCAGCCGGTTTATGGATTGAGCAATCATTTTTCCTGGATTGGCGCGGGGCGGATTATTGAAACTGAGCAGTTCCCTTTAGGGATTCTTCCGAATATCGCGATCTTTATGGTTGTGGTTGTGATCCTGATGCATTTGCTGTTGACGATCACCGTTTTCGGCCGGCATGTATATGCCGTGGGGAGTAACGAGTCCGTTGCTTTTTTATCCGGCGTAAACGTGAAGAAGATTAAGGTTTTGGCCTACATGATTTCTTCAATACTTGCCGCTTTGGGCGGCGTCTGTATTGCGTCAAAGCTGAATAACGGACAGCCGGGTTCAGCCGAGGGGTATGAAATGTACGCGATTGCTGCGACCGTATTGGGCGGAACTTCGCTTTCGGGCGGAAAAGGATCGGTAGCCAGGGCGGTCATAGGCGCGGCGATTATCGCTATCATTAATAACGGGATGAATCTGCTCCAGATATCCTCTTATTGGCAGAAGGTTATAACGGGCGTAATTATTCTTGTCGCTGTTTTGTTTGATAAGATGCAGCGGGACCGAAAGGCTGCCGTCAGAGCGAAGTGAAAGATGGGCATATGGAATCAGATAAAATAGTCTGCAATAACAGGGATTCGATACTTCGAGAGAATTTGGAAAGCCTGTGTTTGCTCCAGAAGGGATCGTTCAAAGCCTGGGCTGAGAATAGCAGCTACTTGCTTTGTCGAAACGTTGAACTGGAGAATCGGGTAAAAATAATCGTGAGCGGGGGCGCCAGCGCAGGCCCGTTATTCTCTGAATTCGTCGGACCCGGCTTAGCTGACGGAATGGCGCACGGCGAGTTTAATTGCGCGCCTGCGGCTTTTTCCATCTTTGAATTAGGCAAAATTGTATCGAGCGGACAAGGTATTCTTTTATTAGCCAATAATTTCACTGGCGATTTTCTGAATAATGATATGGCTGCCGAGTTGCTGAACGATGAAGGTATTGCCGCGAAAGCTATTTATTGTTCTGATGATATTCTGAGCGCAAGAGGCGAGCCGCGATCGGAACGGGGCGGTCTGTGCGGGATTGTTTTCCTGATCAAAATTGCGGCGGAAATGGCGAAAAGCGGCTTTTCATTGAACGATATTTACAGGATGCTTTCGGACGTGAACGATCGTCT
The DNA here is from genome assembly GCA_001717545.1 of Anaerolineaceae bacterium oral taxon 439. Lineage (NCBI taxonomy): Bacteria > Bacillati > Chloroflexota > Anaerolineae > Anaerolineales > Anaerolineaceae > Anaerolineaceae bacterium oral taxon 439. The sequence goes on along the minus strand of CP017039.1, from coordinate 181,469 downwards.
TCATTCAATTACGGTAACGATATCTGACGATCATGAAGATGTGTTTTATGGCGAGGGGTTTTCCGGCGAGAAAGCTCCTTACTCCGAAAAGATGTCAACTGTCGACGGATTTGTAAATACGGCGATCCGTATGGTTCTTGAGGATGTCCCGGCTAAGTATCGGAATGCCGGTTCAGGCTGTTACGTATGCGTCAATCGTTTTCGGCAGCTAAGTTCGTTGGAGGGAAACCTGATAGTTCGTTCTGTTTATAACGCGTTAGAAAGAAACCAGCTTAATTGCGGCGGAATTACGGTCAGTCATATTTTCGATACGTTTGATAGAAAGGGCTGTAATATTTCTTTTTTATTCGTTGATGATCGAATTAAAGGGTTCCTTAAACCGGTTCAAGGCTATAATTTTACGGTTTGATAGAGGATGTTAATGATAGCTGCAGGCGAAATCCAAAAAGCGTTAATTCGGGTAAGTGAATTGATCGTTGAAGCTGAGCCGGTTTTAACTGAAATTGATTCAATTATTGGCGACGGCGATCACGGAACCGGTATGAAAAGGGGCTTTTCAGCGGTTTATGACTTGCTCAATATAAAGTCATTTACAGCAGTCCCGGATTTGTTCTACATGACCGGGATGGAATTGCTGAAAAAAATGGGCGGAGCGTCGGGGGTCTTGTTTGGAAGTTTTTTTATCAGCGGCGCTAAAGTTCAGTTCCAAAATGAAAAAGAAATCACGTTATCCGAAATGTCGCTGGTTTTTCGGAGCGGAACGGATTCGATCATGAAAAGGGGCAAAGCGCAATCAGGCGACAAGACGATGATTGACGCGCTGATTCCCGCTTCCAGGGCTTTTCAGGAAGCAGTGGTTCAAGGCTGTTCGCGGCGCGAATGCTTTGAACGGGCGTATAAGGCCTCTCTCCAGGGGGCGCAGGCTACGGTTGAAATGATACCTAAAAGGGGACGGGCGAAGAATTTTCGTTTGGACGCGATCGGATATCCGGACCCGGGGGCTATATCGGTAACCTATATTTTTGGCGGGTTAAAAGATGTCTTATCTTAGTAAAAATAAATAAAAATATAACCGGAGGAATTATGGCAATAGAGAGAGTAAGCACGTTGTTAAAAATGGCGGACGAAGCGAATACTTCTGTTATCGGTTTTAATTGTATTGACTACAATACGGTTTATGCCGTATGTCACGCCGCGGAGATTGCGAATACGCCTGCGATCGTGATGCTTTATCCTGAACATTGCATTAAGAACCATGTCTCGAACTTACGGGCTTTTGTCGGGATGTTCGAAGGTATTGCGGAACGGTATACCGTTCCGCTGGCGCTGCATTTAGATCATTCCAGCGACGTTAATTATATTTTTGAAGCCATTAAAGCTGGCTTTACGTCGGTCATGTATGATGGAACGACCGTTTCGATCGAGGAGAATATAAGAAATTCCAAAAAAGTCGTCGAGATAGCTGAAATTTTCGGCGTTGACGTTGAGGCTGAGCTGGGGTATGTTGGATTTGCGAGTCATTCTGACGAGGGAAATTCCGACCTGTATACGAAAGCTGCTACTGCGGCGCAATTCAGCGATGAAACAGGGATCACCTCGTTAGCGATTGCGATTGGCAGCGCGCATGGAGTTTATAAGTCGACGCCGAAGCTGGATATCGACCGTTTGATTGAAATTAATCATGCGACGGATACGTATTTGGTTTTGCACGGCGGAAGCGGTATCCCGGAGGATCAATTAAATATGGCGTTCAAAAATGGGATCAATAAATTCAACGTTGGAACGGAGTTTTTCCAGCTATATTACGATACGATTTCTAAGTACTGTAATGAATATGGCGCGGCAGGGAATCCTTTTGATCTTCCTGATTACGTTCATGCGGAATTGGTTGCATACCTTGTTAATAAGATGAAGTTGTCTAAATTTAATTAGGCGGCCGCTATGCGTAAAAAAGTCCTCGTTGTGGGGAGTTATGTGGCCGATTTAATGGGACGCGCGCCGCATTTGCCTGAGCCTGGGGAAACGGTAAAAGGCCGATATTTCAAAGTCGGGCCTGGCGGAAAAGGCTTTAATCAGTGTATTGCGGCGAAAAAGGCTGGCGCAGAGGTAGATTTTATTTCGAAAATCGGCAATGATCCGTTTGGTCGCCTGGCGATTGATTATCTGGCGGAAAATCATATCTTTACCGATCGTTTGATCATTTCTGAAACAGAACCGTCTGGGACGGCCTTAATAATTGTCGACGATCGGACCAGTCAAAATCTGATCGCCGTATTCCCGGGCGCTTGCGATACGATCTCTGCTGACGAGGTTACCGGTATGGTCCCTGCTTTAGAGATGGCCGATATTGTGGTCCTGCAATCCGAAATAAATGTATCGGCATTGAAACAGGTTATCCATATTTGCAAAAGTATGGGCAAAAAAATAATTTACAATCCAGCTCCCTATCAATTTTTGGAAGATTCTTATCTTGACGGATTGTTTCTAATTTGTCCGAATGAGATTGAAGCTGGATTGTTGACGGGTGTATCTGTTAATTCTGTCGCAGGGGCCGTAGAAGCCGCCAGGATTTTATTTGAAAAGAATATCTGTAATGTTGTTATTACTCTGGGCGGAAAAGGCGCGATTTATTATACGGCAGAGACAGCGACGCACTTTTTCCCTTACAGCGTGAACGCGTCAGACACGACGGGCGCTGGCGACGCTTTCGTCGGCGCTTTGGCGGCTTCGCTCTCTCAAGATGATTCTTTGATGGAAGCTGTAAAATTTGCGAACGCTGCGGCTGCGTTATCTGTCCAGAAAATCGGGACTTCGGTTGCAATGCCGTCGTCAGACGAAATCCGGGCATTGATGCAACGCGATAATCCCGGGATAAATCAGATAGAATAAAAAGCGCATATCGAATTTGTTGACGTAAGAAGCGGCGGGATCATTCTCGATCCCGCCGCATTGGCGTTTACTGATACCTGAATATGTAGCTTCAGTTTTGAGTTCCCTTTCTTCAGGGTACTCAAATGAGAAACTCAGGTATTACGAATATTCAGACAATAAGCCTTTTCCGACGGAAGTATCGGCTAAAAAGACATGCCCCCGTCGAACCATACACGCGAAATATCACGCTCGGAATAAATTACTGATCGCAGTTCGAATTTCACGATAGCGTTCGAATTTTTGATCGTACGAACGATCCGGAAGAAACGTTTTGCTGGTCTGAATCATGTTTGTCGCGGCTTCAGCGTAAGAGCTGTATTCGCCGCTGGAAATTGCCTCGATCATGCACAAGCCGAGGATACCCGCGTTTTTATATCGCTGCGTTGTTATCGCCTGATTCAGGATATCCGCCTTTAGTTTCATCAGCGTATCTGATCTGGATCCGCCTCCGGTCGCACGGACTTCATGAATGATTCCGCCAAAATTCTGAAGCGTATTCAATAAAACCCGGGATTCAAAACTGAGCCCTTCAAGGATCGCGCTGTATAGTTTGGATTGGTTCGTTGTCAATCCTAATCCGATAAAACAGGCAGGCGAAATATTGGTGGGCTCTGAGACGCTTGTCTTCGCGAGGAATGGAAGAAAGAATAAATCGTCAGGACAGTCGTATGATGGTTCGTTATGGGTCGAATCTGTTTTGAATAGTTCGTTGAACCATTGGACACAAATTCCGTGCGCGTTATGCCCGATGGTCATGATATATAAATCTTTGTCGACAAACGGCTCAAAAGCGATTCCCTTTTGGAACGTTGCCAAATTGATTTTTTCGCGGTGAAGAATCAGGTTCAGGCTTTCCGACGTTCCTTCGCCAAGCGTCATCATTCCTTCCCGGATCGACCCTGATCCGAGCGTCGCAACGGCCTGATCATGCGCGCCGCAGAGAACACGCAACTCTTCGGAAAGCCCCGTTTCCTTTGCGACGCTCGGTAAAAGTTTCCCCAGGCAGGTCCCGGAGGGAACTATTTTGGGGATTTTTTCAACAGGAACCTGGAAAAGCGAAGCGATCCTGTCGGACCAGTCTAACCGAACCGCGTCAAAAAACATGGTTCTTGACGCGGTTGCCGGATCGGTCGCCGTTTCGCCGCAAAGTTTATACGAGATGAAATCGCCGAACAGGCAGATTTTTGAGATATGTTCAAGGACTTTCGGCATATGTTTCCTGTACCAGAGGAGCTTTGAAAGCGAGAACATCTGGTTCATGGGAACTAACGTGATTTCGAAGAGCTCCCGTTCTCCGATTTTTGTCATGATATCTGCTATCTCGGACTGGCATCGGTTATCAAGGTAAACGATCCCGTTAACGATCGGACGGTCGAACTTATCCAGTAAAACCATCGTTTCGCCAATCGAGGAAACTGCGATTGAGACTGTATCTTTTGACGCCGGAGCGATTTCACGGAGAATGTCGCATACCGACTTCCAGACAAGCTCAGGGTCTATTTCTACAAAGCCTGGCGCTGGATGTGTGAGCGTGTATTCCCGACTCGCACTCATGCTCACGGTTCCGCATTCGTCAATGATCGAAGCTTTGCAGCTCGATGTACCTATGTCAAGTCCAATATATTTCATGTTTTCTCCTGAAATCAGGCGATTAGATTCGGTACGCGGTCAGGAGTTTCAGTTTCTCAATCGCTACCTTTTCAACGGCCGCCCGTGCGGCGCGCATCACTTCAATCACATCACATTTCGGCCCCTTCTCGGTCATTACGTCATACATTGCTTTGTTATAGGCGATAAAGAAATCCGTTCCAACGTTCAGCTTCGCGATTCCGAGCTTGACCATGCGTTTTACGTCTTCATCAGGCGTCCCGGAACCCCCGTGAACGACAATTGGACAGCCTGTATTTTTAACGAGTTCTTCAACAAGCGGGAAGTTTATTTTCGGCTTGAATTTATAAAGCCCATGCGCGGTTCCGACCGATACCGCCAGACAATCAACTCCCGTTTCTTCAACAAAACGGCGGGCAATCTCCGGATCCGTATTCCCGGTCGCGATTTCCGCAGCCGTGCAGTCTCCCGTCATAATCGTCCCTAATTCGGCTTCAACGGAAACACCATTCTGATGCGCGAATTCGACGACTTTTTTTGTTTCGAAGATATTCCGCTCGATATCCTGGCTGGAAAGATCGATCATGACGCCTGAATAACCAGCTTCAATGCAGTGTTTTGCCTGTTCGAAAGATTGTCCGTGATCGAGCCCTAAAGCAAGACGCACTTTTGAATTCTTCGCAGCGACGTTTGCGATCGCCGCCATGTAATCAGCGCCTGCGTATTTGAAATGTTCATGATACGTTTGGACGATCAGCGGACAGTCCATTTTATTTGCGGCGCTGACGACTGCTTGAAGGGATTCCAGATTAAAGGAATTGAAGGCTCCGATTGTGATTTTATGCTGAACCGCGTAGGCAAGAAGGTCTTTATAAGGTGTGAGTTTCATCATTTCTCCTATGGATAATTTTTTTAAAAATGGCGCAATAACAAGCTTACGCCAAAATTTTAACCTCATTTTCTTTTTGTTTCCGGTAGCAGTCTAAGTAGACCGCGCCAAGAATAATTCCACCTTTAACAATATTTTGAACGTACCACGGAACTAAGAGCATCGTCATGGCATTGGCGACAACGCCTAATAAGACAGCGCCCAATAGCGTACTTTCCATTCTGCCTTCACCGCCTAAATAGCTGATTCCCCCAAGGTAACAGGCGGCGACACCGTCGAATTCCATGGATACACCGGTAGCGGGCGAGCCTTGTCCAATCCTGGAGCAGATAATAACACCGACAATTCCAGAAAGGATTCCGGAAATCAGATATACCCACCATATCGTTTGTTTGATATTGATTCCTGAAAACCGTGCGGCTTCCATATTTCCACCATAAGCGTAAACGTTTCTTCCGAATCGCGTTTTCGCCAACAGGATGTACATGACGATGAAAATCAGGATGAGGTATACGACTGGCAATGGGATCAGATCAAATAGATATCCGTTCCCATATTCTCCGAATTCTGATTTCGTGTAAATCATGTTTCCCTTTGTGACCACGTAACAAAAACCACGCGCGATTAATTGCGAGGCGAGCGTTACGACGAATGGCGGGAGGGAGGTTCTCGACAGGAAGAATCCGTTAAACGCACCGGTTATGCAGCCTATCGTTATACCTCCAAGAATCCCAACCCCGGCTGGGAGTCCTAACGCGTCGGGCCCGATAAGCCAAGCACAAAAACAAGCGGACAGGCCGATAATGGAACCTTGCGAAAGATCGATTCCCATAATGATGATCGCCAGCGTCATTCCGAAAGCGATGATTCCTGTTGTCGCGATCGAGCGAAGAATATTAAGGATATTTTTCGTTGAGAGAAAATTAGGTTGTATGATGGTAACGATGATCATGATGACGACCAAACCGATCAGAATCGCTTTATTGTCGTTAAAGGAACTGGTTTTCTTTTGTGGATTCAAAACGTTTTTAATCATTTCCAATTCCTCCGATTGCCATTTTCATGATATTTTTATCTGTAATATTTTCTTTTTCGAGCGATCCGACCAATCTTCCGCCCCGCATGATATTTACACGGTCGGGCAAGTTTAAGATTTCGCCCATCTCCGACGATATAAAAATGATGCTGACGCCGTTATTCGCAATATCGAACATCAGGTTGTAAATTTCGTGTTTGGCGCCGATATCGATTCCTCGCGTCGGCTCGTCCAGGATCAGGATTTTCGGATCTGTAACCATCCATTTTGCTAAAACGACTTTCTGCTGATTCCCGCCGGAGAGCAGCCGCGTTTTTTCCTGAATCGACGGCGTTTTAACTCGAAGCCGGGCGCAGATATCGGATACGATTTGGTCATTTGTCGTCTTCCTGAATCGAATTCCATTAATAATTTTCTTCAGGATGGTGATTGTGATATTGAACTCAACCGATTGTTTAAGAATTAGTCCTTCTTTTTTTCTGTCTTCAGGCGCTAATACGATCCCATGCCGAATAGCGTCGACGGGCGAATTCAACTGAATTGTTTCGTTATTCAGTCGAACCGCTTCTTTCTTGTTTCTGTCGATTCCGAGAAGCGCCCGGATCGTTTCGGACCTTCCGGAACCTACGAGTCCGTAGAACCCTAAGATTTCACCTTTTCTGAGATCGAAACTGACGCCATGGACCGCAGCAGCGTTGATATTTTTCACTTGGAAGATGACGTCGCCGGATTTATTTTTTCTTTTTGGGTAGATTTCGGTTATTTCACGTCCGACCATCATGGTAATTAATTCGTTATATGGAAGATCGCCGGTTCTCTTTGTCCCGATGAATTCGCCGTCACGAAAAACGGTAATCCGATCGCAGACTCGATAAATTTCTTCTAATTTATGTGAAACGAAAAGAATAGATACGCCCTTTTCTTTTAGATTTCGCATGATTTTCAAAAGAAGCTCGGTTTCTTTGCTTGCAAGAGAAGCTGTGGGTTCGTCCATGATCAATAGCTTTGCGTTTAATGCGAGCGCCCTGCAGATTTCAACCATTTGCTGCTGTCCGACGCTTAGAGTCCGAACTCGTTTACCTGGCTGAACATAATTCAGGTCAAACCGTTTTAATAAGGCGGATGCCTTATTGATCATTTCGTTTTCGTCGATCAGAAAGCTATTTTTTTTTAGAGGGAATCTTCCCAGAAAAATATTTTCGGCAACTGTCATATGGGGGACGATCGAAAGTTCCTGATGTATAACCGCAATTCCCAGAGCTTTCGCTTCTTCAAAACTGGAAAGTTCCGTTTTCTTTCCCTCAAAGAAAACTTCGCCTTCATCTCGCTGATAAATTCCTGCCAGACATTTAATTAAGGTTGATTTTCCAGCTCCGTTTTCGCCCACTAAAGCGTGAATTTCGCCTTTTCGAATTTCCAATCTGACTTTATTTAAAGCACGGACGCCGGGAAAGCTTTTCGATAGATTCCTGACCGTCAGGATTTTTTCTTCAGAATTGAATTCCATATTTCGTATCCCTGCCTCACCCTCAATAATTGGAATCGAACTGAATTTGCCTGCGGATCAAAGAAGTAGATAATCCACAGGCAAATTATCAAGGCTTATAGGAAAAACCTAAAATGGTTCGTACTCTCCCGCTTCAAGCACTTCTTTTGTAATCTTTAAACAAGGCAATTCAATATAGTCTTCAATCTTCTCCCCATCTAAGAACGCTAACGCGTTGACGACGGAGTCGTACCCCATTTTTACGGTTTGCTGGGCTGACGTGCTGTAAACCCAGCCATCTTCGATCAGCTCGCATCCCTTCGCATTCCCGTCCACGGATACGATAACGATTTCGCCCTTTTTGACTCCGTTCGCTTTCAGCGCTGAAACGGCGGCGTCAGCGAAAACGTCTCCGGTCGTGAAGATTCCTTTCAGGTCAGGGATCGCAAGAATTGCATTTTCAACTTGCGTCATGGCTTCTTCGACAGTTCCGGTATTTAGAACGAGATCCTGCGCAACTTCAATTTTGGTGTCGTCGATGATTGAATGCATCCCAGCTGCGCGCTGATTGATTGCTTCGCTTCCGGTTGTCATGAGCGTGACAATTTTTCCGCCGTCGGGAAGTTCTTCGGTCAGGCCTTCACCAGCGATTACGCCCGCGCTGAAGTTATCAGAAACGATTGTCGACGTTACATTTTTCAGGTCATTTAGCGGTGTATCAACCAGAAAAACGGGTATTCCGGCGTCTTTCGCTTCCGTAACGCCGGAGATTAATCCGCTCGATCCCCAGGGGATCGCGATGATTGCTTTTACATTTTGCTGAATCATGTCGGCCATCTGGTCGAGTTGTTTCGTGGAATCGTTGTCGCATTCCGCAATAATATATGTTGCGGTTGGATCTAATTCTTCGATTGCCTTTGTTACCCCGCTGATACAGGATGCGTAATAAGTATTCCTCGATATATTTGGAACTAAAATTCCCCAAACGCCGCCTTTAGCGATTGAATCATCTGCGGTTGCGCTCCCGAAAATACATGCGCAAAAAACGATTATGAGTACGACGGATATTATTTTCTTCATTTCTCTTTCTCCTTTTGTTACTAAAACACAGAATTGTGCTTTATAGATGGGTGGTTAGGTTGAAAAAATGGGTATGATAATAACTGCCGATAATATTATGTGGAATACTGATATGATGGGCTTTTGATCAGCGAACTGCGCCGGGACAATTTATTCTGAAATCAGTATATGACGGGCGATATGTATTGTAAAATAGCAATATGGAATTGTTGTCATAATTTCAAGTTATGGCAGGCGGATCATACGATGATTTTATTTCAATACTATAACTACTTTTACCAAACGGCATTAATTGGGAATATAACGAAGGCCGCAAAAGCGTTATATATTTCGCAGCCTGCGCTGAGTAAGGCAATTTCGCAGTTGGAGACCCGGATGGGCTGTAAATTGTTTGAGCGCACGAATAAGGGCGTTTCGCTGACAATTGAGGGGAAGCTGCTCTTTATCGGTATAAAAGAAATATTTTCTATTCTTAGCGAGACGCAGAACAAAATCGCCGAGATAAAGCAGGATAAAGTTTCAGAACTTCGGATTGGCGTTGGCCGCGACGTTTTTGAATCTTATCTGCTTCCTCGGTTGAAAACGTATTATCAAGACGCGCCGTTCGCCCGATTTCGGATTGAAATGCTGTCGTCAGAGCTGATCGCCAGCGAATTGATTGAGAACCGGTTGGATATTGGAATTATGACCCAGCAAGTTGTACATGAGTTCATCGTTTCAAAAAAGCTATTCTCCATTTCGGAATGTTTCATTACTGGTGAAAAGTGCCGCTATCTGGTCGAAACAGGATCGCATTCGATTTATGAACTGATAAATTATTATCCGTTGTTGACACTCCCGCGAAGCAGTTTAACGCGAAAACGGATGGATTTGTTTTTGGCTGAGTATGGTTTAGTTGCCGCGCCGATTCATGAGATTCAGGATACGAAGCTGATAGCGCAAATGGTTGAAGCGAATTTTGGGATTGGCCTGGTAACGGAGAATTTTATACAGGATGATCTTGAATCAGGAAAGGTCTACAAGATCCCTGTTATTGAAAAATTTCCTGTCCGGGACGTAACGCTTGCCTGGAGCCGGAAGATTCCGTTATCGGATCATGTTAAAGACTTTTTAGGATACGTGAGCTAACGGTACGGAAAGAGGCGATAAGATCAGTATGACAAATGCAATGCAGTCGAAAATCCCTGTAGCCCCGTGGCGACTCGCTGGATTTTTTCGGACGACCGTTTTCGGGGTATCTCACCCCAACCCCTTCGTTTTTGGTTTTTCTCTTTTAGAAAGATGATAATGGCTATAGTCGATTTCTTTTTTTGCGGAGCTTAATTGAATTATGCGACCTGTTGAAATTTAGCCCTGAATTCTTTCGGCGACATATTCGAGAGTTTTCGAAACACGATATAAAATTGGTTCATATTAGAAAACCCTACTTCTTTGATGATATTAACTATGGGCGTTTCGGTTGCCAGCATCAATTTCCGCGCTTGCGAAATTCTCAGATGCGTCAGATAGGTTTTGAACGTTATTTGCGTGTGCTTTTTGAAATAATGGCGAAAATAGGACGGGTTCATGGATAATAGCTTCGCCATTTTGTTGACGGTAATTTTTTCGCTGAAATGGGTATTAATATAGTGAATTGCCTGCTGAATTTTTGGCGGGATACTTTCGTCTTTACTGTCGTTTGCAGTTGTAGAATCATTGTAATGAATCGTTAGCTTTAGAAGAATCTCCCTGAGTTTTATATCCATCGCTAACTTTCTATAGGTTTCGTTTTCTTTTGAAATGCGGTACATTTCATGAATCAGTCCGGATAGTTCGCTGGCAATCGGCAGATTTGCGTCGATTTTATTTTGGAAAGTCAGCGGGTTGTACTTAAAAAGAGAGATGTAATCAAGATTAAATCCGCAGTCTTGTGGGTTTGAAATGAAAGTTGGCAGGAAAATCAAGAAAAGATATTCCGTTGAATTTTCTCCATCAGAAATCGCGACATGATTTTCGAAATTATTCGAGATAAATAAATCTCCTGGTTTAACAGGATAAACTTTATTCATGTAGATAAATTGCCCTGAGCCTTTGGTACAAAGACCAATCTCGAAGTATAGATGCCAATGCATTCGATCCCGGTTCCCTTTTACGACAAAGGAGAAAATATGAAGCGGAAACCCAGGCTCGAAATCATATTCCCAATTAAACCCGGTTGTCATAATCATCTCTCGGTGTCATGATATCCGAAAAGACCGAATTTGTCAATGAATTGCGCCTTTATGCCATTGTTTTTGGCAAAAACGTGGGATAAAATTTTTTAAACTGATGGAAAAAGGTTTTCAAAAAAGTTGGGAGGACAATATGAAGAAAAACTTTATACGCATATCTTTTTTTGCGCTCGCTGTTCTTTTGGCGATAAGCGCGGCCGCCTGCAATCGCAGTAAACCTCAGGAATCTGAAACGGCAACAGTCGAAGTGAAGACGGCCCCCCTTGCGGCTGGTCAGCCGGATAAAAAAACCTACAAGGTTGGTTTCTCAAACGTTTGGGTCGGGAATTCATGGGGCGTCCAATGTGTGAACGAGCTCGAGTCTTATTTGAAGAATAGCGATCGTGTATCAGATTACTTTATAACGGATGCAAACAATGACACAAACAAGCAAATTTCAGATATTCAGGACTTGTTGAGTAAGGATATCGATCTTTTGCTTTTGCAGCCGATTTCTCCTGACGCTGTCGCTCCGATTATAGAAGAGGCATATGATAAAGGCGTCGTTGTTGTAACCTGCGCTTCTCCTGTCGGAACAGATAAATACCATGCGTCCGTACTAGCTAAGGATGAGGATTTTGGCCGAACCGGGATGGAATGGCTGGCAAAGGAACTGAATGGCAAAGGGAATATTATTATTCTGAATGGTATGGCTGGTTTAACCGTTGCTGTAAACCGACGGGCTGGCGTTCAGGAAGTTTTAGATCAATACCCCGATATTAAAGTTTTGGGCGAGGAATATGCGGATTGGGATTACGCGAAGGGAAAGGTCGCAACGGAAAACCTTCTGTCCGCATTTCCAGAAATCGACGGTGTTTGGTCCTGCGGCGGAGATATGACGCGCGGCGCGATCGAGGCGTTTCAGGCTGCGGGACGAAGCCTGGTCCCGATGACCGGCGAGGACAATAATGGCTTCTTAAAATTGTGGAAACTTAACGAAGGAAATGGGTTTACATCCATAGCTACCTCAATGCCGACGTGGTTGTTCGCCGCAGGCGCCGAAGTCGGGTTGAACATCTTAGACGGCGTAGGAGAAAAAGAAGACATCATTGTCGATATTCCAGTTATTACTAAGGAAACGTTGGATCAGTTCGTTCGTGAAGACTTATCGGATAGCTTCTGGGCGAATACCAGGATGCCGGAAAAGGATATCGAAGCTCTTTATGGAAATGGGAACGATGGAACCCAGGGGTTGAAAAAATAAGAAGGGATGTTCTGAGGGAGCGGTCATTTTCAAATGGATCGTTCCCTCCCGTAAATTAAGAAGCCATGGAAACGAAAACAGACTTTCTTGAGATGCTCCATATTTCGAAGACTTTCCCTGGTGTTACGGCTTTAGAGGACGTAAGTTTTTTCTGTCGCAAAGGCGAGATCCATGCTCTTATTGGTGAGAACGGAGCGGGAAAAAGTACGTTGATGAATATCCTCGGAGGTAATCAAACGCCGGACTCAGGAATCGTCCGAATTGCCGGGGTTAGCGTTACCTTCAATAGTCCTCGCGATGCCGCGGCGGCAGGAATCAGTTTTGTTCATCAGGAAGCTAATCTTTTGACAAACCTTACGGTTTATGAGAACGTTTTTCTTTCTCGCGAGATAACGAGTCGAGGTATCGCTCTGAACAAGGCGATGATGCGGCGGAGGATTTATGAAATAAACAAGCGATTCGGCTATACGCTTGATCCCGATCAGAAGGTTGGGGCTTTATCGTCAGCGGAAAGGCAAGTCGTTGAGGTTATACGAGCGTTAATGGATAATCCCGAAATCATCATTCTCGACGAGCCAACGGCGGCTTTGAGCGAAGCACAGGCTCAACATCTGTTTGAAATTCTGACGATGTTGAAAGAAAATAAAGCCTGTATTATCTATATTTCTCATCGATTAGACGAAATCAAACAAATTGCCGATCGGATCACGATTCTTAAAGACGGTAAAAATATCGGTAGTTTTGACGCTAAGACCGTTTCAAAAGAGCAAATGATTTCAAAAATGGTGGGGAGAACATTGGATCATATTTATCCGGATCGGAGCGATGTTAGCCCGGGAGATATTGTTCTCAAGGTAGAGAACCTGAAGCTTGAACAGGGAGGAAATCCGGTCCATTTGCATCTTTGCGCAGGCGAGATCGTTGGGATTGGCGGATTAAACGATCAAGGGCAACGGGAGATCCTCCATGCTATTTTTGGGGTTGAGAAGTTTCTTGATGGGAAGATTTGGGTGATGGGAAACCAGATGCCGTCTGGAAATATTCAGGAACATATTCGGGGCGGATTGGGGTTCCTTCCTGACGATCGGCGTGGCGCAGGGTTGGTTTTACATCAATCTGTCAGGGAAAACAGCTCGTTAGCTTCCTTAGATAAAATCTGTTCGTTTTTTGGGCTTATTCTTCGAAAGAAGGAGTTAGAAACGGTCGTGAATCTCGCGAAATTAATTCAAGTTAAGACCCCCTCTCTGGAAACACGAGTTGGAGCTCTTTCGGGCGGGAATCAGCAAAAAGTAATGCTGATGCGATGGCTGATGGTTGAGCCTAACGTGTTAATTATTGATGAACCCACGAAAGGCGTTGACGTTGGCGCCAGGATGTCAATTTATCAGACGCTTCATCAACTGACAAAAAATGGCGTCGCGATTTTGCTTTTGACAAGCGATATGATGGAATTGATTGGTCTCAGCGATCGGATCTATGTGTTCTGTGAGAAGAAAATTACAGCTGAGTACTCACGGGGAAACGCTACGGAAGAGAATATTATGATAGCTGCAAGTGGATTTTCTTATGGAAATGACTCCTATGGATAAAAGGAAAATCTCTCTAAAACTTTCTTCAGAGCGGAAAAATGTATTTCTGGTTTATGCAATTGTATTGGTTCTTTTCCTGACGCTCTCGATTTTATCTCCCTCGTATCGTAAAATCGGAAATATCAGCAACATTTTGATTCAATGTATACCTTTGGCAATTGTCAGCCTTGGCCAGACAATTGTTATGATTTCGGGGGGAATTGATCTTTCTGTTGGCAGCGTTATCAGCCTGACGGCTTGTATCCTGGCGACGCTTATGAAAAGTGAATCTGCCATAATGGTTCTTCCTGCGCTTCTGATCGCTTTTATGGCCGCAATGCTTACAGGGGCTTTTATCGGAGTCAGTGTTAATTACCTTCGAGTTCCGCCGATGATTGCTTCATTAAGCATGATGATTATGCTGAATGGCGTGGCGCAGTTTGTGATGCCAGTCGCAGGCGGGAAAATCCCAAAATTTTTTGCGGCTTTGATTATGATGCAGTGCGGTTTTCTCTCAGTTCCGCTTTTAATCCTGAGCCTGTGTTTCATTATTTTGCAATTGACCATGTCCGCGACAAAGTTTGGGCCTTGGGTTTATGCGATTGGAAAAGATCGTGATATTTCTTCGGCGATGGGCGTCAATGTGAAGAAAACAAGCGTCATTGCATTTATTATTTCTTCAATTACGGCCGCGATAACTGGATTGATTCTTGCCTGTCGAATGCGAATTGGCGATCCCTTAATCGGGACATCTTTTGGTTTGGACTCTATTACGGCTGCCGCGATTGGGGGCACGGCGCTTTCAGGCGGATATGGCGGGATTTCAGGAACAATTGCAGGCGCATTTCTCATTGGGATGCTCTCAAATATGATGAATATTATTGGCGTAAATCATTTTTATCAGTATGTCCTCAAGGGATTGCTGCTGGTTTTTGCGATGATTCTTTACTCGATTTCGAAACCGCTCTTTTCTGGAAAGAAGGGGAAAGAATGAAGCAGAAAATACATTTTTTTATGGACAGATCTCCGATCCTCTTTCAAATTTGTGTTCTTGGCCTTACGATATGTCTTTTGCTTCTTGTTCAGAATTTCCTGCGGCCTGGATCCGTTACCATAGCACAATTAATGAATGTTTCACGTCAAAGTTCATCACTTGGTATTGTCGCGATAGGGCAGGCGTTCGTAATTCTTACTGGGGGGATTGACTTGTCGGTTGGTTCGGTATTAACACTAACCAATGTTATAGCAGTTTCAATCATGAAAGGAAGTAATGAAAATTTTTGGGAAGCAGTTCTTGTTTGTTTATTGATTGGTTTTTTTTGCGGAACGCTCAATGGGTTTGGTGTTCTGAAACTGAAAATTGCGCCATTTATCATGACGCTATGTACAATGTCTATTGTTCAAGGCGTTTACCTTGTTTATACTGGAGGGTCGCCAAGCGGCAATGTTTCTCCATTATTAAAAACGATTGGGAACGGTTTTTTTTATATGCAGATTCCATATTCGACCCTCGTTTGGATCATAATCGCGATTGTCTGTTCGGTTTTGCTGCATGAGACGACCTATGGAAGGAAGCTGTTTTCCGTTGGTTCAAATCCGCTCGTCGCTGATTTGTGCGGAGTCAACAGCGATGCGGTAAAATTTTCAGCTTATATTCTTTCATCCGTTTTTGCGGTCATTGCCGGATTGCTTGCATCGGGTTATATCGGAACGACTTCACTCTCAATAGGTGCGGATTATGTCAACAATTCGCTCGCTGCAGTTTTGATTAGTGGAAACGCAATAGAGGGAGGCCGCGGCGGGGTCTGGAATTGCGTATTTGGGACATTTTTCCTGATGTTGTTGTTTGCTATATTAACTATGGCGAATATTAGTCAGGTGGGTAAATTAATCGTTCAAGGCGGAATTATTTGGGGCGTAGCTGTGATACAGGGTGTATTACAAAAATAAGGTGGATATAATGAAAATAGGAATTAATCAATTTTGTTGGCCTATGACGATGGATATTCTGGATATCGCAAGTCGATCGAAGCAATTGGGATTTGAATCTTTAGAAGTCTGTTTTACAGCAGGAAGCTTAACTCAATCCAGGACCGCTTCCGTTACGGACACGCTTGATATCAGCGCGTATTATAACAGGCTGCTGAATATTGAATCTGACGACAATGATTTTTATGAATTAAAAAGAATATCGGATGATAGCGGGATTTCTTTCGGCAGCATTGGGGGAATTATCAGTTTTTCAATTTATCCATTGACTTCGCCGGACAGGAAGGTCTACGAAAAATGCAATTTTGCAATTCGCAGGATGATTGACGCGGCGAATATTCTCGGAGCAAAAACGGTTCAAGTCATTCCTGGCATGCTTACTTCTGAAATGGATTATGAAAGAACTTTTGATCTTGTGCAATCTCGGCTGGCAGACCTGGCGGCTGGCGCAGGTGGGATCAACCTGGCGATTGAAAATGTTTGGAATAATTTTTTGTATAGCCCGCTTGAGATCAATCGTTTGATTGACGAGACCGGTCAAATGAATCTTGGCGTTTATTTTGATATTGGCAATGCGCGACGATTCGGTTATCCAGAACAATGGATTCGCACTTTAGGACATCGGATCAAAATGGTGCATTGCAAAGATTATCGCATGAGTGTTGATAATATCCATGGCTTTACCAATCTGTTGGATGGAGATGTGAATTATCCCGCTGTAATAACTGCATTGAACGAAGCAGGGTTTCATGGCGATTTTATTCTCGAATTGATTCCGCCAGCTCGTTATGAAATAGAAATGACTTTTCTTCATGGTTTGAATGTCCTGAAGACACTACTAAATAGAAAATAATTTAGAGGGAACAATGAAAAAATATGGGGTTTTAATTGTTGGAACGGGATGGGTTTCAGGTGAGCATATACGTGCTTTTTCAATGAACCCTCATTCGGAGGTTGTCGCAATTGTTTCCAGAAATGCTGATAAAGCATTGGCGAAAGCAAAGGAATATGGGCTCGTCGGGGTCAATTGTTATACAGACTATGATCAGGCGTTGAAGGATTCTCGGGTGGATATTGTATGTATTTGCACACCTAATCATCTTCACACAGTACAAACGATCAAAGCTGCTGAGGCTGGGAAGCATATTCTGATTGAAAAACCCATCGCTTTGTCTTGGGACGATGCTCTTGCTATGAAAAAAGCTGTCGATAAAGCGGGCGTTAAGACATTAGTTGGGTATGTTCTTCGGTGGAATCCACTATTTGAGACTGCGAAAAAAATCCAGGATAGATTCCTGGGGAGACTATATTACGCGGAAACGGATTATTTTCATCGGGTCACAGAGACTTATCCATGTTATGACTGGACGCGGAAAAAATCCGTTGGCAGCAGTTCATTGTTGGCCGGAGGCTGTCATGCAATTGACGCGATTCGCTGGTTTATGCAATCCGACGTTATAGAGGTGACAGCCTATTCGAGTAAATCGCGCAATGATTTGGAGTTTGACGGAACGATTGCTGTACTGCTAAAATTTGCCAATGGAACAATGGGAAAGGTCGGAAGCAGTTATGATTCTGTCTCTCCATACATATTTAATCTGCATCTTTTTGGCGATAAAGGTACGCTTCTAAATAATAAACTCTTTTCGCCTGATGAAATTCCAGGACAAAAGGATTTCATGGAAATTCCGGTTACGACGCCTGATAGCGGCGATGTATCCCATCATCCATTCCCTCAGGAGATTCATCATTTTATCGATTGCATCCTTCAAGATCAAGAGACGATTGTCAATTTAAACGATGCAATGAAGACACAGGAAATTATTTTTGCGGCTGATCTGTCAGCGGAGATTGGCAAGCCGGTCAGGCTTCCTTTATCTGTCCATTGATTGTTTGATATATTATATTAAAGTCGCCCAAAACAACATTGGGCGGCTTTAATATTCTGTCTGTATTCTGACTTTGACAGATAACAAAAATATGAAATACGCGAGCTGTAAATCTGACAAATCTGTATTCCCAGAGCGCACAACCACGAAATATGAGATCAGCGCGGTTTTTCAGCGGAGTAGATGGAAGCAAATCCGAACCCGGCGGGTCATCGGGAGGCGATGGATGGGATGGCACGTCCGGATTAAGATCATCGTCCGGATCGTTCAGATCGCTGATCATTTCGAAGTAGGATACCTGCTTCCCGTTTTTTACGTTGTAATAGATGACGATTTTATCTTCGAACAGGAAGATCGCATTTATAAAGGTGTCGATGAGCCGCTGCTGAAATTCGGGATCGAGGAGATCGCCGACGCAAAAATTTTTAATCCACTTGATTACATCCTCTTCATTGAGCTGCGTTCGCGCGGAAAGCTCGGCGCGCGCGAGTTCGGTTTCGGCGGTTTCCTTTTGTGCGGTTTGGGTTTCAATCCGCTGAAACAATCGTTCACGCGTCGCGGGCGGCGCGGTTGGGAGCATATCCAGATAGGATATGATTTCGGATTCCAGCGCGTCAATTTTCTTTCGGATTCGAAAGATATCTTTCGTTTTATCGTCGTTGCGCAGGCTACGAATCACGCCGCGGGCAATATAGTCGAGGCGTTCAGGATTCAGGACGTATTCGGTCGTCTGTTCAGCGACGTACCACTCTAAGAAGCCTTTCCGCTCGTTCATTTTCCGGCATGCACGGTGCTTTTTCTTTTGGGCGCAGGCGTAGTAATGATAGACAGCCCCGAGCTTCCCACGTCCGGATTCACCGACCAGCGCGGACCCGCAATAACCGCAGAAGATTTTTCCGCGAAGCCGATAGGGTTCATCGGCTTTGCCGGCCGCCGGAGCGCGTTTATTTCCGGAAATACGCGCTTGAACGCGTTCAAAGGTTTCGGGATCGATCAGCGGCTCATAAGCGTCGACAAGCCGGTTTTCGCCATGGATGAATTCGCCGATGTACTTACGATTCTTCAGGATTTTGTTGACGGTGCTGTACGTTAGCGGGCGGCCCTGGTTCCCACGAACGCCGGCGGCGTTCAGTTCTTCGACGATCCGGCCGGTTGGAACGCCGGCGGCGAAGCGCTCGAAGGCACGGCGGATCAGCGGGGCGATCTCCGGATCGGGTACGATCTTCCGATCGGCGACCTGATAACCGAGCGGGACGAAGCCGCCGGGGAAATTTCCTTTCAGGCAGGTTTCGCGCAGGCCGCGCTTAACTTTTTTCGACAGGTCGCGGGAATAGAATTCCGCCATCGATTCGAGGATCGATTCAAGGATAATCGATTCATCGCCATGCCCGACGTTTTCCATTACGGACAGGACGCGGACGCCGTTTTTCTTCAGCTCGCGCTTATAGATCGCGGAGTCGTAGCGATCACGGCTGAACCGGTCGAGCTTCCAGACGAGGATAAAATCGAATTCACGTTTTTTCGAATCTTCGATCATGCGCTGGAAATCGGGCCGATCGTCGGTCAGGCCCGAAATCGCGCGATCGATATATTCAGCGACGACGGTAAAGTCGTTCCGTTCCGCGTAGGAATAGCAGTCGCGAATCTGTCCTTCGATCGACTGTTCGGTTTGATTTGCGGACGAATAACGGGCGTAAATCGCAACTTTCGTAGACATCAGGGGTAACTCCGCGCTGCCGTTAAATTTCAAATCGCCTTCGGGCGTTTTTTCCAGTTATCAATTCAACTATAATTAGATCAAGACTTCGGACGGCTTCCGGGTTTTTCGGGAATATGGCGGTCTTTTCCGCCGCCGCGCTGATCAGCCGGGCGCGGGGTCGGCGGTGTTGTCGGTTTTGGTTTCGGCGGCGGGTTTGGGTTCATTTATGGAGGTCCTTTCATGAATCAGGAGAGCGTTTTATCAGACGGCGAAGGTTTAGCCGGGCTGCGCGAGGCGTTAGGAATCGCGCGAGCGGACGAGGCGGAGACGAAGCGAACGGCGGATTTATATCGCGATTTAGCGTTACGATTTTTAGGTTTTTCCTCCATTTCAGTTTCGATCGGGGCGATTATTCCGTTAAATCGTCCGCTTCCGGCAGATTCGTCAAAATATCATTTGATCGGTTTCGCCGCTTTTCTCGCCTTTTTCCTCATCAGCGCGATTCTTTTTATCCTGGCGTCGATCCCAAGGGGCTGGCATAAGTCGCATCGGACGGATTACGACGGATTAGTCGCGGACTACTGGGATTTCGAGAACGAGCGAATCGCGCAGGAAATCGTCAATATTTACGACGCGATCGGTCGAAACGAGAAGATTATCGTCAGCCGGCAGCGTCTTTTTATCGCGGGGTTATTTTTCTGGGTTTTGTCGTTGAGCGGTATCGTCGGGGTCCGCCTCCTTTTTTTCTTTAGGGTATATGCAATTTATCAACGCCTTCGGGCGTTTTTTATTTCCCTTCGCAGCAGATTCCGTCTCCATCGCGGTCAAGGCCGAACGGATCGTATCCGTTGTGGCGAAAGCGCGTATATTTAATATCTTTACACCGGACATTTCCATACATCGGAAGGCAGACATCGATGTAATTGGGGTTACATTCGCTTTCAGAAGGCGCGGCGTAATCGGAAGCCGGCGCGACGACGGCCGGCGCGGCGTAAACGGGCGCGGCCGTCGGGGCAATATAAACGGGAACCGACGTCGGCGCGGCGTACGGGAGCGCGGTCGGGACTGGATAATCGGCGGCGGGTATGACGACTTCCTGACCTACCGAGATATCGCAGTACGCGGCCGAGATTCCGTTCGCGGCGAGAAAGGATTCCAAGGGGATTTTATATTTATCTACGGCGATTCCCCAGCAGGTATCGCCATCCTGAACGATGTATTTTTGCTGAGCTAGCGTCGAGCTGGACGGTTCTCTGCTCGTCGAAAGGGTTGGGATCAGCGCGATTTCGGCGGTCGATTCATCGGTCGGCGTAAACGAAGGCGTCGGCGTCAGGGTTATCGTCGGGGTATAGGAAAGCTGGATTTCGGCGACCATGGTCTTGAGAATTTGGTCTTCGGCCGGGATCGAGGTCGGCGGGGACTGAGGCTTTGGGGATTTCGAGGAAGTACAGGAGGAGGCGCAGCCGTACAGGACGGCGAAGCCGAAAAGGATCGCGATCGCGGTTCCGAAGCAGCTGGATTTTTGTTTTCTTCCTGCCATTTCCGTTCCTTTCTTACGTTTTGAGCCAGTTATTGAGGGTGCGCCGCTGTTCGACAGCGACGCCGAGGATTTCAACGGGGAGGTTTTTTATTTCTTCGGCGGTATAGGTTTCGCCCTGAGCGGCTGGATTCAGCGGGGTCAGAAGGATTCCGGCCGGAGTTTTCCGGATCCGGCGGAGCTTCGGTTCGCCTCCGGCAATTTTCACGGCGACATCATCGCTGTTTTCGATTTTATCGGTCGCATAAAAGATAACGAGATCGCCGGGGAGGTAGAAGGGGGACATTCCGACGCCGTCGACGAGCATTCCGAAGATTCGGCTGGGCGGGTATTTTCCTCTGGGGAGGTCGAAATATCCGAGGGGGGGGCAAACGGTTCGTATTGTCCGACGGTCATCACAGGCGCACCTTTCTTATTTAAAAATTCGGGTCAGGCCGACGGCTTTTCCGAGGATCAATATATCGCGGCCGTCTTCGGCTTTATAGACGATCGGCGGATAGGCGGGGTTTTCGGATATCAGGGTTACGAGGGTATCGGTTTTATAAAAGCGTTTCAGGGTAGCTTCGTCGTCGATCAGGACGGCGGCGATTTCGCCGTTTTGAACGATCGGCTGTTTCCGGATCATGACGACGTCGCCGTCGAGGATTCCGGCGCCGATCATGGAGTCGCCGCAAACGGTCAGGCAGAAATCGGCGCGGATGGTGGTTTCGACCATGATTTCATGTTCCTCGTTGGCAAAGATGGGTTTTCCGGCGGCGATATTCCCGAGCATGGGGAGGCGCTGGATCCGGACGGGTTTGAAACGCTGAATAAGATCATCTACATATGTAGGGAAATAAACATCGTTTACAGACTCGCGCCCTAAAATTTGATCTATCGAAATATCAAAAATATCGGCCAAGCGACTCAAAGTATCAGCATCTGGCAACGTCCTCCCTAACTCCCATTTTGAAACAGCAGTTTGATTCACGTTGAGCCTTTCAGCAAGCTCAGCTTGAGAAAGGTTAGCCTTTTTCCTGAGCACTTTGATATTTACCATACTGTAATGATATTCCCACTGCTAATAAAAATCAATAGCAAAGCACTGCATTAGCCTTAATAAGCTTGACTAATAGCCCTACTTGGATTATATTAAGCTTGTGGAGGCTAAACATCATGAACAAAATTGAAGCGTTACGCAGAAAACGAAATCTAACTCAAGAACAACTTGGAACATTGCTTTCTGTTAACCAGACAGCAGTATCCAAATGGGAGAACGGGCAATACCCAATGGCAAACAAGCTACCAGAAATCGCGAAAGTTTTAGGCTGCACGATCGACGAGTTATTCGAGCGGGAGGATGAGGCTGCGCGCGAGGGGGAAGGATGAACGAGACGGATGAAAAGCTGGAAAGGTTAGCGATTCGGTATTGGACGATGGCGTCGATTCCGGCAGGGGCGCGGAAAGGTTACGTCAAGGGCTATTTAGACGGGGTTCTGGATGCTTTAAACGCGGCGGGGAGGACGGACGTTCTGCTTACTGCTAAGCATGAGAAAGGGGAAGGGTGAGCGTGTTCGACGGTTTCGCTGAATGGTTTTCGGATCGATGGGAAGGGATAAAGGAAGCGGTCAGCGATTTTTATTACGACATGGCGAATATGGACGCTTTGGATAAACGGGAGTTATTGGGTTGGATCGGGATTATTCTGTCGGTTCTGGCTCTGGTCCTGAAACGGTTGGGGTTATGACGTCAACGGTTTCCGGGGTTCCGAAAGGATTCGAGGGATTTCAGGCAATCGGGGTTGAGTTTCCGCTTTTTGATTTTGAAGGTCTGGTTGTTGGCGAGCTGCAAGGCTATGTCGAATCGAAGGGCTTCGGACGGAACGGCGGAGGCAAGGATTTTATCGTCGACGCGGATCATGAAGCGGAAGCTCATGCCGGGATGGATCGGGACGGGGAGTCCGTCGTAAGTCCAATCCCGGTACTCTCCGGGGACCGGGATGCAGCCGGATTCAAAGACAACGCCGGTTTTTCGTTCGGTGATGAAGAAGCGGCCGGCGTAGATGGTGACCTGGCAGGCGTTGACGACCTGGAGGACGAAATGGGGGAGTCCGCTGTTGGCGGATTGATGGCTCATGAAGATTTTGGCGTGAAAGCGTTTATCCAATCGGGCGACGACGGTGTTGTAGGCGGAGAGTCCGAGCGCGAGGGTGGCGACGATTTCGCTGTAGCCGATCGAGGCGGAGAGGTTTTTCAAGGCGGATAGGAATTCAGGTTTCATAAGGTTATTGTAACGGAGGCGCAAGGAAGATGAACAAGAAAGATTTTGGAATTCGTCCGTCTTTCAGGCTTGTTTTGGATTGTTTGAAATTCGGGGAATATGGCGTGCTGTCGGTTATCGGAAAATCGGCGGCAGATCAGGCAATTTCGATCGAAAGACGAAGCGAAAGCGGGGAGATTATCGAGCTGGAGCTTTCTTTCTCGGAGGCTTCGCGGCTTCACAACGTTTTATCAACGGCGATAAATCGGATCAAATCCGGGAAATATGACTTTATTGAATCCGGGCTTTTATTGGTCGAGGATCAGGAGGACGAGGAATGAAGAAAACAGAGACAAGCGTCGAAAACCAACGTTTTCGACATTCGACGCGGCGTCTTGAGAACGCAGCGTCTTCAAAGTTAGCGGACTTGGTCGAGAGTCTGGAAGCGTTTGAGGAGCTGAACGAGAAGGTTCTCGCGGCGATCGAAGGGGAAGAGGACGAGGTATTTATTCGAATTCGGAGACGGCTCAAGGGGGCGCGGATGTATATCCGGGACGGGATGTTTCTTGCGCGTCGGGCGGCGGCGGAAGCCGCGGCAGGGATGGAAATTGAAACGAGAGGAGAGCAGGGATGAAGATTGGGATGATCGCGCGGCGAACGAAGGACGGGTTTGAAGAGGCGAAGCCGATCGAGGCGACGATGAGCGCTGCGGAAGAGGCGGAAGCGGAGGGCTGGATTATCGAGCAGGCTGTCCGGGTTTTCGCGCCGTTATACGAGGCGCGGCTCCGATACGAGGCGCTTACGGGGGAATCGGCGACGATTCCG
Source organism: Anaerolineaceae bacterium oral taxon 439 (assembly GCA_001717545.1). Lineage (NCBI taxonomy): Bacteria > Bacillati > Chloroflexota > Anaerolineae > Anaerolineales > Anaerolineaceae > Anaerolineaceae bacterium oral taxon 439. Next base: position 157,241 of record CP017039.1, on the reverse strand, counting down.
GAGGATTTGGAGGCGCTATGATCGGGCGGGTTATCCGCTGGGGCGGTCTGGACTGGGTCGGGTTCCGGGAGGTCGATCGCGGGGCGTTTTTCTTATCGGTCGCGGCGCTTTTTCCGGCGCCGTTCGACGCGGGGCGCGGGGTCGGTTTTTTCGGGTCAAGTTTATTCCGGCAGATGCATGAGGATTTCCTGCCGGGTTTGAAGCGGCGGGCGGCGAGCGAGGACGGTTCGGGGTTTCGGGTTCGGGAGTTCCTGATGACGGACGGCGCAGGGGGCCGGGCGGAGGCGACGGTCGGGCTGATGAGCTGGGAGGGGGTCCGGCGTCGGAGCGATTTTATTCCGCCGGTGGATTGCTGGTGGTGGACGCGGTCGATTTCGGAAGGGGCGCGCGGGACCGGGATTCGGGCGGCGGCGAGCGACGGGAAGACGTTCGGGTATTTCGATTCGTCGGAGGCGTCGGAGGTCTGGGTTCGGCCGATGATTTGTCTGGTTGAGAAGGGTTTGAAATGAGGCTGCGAATGGTTGAGCTAAAGGATATGGCGGTTCGGGAAGGCACGAAGGAGAGCTGGACGCGGGAAGCGTACGACGAGGGGTTTTTCTTCGGGTTTTTGAGCTGCGCGGGGCTGACGATCGGGATTTTTGTCCTGATCCGTTTGGGCGGATGGGTTTTCGGGTGTTTTTGAGGAGAAACGGCAGCGCCGCGGGTCAGATTGGGGTCTTGTCCGCGGCGTTCGTTTCCGGAATCTTGCGATTCGTTCTTTTATTGTAACGCGAATAAGGAGTTTTGAGATGGGAAGGTCGTTAAAGGTTTATCGGACGGTCAGGGCGGACGAGGCGGAGAGCCGGGTCCGGCGCGGTTATCAGCTGGTCCGGCGCTGGGAAGGGGTTTCGAAGGCGGCGCGCGAGGGGTTCGGCGGGCGCGAATATGACGAGGCGGCGGAATTCGTTCACGCGGTCCGGGCGGCTTTGGAGCGGGCGCGGCTGGATCAGGCGATTTCGGAGGGCGACTGGGAGATTTTAGGGATGGGGAAGGAGCTGACGGCTCAGTATTCGATTCATTTATCGCTGCGCACGACGGGTTGGGCGTTCGGGAAGCGCCTGACGCGCGAGGAAAAGGCGGCGCTGAATCGCGAGACGATCGAGCAGGATCAGGCGCTGATCCGGATGACGCGGAATTTTTATCAGCGGATGACGTTAGCGCGGCTGCGCGAGAGGTACGAGGACGGGGACGAATCTGGGTTTTCCGAGGGAGCGTTCGCCTGAGGCGACGGGGAATATGTTAATCAGGAAGGGCGCTTTGAGTTAAGCGCTTTTCCTTTTGCGGTTGCTTCTATATATATAGAAGCGAGGGCCGGCTTGCCCCGGGCAAGGCTCGCCCTCACGGCTCAAAGGCCGTGAAGGCTTCCCGCGATCGTTGTCTCGGGACAGGTCGACCGACTGTAAGGAGAATTTTAGCCGGCTTGCCCCGGGCAAGGCTCGCCCCTGCCGCCAACCCGGCAGAGACTGCGCCTCGGAAAGTTGAGCTTTCCGAGGCTTGTAATAAGTATTAGCGAATCGACGGTGAAGGTATCATGAAGCGATGGCGGGCGGAGTTTGAGGCGATTTTCGATACGGAGGTTTACGAGGCGAGTCCGGAGGTTCTGGGTCGGGTCCGGCCGGGGGTGCTTCGATACCGAACGAAGACGACGAAGAGCGGGGAGATGCTGGAGAGCGAGGTTTTTCCGATCTGGGAGACGGGGGCGGAGGCGAAGCGGGCGCGGAAGGCGGTTACGCGCGAGGCGCAGCGGCGGCTCAACGATCGGAACGCGGTTCGGAAGCTGGTTCGGCTGGTCAGCTGCAACTTCGGGCGCGAGGATCTGATGGTGACGCTGACGTACGGGGACGAACGGATACCGGGCTTTCGGGAGGTTCAGCGGGACGTTCGGAATTTTCTCCGGCGGATGAAAGATCGTCGGGCGAAGACGGGGCTGGGCGAGCTGAAATATATTTATTCGGTCGAGGGTTTCCGGCATGAGGCGGGAGACGAACCTGAGCAGGCGGAGCTTCCGGGGGTTTTCGATCAGGCAGCGGAGATTATCGAGCGGAAGGGCGGGGTCTCGCCGCGGCCGCATGTTCACATGATTCTGAGCGGCGGGTTGGATCGGGACGTGATTGAAGGGCTCTGGGGGCGGGGCTGGGCGAACTGCAAGCGTTTGCAGCCGGATCGGTATACGGGGCTTGAGGCGGTTTCGCGGTACATGGTCAAGTCATGGAGGGGTTCGGCTTTGAGCGATGAGGCGGAACGGACGGAAGGGTATCCGGGAAAACGCTGGTACGGATCGCGGAATCTGACGAAGCCGAAGGTTACGGTTTCGGACTGGCGGATGAGCCGGGGGCGGGTCGCGAAGGCGGTCGAAGAGATTGCGGACATGCCGGGGACGATTTTCAATCAGGCCTATCCGGGGTATGAGCTGGTCGATATTCAGGTCAAGAGCAGCGAGTTTGTCAGCGGGGTTTATATTTACGCGCGGATGAGGAAAATCAAGCCGGACACGGTTCGGAGATGTTGAGATTTAGGAGGGATATGGAGCTGAATCAGGAACAAAAAGAATTGGCGGAAGCGATGGCGGGGATTGTCGCCGGGAAGACGGCGGCAGAGCTGGTCGGGCTGACGCTGCCGATTTCGGGACGGGTGAATTATTTTCGGGCGGCCGAGACGCTGCTTTATAACTACAAGTCGCTTGCGGCGCTGCTTCGGGATCGGTCGGGGTACATTGCGCAGGAGCTGCCGGGGAGATCGGCAGGGATTATTCTCAACGCGGGGCAGGGTCAGGGCGCGTCGATCGACGAGATGATCGGCGATCGCGAGGCGGAGCGGGCGCGGCTGTATGAATTGACGGCGGCGCGGTTTGATCAGGTGGATCGCGTGGTTCAGTTGTTCAACGATCGGCCGGAGTTTAAGGCGCTGCGGATGTATTACTTCGGGGAAAACGAAGCGGGTCAGGACCGCGGGGTTCATGCGGAGCGGTACACGTGGGAGGAGATCGGGGACTTGCTGGGGCGTGACCCGAAGACGCTGAGGCGATGGCGGAATCGGATCGTGAAGGATATGGCGGTTTGCTGGTTCGGTGTGGTCGCCGCGGTCAGCAGCGCGGTGGAGGCTGATTAAATGCCCGAAATGCGCCCGTTTCGCGCCCTTGACGGGGCCTTTTGCGGGTGGTAGGATTTGTACAGTGAAATTTTTATCAAGACCGCCGAGGTTTCTTCGGCGGTCTTTTTGTTGGGCGAGCGAGCTCGGGATGGAGCGTGACGGTTGAAGGCATGGGCGGAATGGTTTTATAAGGGGGCGGCGTGGAAGGGGACGCGTGCGGCTTATCTTGCCAGCGTGGGCTGGCTGTGCGAACGCTGCGCTGCACGCGGGGAGGTGGTGGCTGCGGAGGTTGTGCATCATCGGGTGTATCTGACGCGAGCAAATATTCATGACGCTGCGATCGCGTTAGGCTGGGGAAATCTTGAGGCGCTGTGTCAGGCGTGTCATAACCGCGAGCATTTCGGCGGAGCTGACGCTGCGGTTGGGTATCGAATCGGGGCGGACGGGCGGCTGCGTGAGTCCCCCCATGCGGATGGATGCGAACGGGGAATTGCGACCGGTGGGGGAGGTTAAAAAAACTCCGCGCGTGTGCGCATAAGGCGTGTACATGAAGGGGGTGGGGGGAGAGGCGGGAAATACCGCTCTCTTTTTTTAGTTTTCCAGACTTAGCGAAAGGAGGCGCGACGAATGGCGACAAAGGACGAGATCGAGGTATCAGGCAGGATTAGCGAGCCGACGAAGGCGGAGCTTATCCGGAAGGAGACGAACCGGCTCAAGCGGGTTTTTCGGGACTTGGATAAAAACAAGATGACGACGGTTTTGAGTTTGATCGAATCGGCTGCGTTCATGATCGTTTCGCTTCGCGAGCTGGAAGAGATTATCAACGAGCAGGGGTATACGGATACGTATCAAAACGGCGAGAATCAGTACGGAACGAAGCAGTCGGAGGCGGTCAAGACGCATTTAGCGATGACAAAGAATTTATCGACGGTCGTTAAGCAGCTTACGGAGCTGGTTCCGCTGGAACGGAAGAAGGCCAGCCGTCTTCAAATTCTTCGCAGCGAGGGTTGACGCGGGGACGTCGCAACGATCACGGTAAAAGGCTCAGTTTACGGCGGATTTCGCGCCGCCCAAGGACGCGGGAAACGAAGGGCGATCCGAATTCCGGAGACGGACCCCGGCGGATCGATCGTGAGGTTATCGTGAGATCGGTGGATTATTTTGGCGAGGGTTGACGCGGGGACGTTACAACGGTCACGGTAAAAGGCTCAGTTTACGGCGGATTTCGCGCCGCCCAGGAACGCGGGAAACGAAGGGGACCGCCCAAATCGATCGTGAGGTTATCGTGAGATCGGCGGATTATTTCGGCGAGGGTTGACGCGGGGACGTTACAACGATCACGGTAAAAGGTTCAATTTACGGCGGATTTCGCACCGTCCAGGGACGCGGAAAACGAAGGGCGATCCGAATTCCGGAGACGGCCCCCGGCGGATCGATCGTGAGGTTATCGTCAGGTCGGGCGATCAACCGGGAAGATTTTGGCCGGCAGGGAACGGAACGAGTTTTAAGATTTTCAAGGAGGCGATTGCCCTCACCTTCGGTTAAGGTGAGGACTACGCCGCTATCCTACAGGGAAAGGATGCGGCTTGTGGCATGGGAAAGGGTTCGGGGCAGAACTGGATCGCCGAGTATTGCGCCGCGATCGAGGCAGGGACGGTTACCGTCGGGGACTGGGTTCGGCGGCTTTACGCGGTTTTAAGCGAGGGTATCGCTTCCCGCCGGTATTTTTACGACGCGAGAAAGGCGGAGCGGGCGATTCGGTTTATTGAGGAGTTCTGCCATCACTGCGAGGGTCGGGACGATTTAATTCGGCTGGAGCTATGGCAGAAGGCGATGGTCGCGGTTATTTTCGGGATCGTCGACGCGGACGGGTTCCGAATCTGGCGCGAGGTTTTTATCGTTATTGGGCGGAAGAACGGCAAGACGCTTTTAGCTGCGGCGATGATCGCGTATCTGGCGTATATCGACGGGGAATACGGGGCAAAGATTTACTGCTTAGCGCCGAAGCTGGATCAGGCAATGATTGTTTACGATAATTTTTATCAGATGATCCTCAAGGAGCCGGAGTTATCGGACGTTACGAAAAAACGGCGGTCGGATATTTATATCTCGGAGACGAACACGGCGATTAAGCCGCTGGCGTTTTCGGCGAAGAAGTCGGACGGGTTTAATCCGCACGCGGTGATCAACGACGAGCTGGGGAGCTGGGTCGGCGACGCGGGATTGAAGCAGTACGACGTGATGAAATCGGCGCAGGGCGCGCGGAGGCAGCCGCTGATCATTTCGATCACGACGGCGGGGTACGTTCACGACGGGATTTACGACGAGCTGCTGACGCGGTCGACAGCGTTCCTGAAAGGGCACAGCGCGGAATCAAGGCTCTGCCCGTTTCTTTACCTGATCGACGATCCGGGAAAATGGCGCGATTTGCGCGAATTGAGGAAGTCGAATCCGAACATGGGGGTCAGCGTCAGCGCGGATTATTACCGCGAGGAGATCGCGATCGCGGAGAAAAATATATCAAAACGGCGCGAATTTCTGACGAAATACTGCAATATCAAGCAAAATTCGTCGATGGCGTGGCTGGATTTTTCGGAGGTTATGGCCGCGGTCCGGGGCGCGGAGGGTTTGACGCTTGCGGATTTTCGCGGCTGCTACGCGGTCGGCGGGGTCGATCTTTCGCAGACGGTCGATCTGACGGCGGCGTCGGTTGTGATCCGGCGGGACGGGACGGACTACGTTTTTACGCGGTTTTTCATGCCGGCGGAACGGTTGGAAAAGGCGATCGCGACGGACCGGGTTCCGTATGACGTTTATGTTCAGCGGGGTTTCATCACGCTGTCAGGCGAGCATTGCGTCGATTATCGCTACGTTTATCGGTTTTTCGTCGATCTGCTGCGCGAGCATGAGATTTACACGCTGAAAATCGGGTACGACCGTTACAGTTCGGCGTACCTGGTCAACGATCTTAAGGAGTTCGGTTTCCATACGGACGACGTTTACCAGGGATATAACCTTTCGGGCGTACTGGACGAGTTCGAAGGAGAGTTAAAGAACGGGAAGGTTAAGATCATCGGCGATAATCAGCTTCTGGCGGCGCATTTCCTGAACGTGGCGCTCAAGGAGGACAGCGAAACGCGGAAAAAGAAGCCGGTCAAGATCGAGCAGCGGGCGCGGATCGATGGGTTCATGAGCGTTATCGACGCGTGGACGGTAAGGCAAAAGTATTATCCGGAGATCGGGGCGCTGATTGAGAATTGATTCACACAGGGCGTGTGCGATCCGGCGCCTTAACAGCCGACACGGATCAGTCTGTATTGCGATCGTTTTCTGGTGGTATCAAAGGTGTAAATAATACGCGAATTAACACCGTTATATTGTCATTTGAGTTGAAATTTCAGCGTTTTTAGCGTATAATGATAGCAACAGTACCGTTATGGATTTTCAACAGAAAGTTCATGGTCAGTCGAGCAGTTGCTATGGAAATAGTCGTAAAGCTGCTCGACTTTAATTTATTCAAGGCAAATCACAGGACATGAATCAACTCAAAAAACATGAATCATTCGCCAAACAGGTTCAAATCCTCAAAGATAGGGAAATGATTATAGGGGATGAAACAGGAGCTACGGCTTATCTATCCCGGCGGAATTATTATCGTCTCAACGTTTATTTCCATAAATTTCAAAGAGAAAACGCAAAAACAAAGTGTCCGACTTACGAGCGGAAAGTTTCCTTTGAAGATATTAAAGCCATTGAAGAATGTGATTCCTGTTTTCGACACTTGATTTTTCGATATATCGAAATGATTGAGTTGAAGTTAAGAACGATGATCAGTTATCGTTCTTCCGAACTGTTTGGACCGGATGTGTTCGATAATGGGAATTGTTTTGACGATCAGAACCATCTGCTTATCGGTAACGTTCAGTATTCTTTCCGAGATTTGGGTGTCAGTGTTTTTTCGCAACAGGTGAGTTTGATTTTACGCCCTTTTAGTCCAACTGTATGTCAGAAAATGCTGGCTGCATCGGCGCAAGGATTGACCGATAAAGATAAAAGAGATATTCTTCAGTTGCGAAAAAAATATCCGGTTGAGTATCATCATGTCTTAAATTACGGAAGCAAATTTCCGGCGTGGGTATTGATCGAATTTCTAAGTTTCGGGGATTTATCTAAAGTTTATCGGTACTTAAAGGAATCAATTCAAGAAGAAATCGGCAAATGTTTTAATATTTTCGGTACCAAGCTCAATTATCATCATCAACAGACAGCTAAATCGTATAATTCTCACGGAAAGCAAAAACTAAATGAGTTTTTCTTTTCATCTTGGCTTCATTGTTTGAGCACGGTACGAAATATTTGCGCACATCACGGATATTTATTCCGGCGAAAATTAGATATCGCGCCTTCGAAAAAAAATGATTATTTTACGATTTATCAGCAGTCATTTACCAGCAAAAAGAAGCTCGAAGGATATGTATTTGACGCGGTTATTTGTATTTATTCAATTCTGGCGGATGATGAACGAAAATCTTTCGTAAAGGACTTTGAAGCTTTCATAAGTTGTTTTCAACGCAGAAAAACGACAAGCTATAAAATCAAACTTTCAGATTACGGAATTCCTAACAACTGGAAGCAAATATTTCAGGCGATTGACGCGGAAATCGTTCGAGTTCATACGACGGTAGTTTGACCGCGTCAAAACAGACTAAATTGACGATCAGACCGGGAGGGTTTCCGGTCTTTTTTATTTAATTTTCAGAAATGAGGTGGAAGGATGAGTATTGAATTATCGGGGATTTTATCGGCGGTGGCGCAGGGATTACTGAATTTCCTGTTGCCGTTATTGGCTGCGTCGATCGCGGGCGCGATTTGGGCGAAGGCGGTCGAGATTTGGGCGCGGATGAAGGCGGAGCAGCCGGCGGTGACGGATATTCTGGCGCAGTCGGCAAGGATCGCGGTTATCGCGGCCGAACAGGCGGGCGCGGGGAAATTGAGCGAGGAAAAGAAGAAATACGCGATCGATTACGCCGAAAAATGGCTTAAAGCGCGGGGAATTACGCTGGATCTGGACCTGATCGCGGCGTCGATCGAAGCGGCGGTTTACAAGGAGTTCAACGCGCCGGACGCGACTTTCGCGCCAACGGCGAAGGGTTAAGGGAACGATGAACGGAAGCGGGATTTTATCCGACCTGGCGATCGGGGTTATTGCGTTGATTTTTCTGATTGTCGACGGGATCGCGATTCTTCGCGTCCGGTCGACGATTCGCCGATGTTTTTACGCCGGTCAGATGATCCCGCTGTTCTGGATTGTTTTGACGGCAACGATTTCGGTTCTCGGGAATTATCACGAGGCGTTCCTTTCGCGAGCGTTAACGCGCCGGGACTTATGCGCTTCACGGCAACGCTGGGCGATGGTTCCGATTTTAGCGGCCGGGCTGGCGGAGCGGATCGCTTATATTTCACACGAGCAGGAAGGTCCCGATAACGCAGACGCTGGCGGGAGGCGGACTGATGGACGAGCAGACGATTGATTTACTGGTCGGGATCGGCGGCATCGGCGGAATCGCGGGGTCGATTTCGGCGATTATTACGGCGATTATTTCGGCGAACCAAAAGGCGGCGGAATCGGAGCTGAAGCGGTTGGCAAAGCGGGTCGAGACGCTTGAAAAAGAGGTTTCGGAAGAACGGGAAAAGAATCAGAATCTTGAGGATCAGGTCGATACGTACATGGAGCAAAAGCGGGAATTAAAGCGGGAAATTCATGAGTTAAGGATTGAATTGGACGAGAAGGACGCGGAGATTAAGCGGCAGCGTATCGTTATCGACGAACAGCGAACGACGATCGAGAACCTGAAGCGGCGGGTAGAGGAGCTCGAAACGGCGTTATTCAAGGTTCAGGAGGAGCAGAAGAGGGCAGGGAGGCATCATGGAACGACCGATTCGTATTCCAGCTGATATTTCGCTCGGGTTCGGGGAGATTTACGGTTCAGACGTCCGCGGGAACGGCTGGAATTATTCCGGGAAACGTCACACGGGGATCGATTACGCGGTTCCAGAGGGGACAGAGGTTTTTGCGGCCGAAGCCGGGGCGGTCGATTTCGCCGGTTTCGATCGGACGGGTTACGGGAATTTAATCAAGATCGGGCACGCGGGCGGGATCGGGTCAAAATACGCGCATTTATCGAAGATTCTGGTTAAGCGATGGCAGCGGGTCGCGAAGGGCGAGCTGATCGGGATCAGCGGCGCGACGGGCAACGTTACGGGAGCGCATTTGCATTTCGAGACGACGGAAAACGGGAAAGCGGTTGATCCGAATCTGTTTTTTGATTCCGTTTCGGATCCGGCTGCGACTGCGAGCCAGTCCATGACTGCAAGTGCGGAGGCGGAATCACAAACGGGACAAGCAGGGGCTGCGACGATCGCGGTCGAATTAGCAAATATCCGGCCGGAGGCGGGCGCGGCGGGGATCGTCGGGCAGCTCCGCCAGGGAACGGAGATCACGATCGGCGCGGAACGGAAGGCTGCGCGCGGTTTGGTCTGGCGGAAGGGTACGGTATCTTTCTGGATCGCGGAAGCGGACGCGAGCGGGACGGAGATTTTCAAGAGCGCGGGGGAGTCTGACGCGCGATAAGGTCCTGACCCTCGACGGGGTCAGGATACAGCCGCAGCTCCTTATGGATGGCGCGCGGCATAAGGAGCGGGAGCTATGGGGTTATTTGAAAGGATTTTCGGGAAACCGAAGGAGGTTGAGGCTTCGGGTTATTTCCTGACGCTCAACGGATACAGCCCGGTTTTTACGTCTGCGCCGGAATCGGTTTACGAGATGGCGGTTACGCGGGCGGCGATTCACAGTTTCGCGACGTTCTGCTCAAAGCTGAAGCCGGAGGTTACGGGGTCGGCGGCGGCTCATTTGAAGAATACGCTGGCGTTCCGTCCGAATCCGTTTCAGGATACGGCAAAGTTTTTATATCGGATCGCGACGATTCTCAGCGTCCATAATACGGCGTTCATTGTCCCGATCGAGCATCCGCTCACGGGGCAGACGGTTGGTTTTTATCCGCTTTTACCGCAGTACGCGGAATTCGTCGACGTTCGCGGGGAGGCATTCGTCCGTTATCGGTTCGCGAACGGGCAACGGGCGGCGATCGAGCTGGATCGGGTCGGGATATTGACGGGGTATCAATATAAGGACGAGCTGATCGGGGAGAGCAACGGGGCGCTGCGTCCGACGATGCAGCTGATTCACGCGCAAAACGAAGGGATTATCAAGGGGGTCCGGAACGGGGCTTCGATTCGGTTTTTAGCGCGGGTGAACAACATGTTTAAGCCGGAGGAGATCGCGGCGGAACGGAAGCGGTTCACGGCGGAGAATTTAGGACCTGACAACGAAAGCGGGGTCCTGATTTATGACAATAAGTTCTCGGATTTGAAGCAGGTGGAAAGCAAGCCGTTTACGGTGAACGCGCTGCAAATGAAGGCGATTAACGAGAACGTTTATCAGTATTTCGGGACGAACGAGGCAATTTTACAGAACCGGTACACGGAAGACGAATGGTCGGCGTATTACGAGGCGAAGATCGAGCCGTTCGCGATCCAGCTGAGTTTGGTGATGTGCAACATGATTTTCAGCGAGCGGGAGCTCGCGCACGGGAACGCGATTTACTTCACGGCGAACCGCTTACAGTACGCAAGCAATCGGACGAAGTTAGACGTCAGCACGCAGCTTTTCGACCGCGGGATTTTGAGCCGGAACGAGATTATGGATATCTGGCAGCTTCCGCACGTGGAGGGAGGAGATAAGCGGTATATTCGGAAGGAGTATGCGGAGGTGGAGCTGCTGAATGAGAGGATCGATGCGGCAGAAGTGGGTGAATAGAAGCGGGTGAATAATTGTCATTATACGGAGGTATCGAAGATGTCGATGGTCCCACTCCCTCAAGGAGGTCGGGGACCCGACCTCTTCGATTTCAGATAAATTTTTGAAGAGAGGCAAAGGCTGACGCCTCTGCCTCTCTTCACTCTCCCACTCGGGAATGATGCGATCCCAGTGTCTTTTTGTGCAATCGGATTATTTGTCGGATGAGCATGAATGTTTTTCAGCGGAACGCAATATCACAGCTCCTTACGATAGGGTGGCAATCCACTGACTTAAATATTTTTTTTGATCTATTCACTCTTCTCAGGTAGGATAAAATATCTACAAAGGGAGAGTGTAAAAATGTTAAATACTATCCTTCAAGTCTTAGGGCTTATTGTTAGCAGTGGTATTCTTCTTGCTATCTATCGAAACTATTCAGAAATAAAAACTCAAAATAGAATAAGACTACAAGAAATCACTGAAGAAAGATTTAGGAGTATTCTTATTTTTATGGATATCATACTGCATCCTGATCATATTTTATACATCAATGATGAGGGTAGTTTTAAAAATTCTGTAGCTAAATTTCCACTGTCTGATGATAAAGAAATCAAAGATTCTTTTAGCAGTAGAGTAAAAGCAAATCTATTGAATTTATATTTATATACTGATAGTTCATTGATTCAAAAAATTGAAGATTTTCTATTGTCGCCTAATGAAGAAAAATTTATAAGTATAGCGAAAGCGATGAGAGAAATTTTATGGAAATAATCGTGCCTAAATTATAAAAAATTCGACAACACTTAAAAATCCCTTTGTTGATAAAGGGATTTTTTATTTGCAAAGAGAACTGGAGGGTTTTATGCCGATTGTGAGCAATATAGAGTATCGGTCGATGGCTGCGCCGCTTACAGCGCCGACGCCATCGGAAGGAACGGCGCGGCGGTTCGAATCGACGCATTACGTCGAAGGGGTCGCCGCGCGATTTGATCAACCGTATGAGATTTATGAGTTTGACGGAAACAAATATTATGAGCGGATCGATCCGGGCGCGCTGGAAGGAGCGGATTTGAGCGACGTGATCCTGCTTTTCGATCATCGCGGGAAACCGTTCGCGCGGCGGTCGAACGGGACGCTGGATATCGCGGTCGATTCGGAAGCGTTACGGGTTTACGCGGATTTATCGCGCACGGAAGCGGCGCGCGAGCTGTACAGCGAGATCGGGGCCGGGTTGATTACGGCGATGAGCTGGGGGTTTACGATCCGGGAACATTCTTACGACAAGGTTTCACGGACGTTTACGATCCGGAAGATTAAGAAGGTTTACGACGTTTCGGCGGTTACGTTTCCGGCGAATCCGGAAACGAGTATCAGCGCGCGTTCTCTTCTCGACGGAGTGATCGAGGCGGAGAGGCGGTCCCGGCGTCACGATGACGCCAGGACGTCGCCGGGCGGTATTGAGAACCTACCGGCGACGGAGGTTTTAGCGCGCAGACGACAACTTATCAAACTAAAGTCTATTATCGGAGGAATTTAATGAACAGACAGGAAATTGAAGCGAGGTTAGCCGAGATTCGGCAGGATATTGAAACGCGCGGCGAGGCGATCGCGGTTGACGAGCTGGAGCGGTACGAAACGGAGATCGCGACGCTGACGGCGGAGCGGTCCCGTATTCAGGAGGAGACGGAACGGCGATCGGGGCTGCTCGGCCGGATCGCGGAGGGAACGGAAGGGACGACGATCCGCAGCGCGGTTCAGGTTTCACCGGAGGTTTCCGGCAGCGGGGGCAACGAAGCGCAGGGTTCGGCAGGGTCTCTCTACGAGGGGCGAAATGCGGGGACGGGATCGATTGAGTATCGGAACGCGTTCATGCGCTACGTTCAGACGGGGATCCGGGGAGAGGTTCTCCGTTCGAACGAGTTTACGAGTATCGCGGAAGCGGCGGCGCTGATTCCGGCGACGATCGTCGAGGAGGTTATCCGGAAGTTAGGACGGTACGGGACGCTTTTCAGCCGGGTCCGGAAGTTCAACGTTCAGGGCGGATTAAACGTTCCGATTCTCGATCTGGCTCCGGAGGCGAGCTGGATCGACGACACGACGCCGTCGGAAGATAAGCAGTTCAAGGCGGACAAGTCGGTTTCGTTTATGTATCACGGGCTGGAATGCAAGGTTGCGCAGTCGCTGCTTACGTCGATCGTTTCGCTGAACTTTTTCGAGGCTGCGCTGACGGACCTGATCGCCGAGGCGATGATGCGCAAGATGGATCAGGGGATTATCAACGGGACGGGAACGGGTCAGTTTACGGGTATCACGGTCGACGCGCGGGTCCCGGCGGACAATAAGGTGACGCTGACGGCGGCGGAGTTCGGAAAGTGGACAGCCTGGAAGAAGGCGATCAGCAAGCTCGGAATCCGTTATAAGGCGGGCGCGAGCTGGATCATGAGCGAAAGCACGTTTGACGCGTATATCGACGGGATGACGGACGCGCAGGGTCAGCCGATCGCGCGGGTCAATTACAACATCACAGAAGGGAATCCGTACCGTTTCGCAGGCAAGGAGGTCATCACGGTCGAAGATGACGTTATCGCGCCTTACGATACGGCGCAGACGGGCGACGTGGTGGCGATTCTCAGCAATCTTCGGAATTTCGGGGTGAATTCCAACTTGAACATGTCGATGTACAAATGGACGAACCACGAGACGAACAAGGTCTATAACAAGGCTTTGATGGTTGCGGACGGGAAGCTGCTGGATCCGAATGGGGTTGTGATTATCAAGAAGGGGGCGTAAAAGATAAGTCCGTGAGGGACTGAGGGTCAACGACCTCCCGCGCATCAATATGCGCGGGACTTGCCTCGGCGTCTCGGAAGACGCGAGGCGGCGCTCATCTCCCTGAGACCCTCAATTTCCCAAAGGTTTCGGTTATCGGAAGGTTCTGGCAAGGAGAAGCGGCATGAAGTTATTTGATGAGGTTAAGGCTGCGCTCCGGGTATCGACGGAGGACGCGGGGATCACGGGGGAGATTCGGGATCTTATCGGCGGGGCGAAGCGCGAGCTGCGCCGGCTGGGGGTTCAATCTAAGGAGATTTCAGCGGATTCGGAGGTACTTCAGGACGAGATTCTTAAACGGGCGGTTATTCTTTACGCGAAAGCTCATTTCGGTTTCAGCGAGGATCAGGAGAAGTATCTTGAGATTTACGAGAAGCTAAAAGGGTATATCGCGATTTCGTACGCCGACGGAGGCGGGTAGAGATGGAAGGGTACGGGGACGAGGTTCTGACGCTGATTCAGGCGAGGACGATTACGAACGAGTTCGGGTATCCGACGACGATTCAGGAGCAGCGACGAGGGGTTTACGCGCAGCTGCGTTCGGCCGGACGGTCCGAGTTTTATCAGGCGCGAGCGGCCGGGGTTGAGATCGAGATGATCGCGATAATCCGGGCGGAGGATTACGCGATGGAACGGGAGGCGGAGTTATACGGGAGACGGTATTCGATTCTCCGGGTGTACCGCAAGGATCGGGGTTTCGTTGAGCTGACACTGAACGATCGCGGGAAGGTTTCGCACCGGAAGCGTTAGCAGCAGGATTCGGGCCGTCGGGAGGAAAGGCATTTATGTATGACGCAGAGGAATTGATAGCGAGGGCGCTTCGCTCAACCGGGATCCCGGTTGAACGGGGCGTTTACCGGATTCCGGAGACGGGGAAGACCGAGGTTTATCTGGTCTACTGGCTGCTTCACGAGGCGGCGGAGGTTTACGCGGACGGGGGTTCGCTGGGGCGGTATTACGAGTTCGGGGTTGATGTCGTTTCAAAGGGGGACGCGCGTCCGACGGTTGAGCGGGTTTTCTCGGCGCTGGCGGGAGCGGGGTTCTACAATGTCCGAATTGTTTCGGAGGCGTACGACGAGGAGCTGGGGAATTATCATGTTGTCATTGAGGGAAGTTATACGGAGGTATGAGGGAATGGATTATGGATAACGGGGATGATCTGGGGACGTCGATTTCTTCGTATTTATCCGAAATTCAGCGGAGTCTCAAGGCGGCGGTTGAGGCCGGGCTGAACGAGGCGGCGGAGCTCACGATTCGAGAGCTGGAGGGGGCAAGTCCGAAGGCTTCGGGAAGGTACGCGCGCAGCTGGATTAAGGCGAAGGCAAAAGACGGCGGGGATTATACGGGGGTCCGATTTATCCGGAATGAACGAAGGGTGGGATGGAAGGGGTCGGAGATTCCGCTGGTCGTTATTTTAGAGAATACGAGCCGAAAGCGGCCACATATCGCCCGCGCCTGGGGACGGGTCCGAGGGCGGGTTCGCGCCGCGATTGAGTCGGCGGTTGAGAAGGCGCTGAAATAATACCTGACGCCTTTGCGTCAGGCACTGCGAGGAAAGATGGCAAAGCAGAATAAGGTTTTATGGGGGTCGGCGAAGATGGGCTGGGCTCCGATTACGGCGGGGCCGGACGGGAAGGATACGTACGGCGCGATTAAGATGTTCGAGGGGACGCGACAGATTAACTGGACGGCGTCGGGAAATCAGACGCAGGTTTACGCTGACGGGACGGTTATTTTCGTCGGGAACCAGAACAGCGGGTATATGGGGACGCTGGAGTTTACGATTTTAGACGAGGCGTTCGCGCAGTACGCGCTGGGGGAGAAGGCTTCGGATAAGAAGGTTATTTACGAGGAAAACGAGGCGAATCCGGGGCGGTTTGTTCTGGTCTGGGAATGGGTTCAGGACGCGAAGAACGCGCGGCATGTGATGTACAACTGCACGGCGAACCGACCGGACGTCAGCGCGACGACGGCGGGGGACGGCGGGTCGAAGACGCCGCAGTATCGGACGCTGAACGTTACGGCGATTCCGCGCGCCGACGGGGTGGTTAAGGCGCGGACGTACGAGGAGACGGACGATACGGTTTATGACGGCTGGTTCACGGCGGTTCACGATCCGAAGGCGGCTTAGATTTGGATGAGCGGAGGGCTGAGGGCTGCTCAGCTCTCCGAAAGGGAACAGGAGATCAGGGATGGAACGGGTTTTTGAGATTCAGTGCGACGGGAGAAGCGAAAAGGTTCGCGTCCGGTTAACGTTGGGGGCAGCGCGGATTTACAGGGCGGAGTTCGGGCGAGACCTCATCGAGGATTTAGCGACGCTTTACGACAGGATCGTAAACAGGGACAGTTTATTGATTTTAGAGGTAGTTAAGGGAAAGGACGTTGATCTTAAAGACGAAAAGGCTTTGTACGAGGCTTTTTTGGAGAGCGTCGACATTGAAGAGCTTACAAAGAAGAAGGTCCTCGGGTATGAAGATATCGAGCAGGCTGAACGGTTGATCTGGGCGTTCGCTAAGAACGCGGATTCGACGATACCAGGGGTTGACGGCTGGATTGAGGATCTGGACGTTGTGATTCCAATGGAACAGTTTATTCCGGCGTTGTTTCAGCTTTGGACCGGGACGTATAAGACGACGATTACGCTAAAAAACGAGTAAGCGACGGGGAGCAAAGCAGCGAGGCGCTCAATTTTTTTTATTTTCTGGAGCTGGGGCGTCACGCAGGGTTCTCCGTCGCGGAATTGGATTGTTTTACGATCGGGATGATTTTGGACGCGGTTTATTACCGGCTGAACGCGCTGGATGAGGCGAACGAAGCAGGGGCTGCGCAATCCGATTACGACGGATTTTAGGCTGCAGCGTAAACGGATTTCCTGCCACAGGTTTATAATTAAGGCACGGGAGGCGGATTATGGAAGAGCTTACTGCGATTGAGCGATATCATCAGCTAAAGAAAGAGGCCGCGGAGCGCGGTTATCCATGGCCGGAGGCGAAAGGGCCGGACCGAATTACAAGGATTATGATTGCGGTTGCGGTTATCGGGTATCTGCCTTTTATTCTGGGTTTAATCGGGCTTATCGTTTTCGGTTTTCTTTTCGTTCTTACATTCCTCGGCTTTTAAAGTAATCCTTTAAAAAAATTTTTCACTGCAGGTAACAACGACGGTCGGCTGTCGTTGTTTTTTTTTTGTTGCTGCTATCAGGGAGAGGGATACAAACTTTATGGATACTACGATAAAAATCAAAGCAGATACTTCACAGGCGACGTCATCGCTGAAATCGCTCCAGGCGGCGGCGCGCGAAATTTCGCAGAATCTCCGGCTGGTTAAGTCGGATTTAAATTTCGACGCAGGGAATATCGCAAAGCTTCAGGACGGCGCGAATCTGGCCGCGGGCAAGGTCAAGGTTCTTGACGATGAGATCAGGGTTCTTACAAAGGCTATTCAGGACAATCATAAAGCGCTTGAATCAGAAACGATCAGCAATGAGAAATATGCAGCGACACACGACGCACTCACGCGTAAGTTAGAGAAGACCAAGAGAGAACAAAGTTTAGCGACGTCTGAGTTGTCGAACTGGAAGGAGAAGCTGAACGAGGCAAAGGCTTCATCCAGCGCTTTCAGCACGGCGATGAGCGCGAATCGCGAACGGCTGGAACAGATTCGAACGAGCTCAAAAAACTTAGCGGAGGGTGTCAAATTAGCAAAAGAGGCCTTGAAGTTCTCGGGGACGGATGGGGCGGAAAGGCTGACTCAGTATAAGGAGGTCATGAACGCGCTCGAAAAACAGGCGGAAAATACAAAGGACGAGATCGAAGCGCTCGAAAAAGAGATCAAGGAAAACCGCAGAGGCTTCGAGAACGGGGCAAAGCCAATATCGGACTACGAAAAGGAGCATCAAAGACTCAACGAAGAACTCGACATCGCAAAGCAAAAGCACAACACGATTCAGGCTGAAATCCGGCAAACCGGCGAGGCCGCAGGCGACTCAGGGAACAAGATTAAAGGGTTTTGGGAATCGATTAAAACGGGGGTCGCGACCCGACTTGTCAGCGATGGGATTAAGGCAGCTTTTCATGGGATTGGCCGCGCCATAGCGAGCGCGAAAGAATACAGCGCGGAAGCTATTTCGATGGCGTCGAGTTATGAGGACGCGGTTGGTTACAGTTTACAGGTTTTCGGCGATTTCGAGGGGGACGTCGAGTATTTCGTTGAGAAGAATACGCTGGCGCTGCGGATGAATAAGCTGGAGATGCGCGAGGCGATTAATACTTACGGCGGGATGTTCCGTGCGTTAAACATGAATAAGGAGGAAGCTTACGATTTTTCCACGTCGTTAGTACAGCTGGCGGCGGACATGAGCGCGGCGACAGGGATCCCGGTTGCGCAGGTGCTGGAGAATTTACAGTCGGTAATGACGGGCGGCGCGCAGGCAGGGTATAAATACGGGCTGGTCATAAAAGATACTGCCGTGAAGCTGAAGGCTTTGCAGATGGGGCTGGTTCAGACGGAAGTCGATATGACAGACGTGAACGCGGCCTCCTTGAAGTTAGAAAAAGCGCAGAAGAATTTAGCAACGGCGTTAGCGAAGCACGGAGAAGAGTCGTTCGAATACCGAAACGCGCTTCAGAAGGTCGCGGAGGCCGAGGAGGCGGTCGAAAAGACGTTAGAAGGGAAAGAGATTGCGCTGGACGAGGCGGCAAAGGCGCAGGCACGGTACGCGTTGGTCATGGAGCAGTCGAAGACGATGCACGGGCAGGCGGAGCGGGAGTCGGGCAATTACAATTCTCAGCTGGCGCTGATGCGCACGAATTTTGACAATTTGAAGATTTCTATCGGCGAAAAGCTTTTACCGGTTGCGAATTCGCTTTTGACGGCGTTTAATGATTTTACGCAAAATGAATCGGGGAAGGCGTTCTTCGACAGCGTTGTCGAGTCTGTCGGCGGGATCGCGGAGAAGACGGCAGGATGGGTTCTTTCAGGAGATGCGAAAGCGTTTGCGGACGAATGGATTCCAAAGATTGTCGGATTCGCCGAGGGGCTTGTTGAAAAGGCGCCCGGGGCGGTAGAGGCGCTGGGGTCGATTGGCTCCGCGATCAGCGCGGTAGCGGACGCGTACGGATGGCTCAAGGAGAGCGCGGACGCGACGATAGCATTCATTGAAGTTAAGGACGAGATTCAAAGTTTCGCGGATAAGATTCAGACGAGTTTTTGGGACGCCAAAGGTTATATTGAGGATTACGCCGAAACGAACGGGTTAAAGCTTTCAGAGGTTTATGAAAACTGGGGGTATTACGAGCCGCGGATCATACTGTACATGAATTCGGTGGTGACGCATGGAAAAGGGCTGGCGGATGGAGTGAAGACGAGCATGTCGGACAGCGAGACGGCGCTGACGGCGGGTGCGACGGCGATTGACTCCAGGATGAGCGAGATTGAGACGAGCGTTTCGGACGCGAAGGATTCGGTTTCGGAGTCGGCTTCGGGGATCGCGAGCGGTCTCCAGACAGGCATTAATGAGGCGGCGAACGTGGATACGTCCAGGCTGGAGAATAGGGTTAATTGGATCACCGGACTTTTCGAGACGATGAAATCGGCGTGGCGCGGAGTTTTCAGCGCGCTTAACGCGAACGGGGCCGGCGCGAACGGCGGATATACGCCGGGAACGTTTTATATGGGGATGGCGTCCGGCGGCAACGTTAAAGCGGGGGTTCCGTACATTGTCGGGGAGCGGGGACAGGAGTTATTTATTCCGCGGATCGACGGACGGATTTTGAACCATCAGCAGACGCAGCAGGTTCTGAATCAGTCGAGTACGGATAACAGCCGGAACTTCGGCGATATTCATATTCACGTGCATGGAGGGAATAGCAGTATTGAAATGGCGGAGGATATCGCATGGGAGCTGAAGCGGAAGATGCGCTATGCCGGGGTGTAAAATATGGAATTCAATTATCTGAATAAGAGTTCGTTCCTTTTTAATGGGACGGACATGTACCAGCGATTCGGGATCCAGCTGACGGAGGAACCGCAGGACGTTTTCCAGCCGGGGCTCCGGCCACGAAAGACGACGATCCCGAATCGATCGGGGGCGTACGATTTCGGAGCGCGATTTTACGACGAACGGGCTCTGACGCTGAGCTGCGTCACGACGCGGATCATCGAGCGGGCAGGGGTCCGGGAGATTTCGTATCTTCTCAGCAAGAAGGGGACGATCCGAATCTGGAACGAGCCGGGGAAGTATTACGTCGGGCGACTTTACGACGCGATCGAATTGGAGCAGCTCCGGCGGGTCGGGAACCGGTTCGCGTTGGTATTCAGCTGCGAACCGTTCGCGTATGGAGAGACGATTCAACGGAATTTTCAGGGGCTTTACGCGCCGAACTACACGGGGACGGCGGCGACGCCGACGCGGATCGAGATCACGAATACAGGGGTCCGGGACGCGGTGGGGATACGGATTATGCAGATCGATAAAAAGGTTGCGTAGCTATTTGCACCTGACGCCTCTGCGTCAGGCACTGCGCCACGGGGACTTGTGGTCCCAGTGGCTTGATGTATGCGACCCCGCGATCGATGTCGCAGGGCGAGATCGCGAATCAGCGGTTTATGGATCAGGATATATGGGATGAAGGAGGACTAGGAAGATGTATGCGACTGATTATTTTGAAAGGCTGACGCTTAATTTACTGCGCGGGCAGTCGGCTACAGCGCCGGTCCGGGTTTATATTGGTTTGTTTTTGAATAATCCGGGCGACGAAGGCGGCGGGACGGAGGCCGGTTATTCGGGCTACGCGCGGCAGGAGATTGTTTTCAGCGCGCCGCAGGCGTCGGGTGCGGGGCTGTCGATTCAAAACAGCGCGGTGATTACGTTCGCGGAAGCTTCGAACGCGGTCGGGAATATTACGCATGTGGCGGTTTTCGACAGTTTGTCGGGCGGGAATATGTATTTATACGGGCAGCTCGGTACGCCGCTCAACGTTACGGCAGGGATCGCGCCGGTTATCCGGGCGGGGACGACGAGATGGATCTGGTCCGGGAAGTTATCGAACGTCTGGCGGACGCGGATCATGAATCTCCTGCGCGGGCAGTCCTGTTCAGGGTTCACACCGTTTCTGGCACTTTGCAACGGATCGCCGGAGGACGGTGGAAACGAGTTTTCCGGGAACGGGTACGCGCGGATCGGGTTCAGTTTTACGTCTCCGACGGGAGAAGCGACGGGGGTTACGACGGTTCAGAACGCGGCGGATATTGTATCGGAGGAGGCGACGGGAAACTGGGGGCAGCTGACGCATATCGCGATTTACGACGCGGCAACCAACGGGCAGCCGTTCGCGATCAGCGAGCTCGGGAGCAGCGCGCCGATTTTCAGCGGGAGCGTCGTCGCGTTCCGGGCCGGAAAGCTGAAATTCAGCGTGAATTAGGAAAAAACGGAGCGACCAGATGAATCAGACGCGGTTTAATCTGAACCGATTCAATCAGGGCAGCGGCGAGTCTCTTATCGTTCTGGCGCTGCGTCTGAACGAGACGGTCGGAGGGCTTTTTCAGGTTTCCGATATTACGAATCACGCGTTAACGTTTTACGAGCTGGTTTCCGCCGAAACGCAGGGGTTCGCAGGAAGATTGTATTCCGGTTTTTTCAGCGAGGAGATCGGCGCAGCGGCGGAGATCACGGGGATTAAAGCGCCGCGGGAGCTGGCGGCGGAGCTGAAAGAGGAGATCGAAGCGCGGGTTTCTATCAGCGAGGTCCGGAATCTGGACAGAGAGATGACAGAGGGGATCGAGGCCGCGGTCACGCTGGTCCAGATTCGATACACGTCGATCTTCTTCACGGAAATCGTCACAGCGGCCGTAGCGGCCGGGGAGATCGTAAGCCGCGGCCTGGATTTTTACGAGGTGATCAGCGCGGTCGTAGAGGCGGAGGCGAACGAGGAAAGGGTTTTGGCGCTGAAGCTTACGCTGCGTCCGGGGGATAAGCTGGTTATTGACAGCGAGAATTATGTTGTCCTGATGGTTCCAAAAAATGGGGGCGAGGTCAACGTGATCCATACGCATTCGGGGGACTGGATCGATGCGTTGAGTCGAGAGACGAGGTCTTTACAGGTTGAGAGCGGGACGACGCGGGACCTTTCGGCGTCGATTTTATACACGGAGCGGTTTTTATGACGATGATTAACGTGTATGATCTGGACTTGAAAAAGACGGCGGTTCTTCAGAACGCGATGAATATTGTCGAGACGCAGGAGCTGAACGCGGTGTACTCGCTGGAGTTCGAGCTACCGGCGGATGACGATAAAGCGAGGTACTGTCAGGCTTATCACTACGTCCGGTATGGCGAGGAGGGGCAGCTTTATCGGCTGATCGGATCGGGGCTGGTTCGGAATACGATCGGGGTCCGTCGTTATCGCTGCGAGCATGTTATCGCGACGCTGGTCGACGACGTTTTATTCGGGTCGTTTGTGGTCGGGAACGTCGGAATGCCTACGGCGGCGACGATCCGCTGGATTCTGGAGCGGCAGACGGTTCAGCGATGGGTTTTAGGGCGCTGCGACTTTGATCAGCAGCTGGAATACGGCTGGGAGCATGAAAATTTACTGACGGCGCTGTATTCGGTTCCGAAAAGTTTCGTCGCGCTCTATCGGTTCGATTTCAACACGCGGGTCTATCCCTGGCGGCTGGAGCTTCGCCGGATCGACGAAGCGGGCAGGGCGCAGTATTATCTTCGGGCAGAGAAGAACTTGCTGGAATCGGACGAGGAGCAGAATTCGTTAGAGGTCTGCACCCGGTTATATGGGCTCGGATACGGCGAAGGGGTGAATCAGCTGACGATCAGCGCGGTTAACGGCGGGAAGCCTTACCTGGAATCGAGTCCATCAGCGATCGCAAAATATGGGCTGATCAACCGGATTTACGTTGACCGCAGCTTTGAAAACGCGGAGATGCTGAAGGCGAGGATGACCGCGCTCCTGAAAGAGATGGAGCGGCCGCAGTTCAGCCGATCGTTCCGGGTCACGGATTTATACGAGCTGACGCGGGATCCTTTAGACCGGGCGGAGGTCGGGCAGGTCGCGGCGCTGACGGCAGACGGGACGCGGGCGATCGTTACGAAGACGAAGCGGGTTCTGGACGAGGCGGGAAGCTTAGAGATCGAGCTATCGACGAAGGCGACGGATATCGCGTCGTCGATAGCGGATTTAGCGAACCGGCAGCGGATCGAATCGACGTACGCGCAGGGAAGCACGCAGCTGTACGCGCAGAGTATCAGCGAGAACGCAACGCACGAGAAGGGGGCGCGGCTATCGTTCTATCTTCCGGGTGAGATGCGCTACGTGAATAAGATTACGGCGAAGATCGAGCTGAAGCGGTTCCGTGCGTTCAACCGGCAGACGAAGGGCGGCGGGAAGAGCGTCCGGACGAGCAGCGCGGGGGGCGGGTCGGTCACAACGAGCAGCGCAAGCGGGTCGGGGAGTTTTAACAGCGAGGAGAACGTTGAAATTTACACGACGAGCTCGCCAAGCCAGAATTTTACGCACGGCGTCTTGATCGACGAGGACGAAACGGGCGATT
This sequence comes from Anaerolineaceae bacterium oral taxon 439, assembly GCA_001717545.1. Lineage (NCBI taxonomy): Bacteria > Bacillati > Chloroflexota > Anaerolineae > Anaerolineales > Anaerolineaceae > Anaerolineaceae bacterium oral taxon 439. The sequence continues at coordinate 133,861 of CP017039.1, read as the reverse complement.
CGGGGACGCTGTCGATGAGCGGGGCGGCGGCGCTGAGTTCGTCGCCGCGGGACACGAGCCAGGCGACGGCTTATCCGGGTCAGCAGCATAAGCACCGGATCGATCTTCAGCATTATCACCATCTGGCGGTGTCGGGCGCGAATCACCGGCACAGCGTGCTTCGGGCGCTGAGCAAGCATGAGCATAACATGCATCATACGCACCAGGTGGCGATTCCGCCGCATAAGCATTTGACGTTTATCAGCGCGCACACGCACAAGGTTCAGGTTCCGGAGCATACGCACAAGGTCGAGCTTCCGGAGCATAAACATGAGATCGAGCAGGGGATTTTTGAGTACGGATCGCCGCAGAGGGCGGAGGTCTGGATCGAGGGGACAAAACGGCTGGATATCGGGAAATCGGGGGAGTTCGACCTGACGCCGCACATTTTGAACAGCAGTGGGAAGATCCCGCGAGGGCGCTGGATCGACGTCGAGGTCCGGCCGAACGATTTAGCGTATATCCGCATTCATCTTTTCGTTCAGGGGTTCATTCAGAGCCGGGGCGGCGGGAATTATTGACATATGACGGAGGTTTCAACATGGCACGGGGACGGGCAGGCGCAAGCGGGGCTCCTTCGCCTCAGGGCAGGGGGATGGAGACGATGTACAAGGGGATCAGCAACAGTCCGCAGACGGTTTTAGCGGAATCGATTACCGCCGAGGCGGCGGCGATTCCGGTCGAGAATATTAACGTGTTCCCGGAGGCGCCGAATCTGGCGACAATCGGGAGCGGCGATTCGGCCGAGGTGATCCGCTATAACGGGATCGAGGGATCGCGGCTGACGAGCTGCGAGCGGGGGTTCGGCGGGACGACGGCGAATTTCCGGGAGGCGGGGACGCAGGTTTACCGCGCGTATACGGTTTACGATCACGATACGTTTAAGGCGAATATCGAGCGGCTGTCGCGCGATAAGCTGGACGCAACGCCGCACGGGGCGGCGCATCAGGCGGACGGAAGCGATCCGGTTACGATCACGACACAGCAGATCAGCGACTTTCCGACGGCGATGACGCCGACGGGGCATGGGGAAACGCACGGCCCGGCCGGTTCCGATCCGATCCGGATCGACGTCAGCCAGATCGACGGTATGCCGTCTGAATTTAATCCGTCTCCGCATGGTTCTACGCACGCGAAGGACGGAAGCGATCCGATTACGATTGAGAAAAGCCAGATCAGCGATTTTCCGGCGGCGATGATACCGACGGGGCACGCGGCCAGTCACGGGGCAACCGGAAGCGACGCGCTGACGCTGACGAAGGCGCAGATCAGCGATTTCCCAGCTACAATGCCGCCGGCGGCGCATACGCATCCGAAGGCAGAGATTACCGACTTTCCGACGGCGATGACGCCGACGGGGCACAAGAATACGCATAAAATTGGCGGGAGCGACGCGCTGACGCCCGCGGATATTGGGGCGATGGTCGAGCGGCCAAATGCTATTGAGATGGGAGGCTGGACAGGAGGCGGCGGAATTATTGATTTCCACTTCAATAATGATACGACGGCGGATTTCACGTCAAGAATTGGCGAATTTACCAGAGGAATAATCACCATTGTGAACGACCTGTTTGTTATTGGCCGAATTTTTATGAACAATGGCCAGTTGGTTCAAAACGGCGGGTTTACGAATTATGGCGCGACGCTGCAACCGGGGGCGAGCTGGAACGCGACGACGCGGCAACAGACGGTGAACGTTCCGGGGTCGGCGAACAGCGCGAACCTGCTGACGGGACCGGATATCGGTACGGCGAATAGTTATGAGGAGTGGTGCAACTGCGGGGTGCGCTGCGTGGCGAGATCGGGTAATACGCTGACGTTTCAGTGCGAGGCGATTCCGTCGGTGGCGATCAGGGTGAGTATTTTAGGGGGATAAAGATGGCGATTTTTAATATGGCGCAGGGGAAGGTACCGATGACGTATCGGGGGACGAAGACAAAATTACTCGCGCATTTTGATAACGCTGCAAATCTTGCCGAGACCGCGGTTTATATGAATTCGGGCGGGGCGGCGAATGCATATTTGCAGAGTCCCGATTCTGAACCAGCCGGAAAATTCGGTTCAGGGTGCTCTGCTTTGCTCGGGACTTTCGATAACCTGGTTCCGACAGGAACATCGCCTTTTACGATTGAATTCTGGATCAGACCTTTTTCCGGCGGGACTACTTACGCCGGATTTGGGGAGCCTTCAACTTCCGGCGAGGAACAGATTATTCACGTAAATACGTCGAGTATCACATTACTGCGGAATATTGTTAATGCGTATGCGGGAATATCGCCAAATCTACCCACAATGATTTATTCTCATATCGCGGTTGTTGGGAATGGAGCCGTGAACGGATCCCGAGCCGTTTCAGGGTTCGTAAACGGGGTTAAGCTGGTGACGAAACAATATGACTACAATTTTACGAATAAAAAATTCTTTGTTAAGGATGACAGAAGGTTTTATATCGACGAGCTCCGCGTATCGAATGTGGCGCGCTATGCGGCGAATTTTACGCCGCCGGCTGCGCCGTTCGCGCCGGATTAATTTTTGTTGCTAAGTGCGGTCGAGGATCAGTCCGATGATTCCGCAGCGGAAAAAGATTTTTGCGCTGCGGATTTCGGATTTTGTTGATGTTAGCGGGGAAGGGGGGATTCGAACCCCCGATCGGGTTTTACCCCGATAACCACTTAGCAGGCGGCCCCGTTCAGCCACTCCGGCACCTCCCCGAAACAACGTTTCAGATTATACCATACCCCGCAAACGCGAGGCCATTCTGCTCCGGTTTCATATCCGATCCGCGCGGCAGAGGATAACCGAACGTGCGCCGATCGTCAGTACGTTCGCTGTAAGCGGCTGCTGCGAAACCGAATCTCCATGATCGTTCCCGGTTTCGTCGCCGGTATTAACGATAATCTGGTATGCGTGTCCCGACGGAAGCTTTGGCAGTCTCACGTCGGCTCCTTCCCAGGAAGCGTTGACGGCTAAATAATGAAACTCATCGTCCGTATCCGCCGCGTTCCGCGCGGCGAAAAACAGGCCGATAAAGCGGTTTTCATGATCGTCGGTTAACGTTTCCGCGTCAGGGCCAAAGAATCGTACCTCCCGTAAACCGCAGTTCGCCGGTTTTTTTCCGCTCCGGAGCGACGGATGCGTCAGGCGATACCGAATCATCCAGCGCGTAAACGCGAACAGGTCGGCGTTTCGTTCTAAATCGTTCCAGTCGATCCAGGAAATCTCGTTATCCTGACAGTACGCATTGTTGTTTCCACGCTGCGTCTTTCCCATTTCGTCGCCGGCGCGCAGCATCGGCGTCCCATGCGACGCCAGAAGAACGCAGAGCGCATTCTTAGCCAGTCGGAGCCGCAGCCGCAGGATCTCGGGGTCGTCGCTTTCTCCCTCCGTGCCGCAGTTCCAGCTTAAGTTGAAGTTTTCCCCGTCGGCGTTGTTCCAGCCGTTCGCGAGGTTATGTTTCTCGTTATACGTATACAGATCGCGGAGCGTGAACCCATCATGGCAGGTGATAAAGTTGATCGAAGCGTCGTTTCCGCGCGCGTCGGGATGATAAAGATCATGCGATCCCGCGATTCGCAGCGCTGCCGCTTTCGCCGCGCCCGCGTCGCCTTTTAAAAACCGGCGCAGATCGTCGCGGTAGCGCCCGTTCCATTCCGACCAGCGTTTCCAGGATGGAAACGAGCCAACCTGATATAATCCCCCCGCGTCCCAGGCTTCGGCGATCAGCTTGGCATGCGATAAAATCGGGTCATAAGCGATATTTTTCAGCAGCGGCGGGTTATTTAACGGCGACCCATCCTCCGATCGCCCCAGGATCGAAGCCAGGTCAAACCGGAAGCCGTCGACACGATATTCCGTAACCCAGTAACGCAGGCTGTCGCGAATCAGCTGCTGAACGATGGGATGATTTGCGTTCAGCGTATTCCCGCAGCCGCTGAAATTCTGATAATGGCCGTCTCCGGTCAGCATGTAATAAACGTTGTTGTCAAAGCCTTTCAGGTTCAGGAACGGTCCGTTCTCGTTTCCCTCAGCCGTATGATTAAAGACAACGTCCAGAAAAACCTCGATCCCGTTGCGATGCAATTCGCGGATCAGCTTTTTCAGCTCGGTCCCTTCCTGATGATGTTCTTTGTTAGAAGAATATGATGTATTGGGCGCGAAAAAGCTGATCGGGTTATAGCCCCAGTAATCGATCAGGCGGTTCCCCTCGTAATAGCGTTCGTCAAACATTTCGTTGAATTCAAACACGGGCATGAGCTCGACGCAGTTGACGCCCAGGTCAATCAGGTACGGGATTTTCTCGATCAACCCGGCGAACGTACCGGGACGCTGAACGCCGGAGGAATCATGCCGGGTAAAGCCGCGAACATGCAGCTCATAGATGACCAGATCCTCCATCCGTGATTCGGGCAGTCGCGTATCCTGCCAATCAAAATTTGTCCAAACAACCCTGGAGCGATAATCGTTCCGCTCGCGCCGCACGCACCAATCGCTCTGCCCCGTGACAGCAAGCCCATAGGGATCGAGGCAGTAGCGGGAACCGTCAAAGACCAGCCCCCTTTCCGGCTCATATGGGCCATGAACCCGATAGCAGTATTCCAGGTCGATATAATCGATATCGAAAACGATCATCGAATAAACGTTGCCAATCTGGCAGCTGGGCGGGAAAGGGAGAACCGCGAACGGCTCCTTCGCGTAACGTCGGAACAGCGCCAACTCGACCAGTTCCGCTCCAATCGACGTCACCGTGAAGCCGACGCCGTTCGAGACGACGTACGCGCCGTTCTGCTGAAAGAAGCCAGGACGAATCGAAAAGCCGTTGACATATTCAATGAGACTTGTGTCGCCGTTCCCGTTGCCGTTTGAATACCCATTTCCGTTATGAAGCGATTCGCTTTTTTCGTGGTGTAAGAAGTGTATTGTCTGTGAATCCATCGGCTCAACCGTCTGCGAGATATCTTTTCCGTGTCGTGTTTTGACAGGATCAGCAACTTTCTATTATAGTGTGAATTGTCCTTTTTCGGCGGACTTTTCCTGTTTAACGGTTATAGACAGGCTGTCGGCATAGTAAAGCTGGGTTAGCTTATAGGCCCGCGGACTGGGGATCCCGGTCATGGTGACCGGCTCGATTTCTGTACTGGCCGCTGATCTCGTCTGCCGTTCCGGAAATTTTGCGAGCGTTCGAAAAAGCGTTTTAAGTCATGGCGTTTTCTGCATGCGGCCCATCGGGTCCTATATTCTGATCGTTATCGGATGCGCGGCGTAGAGCGCCGGCCTGATCGGGCGCGGGTATGGCGCAGCGTATGCCGGAAGGCTGATGCGCTGCGTTCCGGACTGGGACATGGGGCCGTTGCTCGCCGCCTGTTTCGTGTTTGGACTGCCTGGCGGCTGGATTGGGAAAACGCTCCTCAGGAAACATTTCGTTTGGCCGGGGATTGCCTGAGACGGGTGGAACGGTTGGCGGCATCTGTGAAGTTCGGGGTAGACAGGACTAACTTCGTGCGCTAAAATAAACGCGATTTCATTTCAGGGCTTTTGGCGAGATGGAATCGCGTTTTCTAAATACATCTAAACGGGAGCTTGTGATGAAGAACGAGCGTATTACTGCGAAAGACTTAATTACCACAGGTTTATTTACCGCGATTATTTTTATTGTCAGCATGGCTGTCGGCATGTTAGGGTTTATTCCGATTTTTATTCCGTTTCTGACGGTCATTGTTCCGCTGATCTGCGGGATTCCGTTCATGCTTTTCCTGACGAAAACGAAGAAATTCGGGATGATTACGATCATGGGAGCGCTATGCGGCTTTCTTCTCGGGATTATGGGCATGGGCGTCTACTGGGTCACGGCGACAGGGCTGATCGCCGGTTTCTGCGCCGACCTGATTTTCCGTTCCGGCAACTATGCGAGCGCCGGGAAGAGCGTCCTCTGCCATGGCGTCTTTTCGCTCTGGGTGATCGGCGCGCTGATTCCGATCATCGTTACCCGCGACGCTTATTTTGCGAAGCTGATCAACGGCGGCTACGGCGAAGAGTATGCCAATGCGCTGATGCGCTACGTTCCGGATTGGAGTTTGATTCCGATGCTGATCGCCGGGTTTACGGCTGGAATTATTGGCGCGCTGATCGGGAAAGCAATCCTGAAGAAACATTTTGTCCGCGCTGGGATTGCATAAATGAGGTCCGGTTTTTTTCAATCTGCGGAATTGTCCGCGCGGAAGATCTTTGATCCGCGGACGAAGCTGTTAATGGTGATCACGATCGGCACGGTGATCATGGCGGATACCGGCGTCGGATGGATGTCCATGCTGATCTGGATCCTGACGTTCGTCCCGCTCGCGTTATTCCTGATTGAACGGAAATGGAAAGCGGCGCTGATTTATTTCTGCGTCTATTGGGGCGCGACGGCGATGCAGACGTACCTGCTGCCGCTGACGACCGGCGTCGTTAACTTCCTGCTCGTCGCGATGTCTTTTTTCTCCGTCCGCTTCATGCCTGGAATTGCGATGGCGAGTTATATGGTTAATACGACGACGGTCAGCGAGTTCATGGGTGCGATGGAACGGATGCGCGTGCCGCAGGGCCTGTCGATTCCGCTGTCGGTCGTCTTCCGCTTTTTCCCGACGGTCGCCGAGGAATATGCGGCGATCAGCGACGCGATGCGCATGCGCGGGATCCGTTTCGGCGGAAAAAAACCGGGAAAAATGATTGAATATCGGTTGGTGCCGCTGTTGGTCTGCTGCGTCAAGATTGGCGACGAGCTGTCGGCGGCAGCGTTGACGCGCGGGCTTGGGGCGCCGATCCGTCGGACGAACGTCTGCCGGATCGGACTTCGGGCGCAGGATATTTTCGCAATGGCGGTCTGTTTCGCGATGATCCTGTTATTTCTCTTTGAAAGATTGGGCGGTGCGGGAGCCGTCGTCATATGATCCGGCTGACGGACGTATCTTTTACTTATGCGGGGGGACGTGAAAACGCCGGCGTCAATCACCTGAATCTGGAGATCGCCTCCGGAGAGGTCGTTCTTCTCTGCGGCGAGTCTGGCTGCGGAAAGACGACGGTCACGCGCATGGTCAACGGGCTCATTCCGCATTTTTACGAAGGCGAGCTCAGCGGGACAATTTCTGTGGCTGGTAAGAACGTCGCTGAAACCGAGCTTTATGACATGGCCCAGACGGTAGGCTCCGTTTTTCAAAACCCGCGCAGCCAATTTTTCAACGTCGATACGACGAGCGAGCTGGCGTTCGGCTGTGAAAATCTGGGAATCTCTGAAAACGAAATTTTCGCGCGGGTCCGGAAGGCAGTTTCCGATTTATCGATTCACCATCTTTTAGATCGGAGTATTTTCGAGCTTTCCGACGGCGAGAAACAGAAGATCGCCTGCGGCTCGGTCAGCGTCCTTCAGCCAAGCGTCTTCGTCCTGGACGAACCCACGTCGAATTTGGACTTTCAGACGATCAAGGCGCTGCGGCGGATTCTTTCAATCTGGAAAGCTGAAGGGAAAACGATTCTCGTCGCGGAACATCGCCTCCATTTCCTGCGCGGGATCGCGGATCGCGTGATTTTCATGCGCGACGGCGAAATCCGGGAGACATACGACGGCGACAAGTTTTTTTCAATGCCGCCCCGGTTTTTTGAGGAACGCGGGCTGCGGATCCCGTCGCTGGACCGGCTGAACGCCGAAGCGGCAGAGCCGCTTCCCGGGAACGGAACGATCCGGATCGAGAACCTCCGTGTTCGATTCCCGGGGTCTGATACGATCCTGAGCGTCCCGGTGGCGGAGGTTCCGGACGGCGCCGTTATCGCGGTTATCGGGAGCAACGGCGCTGGGAAGACGACGTTTGCGCGGAGTCTCTGCGGCCTGATTTCGCAGGATCGCGGCCTGCTGACGTACCGTGGAAAGACGCTGACGGCGAAAAAGCGGCTGTCATCCTGCTATCTGGTGATGCAGGACGTGAACCATCAGCTCTTTACTGAAAGCGTGCTTGACGAGGCGCTGTTGTCGATGAACCCCGAGGACGAGGGACTGGCGGGCGCGGCGTTGGCGTCGCTCGACCTTTCCGCCTTCCGTGAGGATCATCCAATGTCGCTCTCCGGCGGGCAGAAGCAGCGCGTCGCGATCGCGTCGGCGCTCGTTTCCGGTCGTGATATCCTGGTCTTCGACGAACCGACGAGCGGATTGGATCTGATCCACATGCGCGAAACGGCGGGAAATATCGCGGCCCTTCGCCGGAAGGGCGTGACGTCGTTCGTGGTGACGCATGATCCTGAATTTATCCTGAGCTGCTGTACGCATGCGATTCGGATCGAGCATGGCGAGATCGTAGAGAACTATGCGCTTTCCGGGGCGGGCGTGCAGCGGCTGATCGATTTTTTCTCCGCTGATCCATGGGGCGGGGTCGGTTCTTTCGGCAAGGTATAATCCTGTTACTCCTTTGGTAAATAAGGAGAGCGGAGGAATAACCGTGCCGGAATATCGGGAAAGCCAGACCGTTGAGTTCAAAGAAAAATACTCGGATACCTTTCTGAAATCTGTCAGCGCTTTTGCAAATTTTCATGACGGAGAAATTGTGTTCGGCGTGCGGGATAACGGTGATCTTATCGGGATTGAAAATCCGGACGTGTTTTCGCTCCAAATAGAAACGAAAATTAACGATTCGATCGCTCCATGGCCTCAGTTTTCAATTGAGCAGAAGAAAACAGACGGCAGGGTGATCGTTTGCGTAAAAGTACGAAAAGGTTCCGACGCGCCATATTTATATAAAGGGGTAGCGTATCAGCGGAGGCATACGGCCTCGATTCCTTTGGATTCGGCTGGTTTACGGTCTTTATCTCTTTCCGCGACTCCGATTGAATATGATCAGCAGCTTTCATCGGAGAAAAAATTATCCTTCCGCGTTTTGGAAGTCGAACTGCAGCGCGAAATCGGCTTGACGAAATTAACCAGGGACTCTTTACGATCCCTCGGCCTCCTCCATGAAAACGACTACACTATCGCCGGGGAACTTTTTGCCGACGAAAATCATAACCTGAAACCTGCGACGAATATCGTTCGGTTCGGCGCGTCGATTTCGATTTTCCTGGAGCGGCGGGACGTATCCGCGCGGTCGATCCTGACGCAATATGCTGCTGCGATAGATATGTTCCGGAAATGGTACGCGCCGTACGAGGAGGTTGAAGATGGGAGGCGCATTGAAAAGGTCCAGATCCCCTTTGACGCGTATCGGGAAACGGTTGCCAACGCGTTAACGCATCGTCGCTATGACCTTTCGTCCGCAGTTCGGATCGCGATGTACGCCAATCGGATTGAAGTCACGTCTCCCGGCGGGCTGCCGGAGGGGATGAGTAAAAACGCCTGTCTGCATGGTCAGCGCTCCGTTTTGCGAAATGTGATTGTCGCCGAAGTTTTGCACCGGCTGCGGATTATTGAAAAATTTGGAACCGGCATGACGCGAATCCGGTCCGCGTATCAGCCTTACCCGGTCCAGCCGGCGTTGGAAATTGAAGACGACGCGCTGACTGTGACGCTGCCGGTACTTCATAACGGCGCCGCGCTGGGGGAGATTCCCGGCTCGGACAGGCTGTATTAAAATTTAGAATGGATCAACGGTACGGTTCATAACCTAACCGAAAAGGAGACTTGCTATGAAGCAATATGACGTGGCGGTAATCGGCGGCGGTCCGGGGGGATACGTCGCGGCGGGACGGGCGGCGGAATTGGGGCTGAAGACGGCCCTGATCGAGAAGGATACGTTAGGCGGCGTCTGCGTGAACGTCGGCTGCATCCCGACGAAAGCGCTCCTGAAAAACGCGGACGTAGCGCGCCTGGTCCGGAAGGAAGCGAAGACGTTCGGCGTCACGTTCGAAAATGCCGCGCTCGATTACGGCGCCGCGGTCGCGCGGAGCCGTAAGGTTTCCGAACGCCTGAGCAAGGGCGTCGGGCTGCTGATGAAAAAAAAGGGGGTCGACGTTTACGCCGGCGAAGGCTCTTTTAAAACGGCGGATACGCTGGCGGTTCGTATGAACGATGGAACGGTGGAAGCGATTTCGGCGAAAAACGTGATCGTCGCGACCGGGACCCGTCCGGCGGAGATCGGCGGGATCCGCTTCGATGGCGAACGGATCCTGAACTATCGGCAGGCAATTCTGCGCCCTGAGCTTCCGAGGTCGGTGATCGTGATTGGCGGCGGGGCGCTCGGCGTTGAATTCGCTTCGGTCTGGGCGGCGTATGGCGCTGAGGCGACCGTTGTTGAGATGATGTCCACGCTGATTCCCGGCGACGATCCCGATGCGGCGGTCGAACTCACGAAGCAGTTCAAACGCGGCGGGATCAAAGTCCTGACGGGCCATAAGCTGAAATCGGCGCTGTCGTCAGAAAACGGTGCGTCGGTAACGCTTGAGCACGGCGCGGACGAGGTAACGCTGAATGCCGATCATGTCCTGATCGCGATCGGATTCCGGCCGAATACGGAAGCGTTGATGTTGGAAAACGCCGGAGTTGAAACGGATTCGCGCGGTTGGATCAGGACAGGTGAATTTGGGCGGACGAACGTGGAATCGATTTACGCGATCGGCGACGTTTCCGGAAAAATTCAGCTGGCGCATGTCGCGTCGGCGCTGGGGCGGATCGCGGCGGAGAAAATCGCCGGACGCAGCCCGGCGGGATATGATCCCGACCAGGTTCCGCACGCGACCTACTCGATTCCGCAGGTCGCGGCGGTTGGATTGACGCAGCCGGAAGCGGAGAAACGCGGGATCCCGGTCATCGTCGGCAAGGCCGATTTCATCGCCAACGGAAAAGCGATCGGCCTGGACGATTACGCCGGCTGGGCGAAGCTCGTCTGCCATGCCGGAACGGGCGTCGTTCTTGGCGGGACGGTTATCGGGTCGGAGGCGTCCGAGCTGCTTCCGGAAATTGCGCTGGCGGTGCGGTTGAAGCTGAAGGCGGCGGATATCGCCATGACGATTCACGCGCATCCGACGCTGTCGGAGGTCCTGATGGACGCGGCGCTGGACGCGGTTTCGAAGTTGGAAAAGTAACTTATTGATTTTTAATAAAGGGAATCTGGCGGTTTGACAGGCGGGTGATTTAGCGTATACTAATCACACCACCCCGCGGGGGTGGGGCCCTGGGAAGACAGGGACCGCCGGGTTTTGAAACGAGGTTTTCATGAAACAAACTTATACCGTTACCGGGATGACATGCGCCGCCTGCTCAGCCGCTGTCGAAAAAGCGACGCGGTCGCTTCCCGGCGTAGAGAGCGCGACGGTGAACCTGCTCGCGAACCAGCTGACAATCGTTTCCGAGCGCGCCGTCGACGATTCCGTCGTCGTTCAGGCGGTTGAAAAAGCGGGATACGGCGCGAAGCCGCGAAACGCGAAAACGGCCGCCTTGGAAAAGGCCGATCCGGGGGCGATCGTCCGCTCGGAGATCAATGCGCTGCGGACGCGCCTGATCGTTTCGATATGTTTCCTGCTGCCGCTGATGTACCTGTCGATGGGGCATATGATAGGCCTGCCGCTGCCTGCCGCGCTGCATGGAAACGGGAACCAGGTCGTTTTCGTCCTGACGCAGTTCCTGTTCCTGCTGCCCATCCTGTATATCAATCGCAAGTTTTTTATCGTCGGCTTCCGGACGCTGGCGCACGGATCGCCGAACATGGATTCGCTGATCGCGATCGGCGCGGCGGCGGCGACGATTTACGGAATTTACGCGCTGTATAAAATCGCCTGGGCGGTTGGCGCGGGGGAAACGGCGGAGGCGAACCGGTTTGTCATGGACGTGTATTTTGAATCCGCCGGGACGATTTTCACGCTGATTACGGTCGGGAAGTATCTCGAAGCGATTTCGAAAGGAAAGACGACCGACGCGCTGGGGAAGCTCCTGAACCTGGCTCCGAAAACCGCCGCCGTGATCCGGGACGGGGAAGAGACGGTTCTTCCGATTGAAGAAATCGTCGTCGGCGACGTCATCGTCGTCCGGCCGGGCGAGGCGATCCCGGTCGACGGGACGATTCTCGAAGGCGGGAGCGCGGTCGATCAGGCGGTCCTGACCGGCGAGAGCGTTCCGGTCGAGAAGACGGTTGGCGACACGGTGTATATCGCGACGCTGAACCGGACGGGATCGTTTAAATTCCGCGCCGATAAGGTCGGCGAAGATACGACGCTGGCGCAGATCGTTCAGCTCGTCAGCGACGCTAACAGCTCGAAAGCGCCGATCCAGAAATTGGCGGATCAGATTGCGGGAATTTTTGTTCCCACGGTGATTTCGATTGCGGTTGCCGCGATGATCGTTTGGCTCCTTCTGGGGCATTCGTTTGAATTCGCGCTGTCGATCGCGATCTCAGTTCTGGTGATCTCCTGTCCCTGCGCGCTGGGACTGGCGACGCCGGTCGCGATCATGGTCGGGACCGGGCAGGGCGCGTTGAACGGGATCCTGATTAAATCGGCGGATGCCGCCGAAATCGCGCATGAGGTCGATACGGTCGTTCTGGATAAAACGGGAACGATTACCGAAGGGCGTCCGAAGGTAACGCGCGCGATCGCCGCCGACGGCGTCAGCGAGGACGAGCTCTGGCAGGCGGCGGTATATTTGGAAAACTTCTCAGAGCATCCATTCGCGAAAGCGATCCTGAACGCGGCGGCTGAACGGGGCGCTGCGTTCGATTCGGACAGGTCCGGCGAGTTTGAGGCGCTTTCCGGCTTCGGCGTCCGCGCGGTTCGGGACGGACGAACGCTTCTCGGCGGGAACGCACGGCTGATGGCGTCTGAAAAAATCGCGCTTCCGGAATCGATCTCCGACGCGGCGCTGTATGCGGCTGAGGGCGAGACACCGCTGTATTTCGCGGCGAACGGGCGTTATCTGGGAATGATCGCCTGCGCCGACGCGGTTAAGGAGACCAGCGCTCAGGCGGTCGCGAATCTCCGCGCGATGGGGATGAAAACGGTGATGCTGACCGGGGATAACCGGCTGACGGCGGAGGCGGTCCGTCGGGTCGTTGGCGTCGATGAGGTCATCGCCGAGGTGCTTCCGAGCGATAAGGAAGGAATTATCCGCCGGTATCAGGCGGAAACGGACGCGAAGGGCCGGGCGAAGAAGGTTGCGATGGTTGGAGACGGGATCAACGACGCGCCGGCGCTGGCGCGGGCGGACGTCGGGATCGCGATCGGCGCGGGAACGGATATCGCGATCGAATCGGCGGATATTGTGCTGATGAAAAACGATCTGCGCGACGTTGTAACCGCGACGCAGCTGTCCAGGGCGATGATGCGCACGATTCGTCAGAATTTATTCTGGGCGTTCTTTTATAACGTGATCGGGATCCCGTTGGCCGCCGGCGTATTCTATACGCTGTTCGGCTGGAAGCTGAGCCCGGATTTTGCCGCTGCGGCGATGAGCCTGAGCTCCGTGACGGTGGTGACGAATGCGCTGCGGCTGCGCGGGTTCCGTCCGAAATGGATCGAGGCTTCCGAAGCTCCGGCGGTCGTTAACGAAGCTTTGGGAGAAACGGTAAAATCAGCGAAGGAAGAAAGCGAGTCAGGAATGAAAAAAGAATTGGTTGTTGAAGGGATGATGTGCGGGCACTGCAAAGCCCGGGTCGAATCGGTTTTAGGCGCGCTCGCCGGGGTAAAGTCGGCGGCGGTCGATCTGGAAGCGAAAACGGCTACGGTCGAGTTGAGCGCGGCGGTCGCGGACGAGGTCCTCAGCGGAGCGGTAACCGGCGCGGGGTACGAGGTCGTCTCGGTCCGGGACCTTAAGTGAGATGCAGGCGGATCGGGGTAAGATTACCAGCCTGATTCGAACCGCGCGCGGCCAGCTGGACGGGATTCTGAAGATGGTTGATGAGGATCGCTACTGCATGGATATCGCGACGCAGTTATCGGCGACGACGGCGATTTTAAAGCGGGCGAATCGGGAAATTCTGGAAGCGCATCTGCGCGGCTGCGTTCGCGACGCTTTTCTTCATGAGGACGAGGCGGCGCAGGACGAAAAGATAAACGAAGTCGTCTCGCTGATCAACCGGCTTGAAAAATGAATCTGCGTTCTGAGCCGCGGCGCTGCGTGATTTTCGGATCAGGGGAAAGCCGCGGCGCGGCGTATTCTCCCCGGATCGGTGATATTTTGATTGCCGCCGACGGCGGATATAACGCGCTGCGGCGGCGGAAGCTACGGCCGGATTGGGTAATCGGCGATTTCGATTCGCTCGGATTCGTCCCGAAGGGAAAAAACGTCCGGGTCGTTCCGCGCGAGAAGGACGATCCGGACCTGATTCTTGCGATCCGCTGCGGATTGGAGGCGGGCTGCCGGGAATTCGCGCTGTATGGGGCGACGGGAACCCGCTTTGATCACTCATACGCGAACGTCCTGGCGCTTCGTTATCTTCGGGAGCAGGGCGCGTTGGGGCGGATCGTGACACCGGACGCCGAGCTGTTCGTCATGATCAGCGAGCGCGTCGATTTTCCGGCGGAGGAACGCGGGAAGCTGTCGATTTTCAGCCTGAGCGAGCGCAGTCTGGGCGTGACGCTGAGCGGGCTGAAATATCCGCTGGCGGATCGAACGCTGACGGCGCGCGAGTGGCTGGGACTGAGTAATGAATTTACCGGCGTGGCGGCGTCGATCTCCGTGCGCGACGGGACGCTGCTGGTGGTGAAACATGCGGATTGGGTGGAGTGAGGAAGGATTGTGATCAAAATTCGCGGAGCAATTTTTGATTTGGACGGTACGCTGTTGGATTCGATGGGGACCTGGGCCAGGCTCAGCGCCGAATACGCGCGGGAGCATGGCTACGAGCCCGATCCGGAGTTCCTGGAGGCGCTGCGCCCGGTTGCGCTGCGTCAGGCGGCGGAGATGATGATCGATCGGTATGGCCTGAGCGAGAGCGTTGACGAGATCGTCGATATATTCCTGGACCGCGTCGGTTATTTTTTCGATAACGTTTTTGAGTTGAAACCGGGCGTGCGCGCGTTTGTTCGCGCCCTGCGGGAACGCGGGATCCCCTGCTGCGTTGCGACGGCGGCGGAGCGGACGCATACGGAGAAGGCGCTGACGCGGCTGGATCTGATCGATGCGTTTGATTTCCTGCTGACGACGGACGAGGTCGGGAAGAGCAAGATGTTCCCGGATATTTTTCTGACTTCCGCTGAACGGCTCGGCGTCCCGGCGAAGGCTTGCGTCGTCTTTGAGGATTCGCTGTACGCGATGACGACGGCGAAGCGCGCCGGGTTCCCTGTCGCGGCGATTTATGAGTCGGAGGCGGTCGGCGACCTGAACGCGATCCGGCGCGTATCCGACGTTTTCATGCGTTCGTTTGAGGAAGCGCCTGCGATTTTCTTTCCGGAAACGGAGGCTTGAAATGGGGGTGGGGGGCTTACTTTTTTTTCATTGTCAGCTTGAAGGTGTAACTTTCTGTTACCCTCTATAACTGCACCGATAATTCCTTTTTCAGCGCGGTTATCTGAAAAGATAATTGACAGATTTGATTCAGGGAAAGGCTTTCGGGTAATCTTCCGAATCGCTGCTTCCAGTTCTGTTTTAGGGAAACCGATCATGTTGGGTATGCCTCCGCCAATAAAAATATGATCCGGATCGAGAATATTCGCGATCGCGGCGGCGGGCATCGACATGTATCCAATGAAATTTCTCAATATTTTTGAGCTATGATGCGCATTGAACATGTCGGCGATAACAGTTTCTTTGTAAAAACTCTTTTGGATTTGTTCCAGGGCTTTCCCGCAGCAGTACATTTCAATACAGCCTTGATTTCCGCAGCTGCAAAGGCGCGTATCGAAAGGAATGGATACATGTCCCAGTTCGGCGGCTTGTTCCGTTTTTCCCTGTATACGGAATCCCGTTTAGAAAAATAGCGGTTCCTAATCCGGTTCCGAAGTAGATTCCGACACAAGTTGAGGTCTGCTGGACGCCATGCTCAAGCATATCGTACGCCAGAAGAAAATAAGCGTCATGTTCTAAAATGACAGGAATAGCTAACGATTTGCGAATTTTTTCGAGAAAGTTTCCTTTCAGTCCGGGAAAGTTCGTCGCTGAAAAGATGATGCTGCGATCTTTATTAAGGACTGCCGGCAATCCGATTGAGACGAACGCCGGCTGCCTATTGCCGAGATAAGTTGAAATATAGTCAGATATGATGGCTGATATTCTGCTGACGCTGTCCTCATTGGAAAAAATCTCGCGGCTGGAGCTGATTTCAATATCGCGCGCTGAATAATCCCTGTCGACGCGGCCTATCCGGAGATTTGTTCCTCCAATATCTAATCCGATCGCGTCGAAGTTCCGTTTCATCTTTACTCCGCTATAAGATAGTTCCCAGCTTTTTGGAGCAGGTCATGACGTTTTTCTGTGATAATGACGCAGTCCCCGATTTCAAAGGCTTTATACATGGAGGCAACGCCGATTTTCGAACTATCGGCGAGAACGTAGGTCTTTGCGGCGTTGCCTTTAACTATTCTTTTGATACTTGCCTCCCGAATATCGCCAGTGTTGATTCCGGCGATTGCGTCGACGCCGGAGGTCCCCAAGAAGGCGATATCGAAAAACATCTGTCGGAGCGCCTCTTCCGCTTGAGGCCCGGTAATGCTTGCGGTTTCCTTATTGACTTCTCCTCCCGCTACGATGCAAGAGGCAACTGCTCCCTGCAGATGATTCAGCAGCCATACATTTGTTGTTACAATGATTATTTTTTTACTTGCAAGATATTTCATCAGACTCAGCGCTGTTGTTCCCGTATCAATATAAACGACGTCGTTTTCTTTAACCAGGCTGGCCGCATACTTCGCGATTTTATCCTTAGCCTCAATATTTACGATGCTTCTTGAACTGATCGGAGAATCGAACGTTGAAAAAATCCGAATTGCCGCGCCGCCCTGAATGAGATCGATTTGACCGTCTTCGCTCAGGCTTTTTAAATCGCGTCGAAGGGTAGACGCGGATACGTCCTGGAAGATTTCCATCAATTCATTCAGGCTTAAGAATTCTCGTTTCTTTAGTTCATGGACAATTCTTATTCGCCGTTCATAGGGGATCATATCTTCCTCCGAAAGTTAACATCGTAAATATTATATGCTATAACGATGTCGCGGGATTAAAGATTTATTATTCTCCTTTCTTTTCACGGATTTCTTCATACGCGGTTCGCATTGCTTCAAACGTTGGCATAGATTCAATACCGCCAATATGCCCGATCGTAACCGCGCTGCAGCGGGAAGCGAATTTTGCGCTGTCCCAGATACTGAACCCGTCGATAAGGCCTCTGATGAATCCACCGATGAAAGAATCTCCAGCACCCGTTGTTTCTATAACCTTTGTCGGATGAGCTGGGATATGAATCGCGCTGTTCCCATCACTGATAACGCTGCCTTTTTCGCCAAGCGTAAAAATACAAACGTTCCGGTGAGTTTTCGCAAAAGGCAGGATCGATCGAATAGCGTCATTCAGCGTTTCGATGGGTTCCCCAGTATAAAAGGACGCTTCAACTTCGTTTACGATAAAAAAATCGCAGTCGGAAATTGTTGAAGAACGAAGCGGAACATTTGGCGCTGCGTTTAAGCATACACGCACGTTTTGTTCTTTCGCTTTTCCAATACAGTGGGTCACGATATCTGCGGGAATTTCAAGTTGCAGCGCCAGGATACTCGAAACGTTCAACAGCTGGTCGAGATCAGATAAATCCTCTTTCTGACCGGCGTAATTCGCCCCCTTCGATACAATCGCAAACAATCGTCTGTCCGGCAGCGTATTTACGACGCCGAGTCCGGTCAGCGTTTCGACACGTTTAACGCGGCTCAGATCTAAGTTCGGGATTGACAGGCTTTTCAGGAGAAAATCTCCAAAAAGATCGTTCCCAATCCAGCCCATCAGGCGAGTCGGAATTCCCAGCCGGGCGCATTGCGCGGCCTGATTCGCGCCTTTTCCACCGGCGCATAACGTCGTTTCTTCCGCGGGAAGAGATTCTCCGACTTTTGGAAACGCGGGAACCTTTTGAATGATATCCAGGTTGAGACTGCCGACGACTAAGACACCATGCTCTTCTTTCATAGTGGATTCCCCTTTTTCTGACGGATCACCTGATCGGAAATTATGACTTTTTCGATAATTTCGCGACGATTGAATCCTGAATGAATTCAAAATATGCGGCGATGATGATAATGATTCCGGTTACAATGAATTGGTAAAACGTTTGGACTCCGATAACGATCATTCCGATTTTCAGCGCGGCAAGCAGGAGCGCGCCAAGAACGGTTCCCAGAATTGAACCTTTACCGCCGGTCATCCTTGTGCCGCCGACTGCAGCGGCCGCTATTGCGTCCAGTTCGTATCCTTGCCCGGAAGCCGGTTCGCCGGTCCCCAGATTCGCTAACATGATCATTCCTGCAAACGCCGCGCATGCGCCGCAAATCGCGTATGAAATGATCTTTGTTTTATCGACGTCAACGCCCGAAAGTTTTGACGCTTCCTCGTTTCCGCCGACGGCGTAGAGGTAATTTCCGAATCTCGTTTTGCTCAGGACAATATGCGTCAGAATCGCGATAGCGAACAGGACTAAGATTGAAACGGGGATATCCCAAAACAATTTTGTTGTGAATGTTTTTCGATATGTATCGGGAATTCCAAGGACAGGCCATCCGCCGGTAAAAACGTACGCAAGTCCACGATACACGCTCATCGTTCCCAATGTTGCGATAAAGGGCTGAAGCTTCAGTTTTGTGATCAGTAAACCGTTCAGCGAACCCATGATGCCGCCTAAAATCGCGCCCGCTGAAAGCGCGATCAACGTTGGAACTTTTTCGACGGTCAGCTGTCCGACGGTGACAATAACGATCGCGAAGGTACAGCCGATTGAAAGGTCGATTCCTCCGGATATGATCGCGAATGTGATGCCGATTGCGAGGATGCCGTTAATCGTTCCCTGCTTAATAATATCGATCATATTGCTTGGCGTCAGGTAAACCGGTTCGATCATCGAGAAAATGATAATCAGTAAAAACAGGGCGGCAAGGACCGCAGCTTCGCGCGAGTATTGTTTGAGACTGCTTTTAATCATGGTTTTCCTCCATTGCGTAATTCAGAATTCTTTCTTCGTCAAATTCTTCTGGATTCAGCTCGGCGGTTATCCGCCCTTCGCACATGACAATAATTCGATCACTGATCCCCATGATTTCAGGCAATTCAGACGAAATGACGATGATCGATTTTCCGTTTGCGGCGAGCTCTTTCATAATTTTGTAAATTTCCGCTTTTGCGGCGATATCGACGCCTTTTGTCGGTTCGTCGAAGATCAGAATATCGGCCTCTGTCGAGAGCCATTTTCCCAAGATGATTTTTTGCTGGTTTCCTCCGGACATGTTCTGTGTCTCGAAGTCTGGGCGCCTGGGAGTTACGTTTAATTTTTCAATGTACCGGACGCAGTTTTTTTGTTTTTTTGTGGGATCAACGAAAATCCCGACCATGTATTTTTTTAAACTTGAAAGGGACATATTTTCGGCATTCGTCGCATATTGGATAAATCCCTGCGTCTTGCGGTCTTCTGGAAGAAATCCGAATCCATGGTTCAGCGCGTCTGTTGTATTGTGGATTCTGACTTCTTCGCCGTGAAGGAAGAGTTTCCCACTGTCCGCTTTATCTGCGCCGAAAATCGAGCGCATGATTTCGGTTCGCCCTGCGCCGACTAAACCGCTGAAACCGAGAATTTCGCCTTGCTTCAACTCAAAGCTGACATTTTCGAAATCCGGAATCCGGGTAAAGTTGGAAACTTTTAATACCGTTTCTCGATTCTCCAGGTCTGCGTTTCGGCGTGCGGTTATTGTCGAGACGTTATATCCGACCATGTTTCGGATAATCGTTTCCCGGTCAGTATTTTGAACATTAAGCGTCGTAATATATTGTCCGTCTCGAAGAATTGAGGCTTGATCGCAGAGTTCGAATATCTCTTCCAAACGATGACTGACGTAGATGATTGTAATTCCATGCTTCTTCAGTTCACGAAGAATATTGAAAAGCGCGTCTGTTTCATTTGTAGTTAAAGATGTTGTTGGTTCGTCTAACGAGATAATGGATGAATTATGAAACAGCGCCTTCGCGATTCCGATCATCTGAATTTCACCCGCGCTCAGCTTTGAAACCATGTCGCTCGATTTAAAGTGGCAGTTTAACCGCTTGAGCAGCATATCGACCGACGAATTTAGCGTTTTATAGTCGACAAAGCCTCTTTTAACGGGTTCATAGCCTAATGTTACGTTTTGTCCAACGGTCAGGTCTCTGACCGCATTGGATTCCTGATGAACCTTTGATATTTTTCCGCGAACGATTGCGTCATGCGGATTGCGGAAGTTCATTTTCTGTCCGTCGATCAGGACGTCGCCGGCATATTCAGGGTGGACCCCATGCAGAATATTCAGCAGCGTGCTTTTTCCGGCACCATTTTCGCCTAAAAGGGCGTGAATTTCCCCTTTATTAATTGAAAAACTGACATCCTTTAATACTTTTACGCCAGGAAAGTCTTTTGAAATATGGCTAAACTGTACAGCGGCATTCATTGTCTTCCTCTCCGAATTTTCCCGGCGGTCAGATTATGATTGACCGCCGGGTGATATTGAAAATTAATTTCGTTTAATCGGTATAGGCTGTATCCGCCCATTTTATAATTTCAGCGGCGGGCATGTCGACGTTTGTGCTGTCGATCAATGCCTGCGGGGTCCAAACGACGCGCGGAATCTCCTGCCCGCCGATAATCCGCAGCGCGCATTCAACCGCGATTTGCGATTTGTAGAATGGAAATGAATCGATCGTTGCGTCCAGTTCTCCGGCGCGAATCGAATCGTAAGCTTCGCCGATCCCATCGACGCCAACCACAAGGATCTCTTTCCCGGAATTTTCAACCGCCTCGACGACGCCTAAAGCCATCCCATCGTTGTTGCAGAATATTGCCTTCAGATCGGGGAAGTTCTTGATCCAGGTTTCAGCAAGTTCCTTTGCCTTATTCCTGTCCCAATCTGCGTTCTGTTCCCCGACGATTTCAATTCCTGGCGCGTTTTCAGCCATCCAGGTTTTAAATCCCAGTGTACGTTGGCGAGCGGCAAATGCCTTCGGCATGCCGATGACGATTGCAACCTGACCCTTTCCATCTAGCTTCCCGGCGATCCATTCCGCTGCTAATTCGCCGTTTTGGATCGCCTTTGGCCCGACGAAATTTGGCGCGTTTGCGATGAGACCGTCGTTAACGTTGATAACCGGGATTCCTTTCTCGTTCGCGCTTTCGACGCCGGGAACGAGGTTCCCGTCCGAGAGCGGCGACAGCAATAACGCCCCGTATCGCTTGTTGATCATGTTATTGACGACCGCGAGCTGTCCCTGTTCGTCATTTTCGTCTAACGCAGCTTGAACGTCGACCTTGATTGTGATCCCGGCTGCGTCTGCTTTTTTCTGCGCTTCTTCATAACCGGACTTCAGCGTTCGCCAATATTCGTTCTGGAAATTTTTCGCGACTGCGCCGAGAATAATTTCTTCGGTCGGGCGCGGGGTATCGCCGAACCTTTCACGGATTTCCTCGATCATGATTCCGGCTTCATTATCGGGGTTGAACCCTTCGTCCTGTCCGAAAACGGCACCGATACCGATTGTGCAGGCAATCGCTACGATAAACCATACAAACATAAATCTTTTCATTTTTTTCTCCTTTTCTATTTAATCAGGCTCAGCATTAATTTTTGCGCGGATAATCCATCCTGCTTATTGATGACGTTTTCTATTTCCTCTAATCCGACTTTCTTGATTCTTTCCTCGAAAAACCTGAATGATTCAATATTCAGCGCAATTTCCGACAGCGCGTTTTCACGAATCGGAAAGGTATCAAAAAAAACGACGCCGTCATAAGCGTATTTCTTGAGATAATAAATAAACTCGATAGATTGCGGAATATTTACGGATCCGAATATCATTCCGCTGTCCATGTCCCGGTAACCGTCATTCAAATGCAGTCCGAATAGTTTGTTCTTTCTCGCGGCGAGCGTCAGCGCGTATCCTGGCGATTCTTTCTTCATCAGTAGGTGACAGAAATCGAGTGTGACGCCAAGGTTTGGACGGTTAATTTCTTCGATTGCCAGAAGCGTCAAGCCGATTCCATCGATCATCGAGTAACTTCTTGGTTCAAACGGTTTATATTCGATACTGATCTTAAGATCGTTGGCATAATCTGCGATATCTTGAAAATGTCGGACGATGTCGTTCCATTTTTTTTCATAATTGACTTGGAACGGATAATCGAACCCGTCGAATCCTAACCAGATTGTCACGACTTCTCCGTTTAACTCACGGCAGGCGTCGATTGCACGTTTGCATAAATCCATAGCTTTTTCGTTGAGCTTTGGATTTGGATTGGTAAACTCGCCATGGATGAAATCATCTCTGAAGCGGGTTGCGACGCCGTTGACTTTCAACGGTGCAACAGCTTCTTTGACTTTAAGTATCGAATAAGGAGCGATATGCTCCGGGAAATTAAACTCCAGGTGTGTAATCCCTTCGATTTTTTTTAAGGAATCAATCGCGTAAAATATATCCTTTTCTCTATTTTGGAAAAGAACTGAATTCATTCGCCCTGCGAAGTTCATCGTGTGTTCCTCCGTTGTGTTTTAATCGTCCCTTATATGATATCGCCTGTTGCAAATAAACCCAAGATGATTTAAGTAATTTCATTTTGAGTCATTAATCATGGCTTAAATGCGTTTTTATGTGAAATAATTTGGAAGAAATAGATTGGACATGGAAGCAAAGTCCAAAGCTTGTGACATTGTGGAATGATAAAATTTGGTTTAATTCGTAGGGTGGTAGCAAATGGTATGTGTGTTTTTCCATGCTTGCCCATTTTCCTGATTGCACAATTCAGCATGTTTGCCCAATTGCGAATCAGGCAGTCATGGAATATAAGTTAAAATTGGCTCATGAAGATTTCGAAGATTTTTGACCACAAGAAGACGGTTTTTTCACTGGAGGTCTTTCCCCCGAAAAAGGACACTTCCTACACTACGGTCTATAACACGCTGCTGCGGATGCGCGAGGTCCCGGCCGATTTTATCAGCGTCACCTATGGCGCGGGCGGGAGCGCGGCGCAGCGAGAAAAGACGATCGAAATCGCTTCTCTGATTATCGAAACGTACCGGATCGAATCGGTTGCGCATCTGACCTGTGTCAATTCCGACGAGGCGGACGTTTTAGCCGTTCTCGAAAGCGCGCGCGCGAAGGGAATCCAGAACGTGTTCGCGCTGCGCGGCGATATTCCCGCTGACGGAAGTCGGAAGTACGCCTTCGCTCACGCCAGCGATCTGGTCCGCTTTATTCGCCGGCATGACAGCGAGATCCATATCGGCGGCGCCTGCTACCCCGAGAAGCATCCGGAAGCGCCGTCGCTCGAAGCCGATATCGAGAATCTGAAAATCAAGATCGACAGCGGCATGACGCATCTGATTACGCAGCTATTCTTTGATAACGATAAGTTTTATTATTTTCAGGACAAGGTCGCGCCGCAGGGATTGACGTGCCGATCGAAGCCGGGATCATGCCGATTACGACGAAGACGCAGCTCGAAAGGGTCGTAAAATTAAGCTCGGCGGCGGTCCCTGAACGCATGCGCCGGATTCACGACCGGTACCGGGACGATCCGGAAGCGCTTTTCGACGCAGGGATCGCGTTCGCAACCGAGCAGATGATCGACCTGATTTCGCGCGACGTCCGCGGGATTCATTTATACACGATGAACAGCGTCGAAACGGCGAGGCGGATTTACCGGAATATCGGGAGTCTTCTCTCCGCTGAGAATAAATAACGGTGGCGGCGATGCAGCTGACCGTCGAGTCCGTTTCCAAAAATGAGGTCCTGCGATTCCTGAACGTCCGGCCCGGGACGGTTATTTCTTCCGATATGGACGCCTTAATTGACCGCTGTTTAGCGGAGACGCTTCGGATTATCCGTCCGGTCGGAATTTTTCATCCCTACCGGTTCGAGCGGACGGAAGCGGGGCTGAGGCTGGTTGACGGAGGACTGACGCTCGGCGGCGGATCGATCCAGCGTTTCCTTTTTGAGGCGGCGGATACGGTCTGTATGATGGCGGTTACGGTCGGGGCGGGAATGGACCGCGCGATCCGGACGAAGATGATTTCCGCGCCGGAGGAGGGTGTGATACTGGATTATTGCGGCGCGGCGGCGGCCGAGGCTGCGGCGGACGCGCTCGAAGCCGAGATCCGCGCGGCGGTCGAGGCGCAGGGGAAGTACCTGACCGGACGGTACAGTCCGGGATACGGCGATCTTCCGCTCGAGCTTCAGCCGGAAATCCTGAATCTTCTGGATACTTCGCGGCGGATTGGCCTGATGATCACCGGGAGCGTCCTGATGACGCCGTCGAAATCGGTAACCGCGATTCTGGGCGTTACCGACCGGCCGCCCGAAACGGAGTATAACCGGTGCGATGATTGCAGGCTGCGCTTTAATTGCGAACTGCGAAAGGCGGGACGAACATGTTGGAAAGCGTAAATCGAATCTGTTTTCTGGATGGGGCCGCTGGGACGATGCTCCAGCGGCGCGGGCTTTTAGGCGCGAAGGTTCCGGAAAGTGTTAATTTATCTCATCCTGAAGCCGTTCAGGAGATTCATCGGGCGTATATCCGCGCCGGATCGGACATGATTTACGCGATGACGTTTTCGGTGAATCGATATAAGCTGGGCGACAGCGGCTATACCGTCGATCAGTTGGTCGACGCCGCCGTCGCTAACGCGAAGGCGGCCCGGGACGCGGAGGGAATGGGAACGAAGATCGGTCTGGACTGCGGACCGATTGGAAAGATGCTGGAGCCGAACGGCGACTTGAAGATCGAAGACGCATATGCGTATTTCAAAGAAGTCCTGATTGCCGGGGAGCGGGCTGGGGTCGATTTCGTGATTTTCGAGACGATGACCGACTTGCTTGAGTTGAAGACCGCGATTCTTGCTGCGAAGGAGAACACGCGGCTTCCGATTTTCGCGACGATGTCCTTTGAGGCGAACGGACGGACGTTCGCCGGCGTTCCCGTCAGCGCCGCTGCGCTGACGCTCGACGCGCTCGGGGTCGATGCGCTGGGGATTAACTGCTCTCTGGGGCCGGACCAGATTTTCCCGCTGATGGAAGAGATGGCGAAATGGACGGAGAAGCCGCTGATCGTTAAGTCAAACGCCGGGCTGCCGAACCTGGTTACCAATGAGTATGATCTGGGCGCGGACGAGTTCGCCCGTTCGTCGGCAAGGTTCGCCGAAATCGGCGTGCAATATATCGGGGGCTGCTGTGGAACGACGCCGGATTATATTCGCGCGCTCGTCGCCGCGCTTCAGGGGCATCCGCTCGTTCCGCGTCGAGCCGCGGTTCCGGCGGCGATCTGTTCCGGGGAACGCGTCGTTCCGATCGACCGCGTTCGCGTTGTGGGCGAGCGGGTTAATCCGACCGGGAAGAAGCGCTTCAAGGAAGCGCTGTTTAATCATGATATGAGCTACATCCTGTCGCAGGCGTTAGAACAAACGAAGGCAGGCGCGGATATTCTTGACGTCAACGTCGGCGTTCCCGGGATCGACGAACCGCGTGTCCTCGTCGACGTTGTCCGCGAGATTCAAAGCGTTTCCGATGCGCCGCTGCAGCTCGATTCGAGCGATCCGAAAGCGCTGGAGGCGGCGCTCCGCGCGTATAACGGGAAGCCGCTGGTCAACTCGGTTAATGGCGAAGAAGCGAACCTGCAGGCGGTTTTACCGCTCGTTAAGAAATATGGAGCGGCCGTGATCGGGCTGGCGCTCGACGAAGCCGGGCTGCCGACGACCGCTGACCAGCGCGTCGCCGTCGCTGAAAAGATTATCCGCCGCGCGGAAGCGGTCGGGATTCGCAGGAGCGATATTGTGATCGACTGCCTGACGCTGACGGTCTCAGCGCAGCAGGATCAGGCGCTGGAGACGCTCGAAGCGGTTCGTCGGGTCAAGGCCGAATTCGGCGTTAAAACCGTTCTCGGCGTTTCGAATATTTCGTTCGGACTTCCGGATCGTGAGAAGATCAACGTCGCGTTTCTGACGATGGCGATGTACGCCGGGCTCGATCTTCCGATTATCAATCCGAATAATGCGTTGATGATCGGGGCGGTCCGCGCGTTTAACGTTTTGAATAATACGGATGAGAATTCCGCGGAATACATTGCTCATCAAAGCGGGTCCCCGGCTCCGAAGGCGGCGCCGGCGTCCGCCGGGATGGAGATGACGCTGGGCGAGGCGATTGAATCAGGGCTGCGCGGAGCGGCGGAGGCGGCGACGGAAAGAGCGCTGACGGAAAAGACGCCGGACGAAATTATCGGGTCGATCCTGATTCCCGCGTTGGATAAGGTTGGGCTCCGGTATGAAAAGAACGAAATCTTTTTGCCTCAGCTGATCCAGTCCGCCGGCGCGGCGCAGGTTGCGTTCGAGGTCCTGAAGCGGAAAATCGTCAAGGAGAGCGACGGGCAATCGATCAGCCGCGGGAAGATTATCCTGGCGACGGTTAAGGGCGATATTCATGATATCGGGAAGAATATTGTAAAGGTCCTGCTTGAAAACAGCGGGTATCAGGTTCTGGATATGGGCAAGGATGTTGAACCGAACCTGATCGTCGAGATGATCCAGAGGGAAAGCGTTTCGTTAGTCGGGCTGAGCGCGCTGATGACGACGACCGTGAAGAATATGGCGGAGACGATCGACGTGATCCGCGCGAAGTCCGATTGTAAAATTATGGTCGGCGGGGCGGTCCTGACCGCGGATTACGCGAAGCGGATCGGCGCGGATTATTACGGAAAAGACGCGAAAGCGGCGATGGATATCGCGAAAGAAGTCATCGGCTGAGTTTTCGGGTAGAATGATAAGCGGCATAGAGCAGCCAATTAAGCGAAGTCAGAGGTATGGATTTAAGATGAGTGAACTGCACGATGAAATTTGCCCGAATTGCATGGAACCCGTCCCCGCGGGCACGGAGATCTGTCCGAGCTGCGGCGTGAAGATAAATGAATTCGTCGATACGCCGGCGGCGGACCTTCTCAGCGAGGTGAAGCCAGCGGCCGCGAGGGAACCGCCGTCGAAGAACGGCGCGGATCCGGGAGAAGCGGCTGGCGGAGCGAAGGCGAAAAAGCCGACCATGATGCAGAACCTGACGCGCGGGTTAGGTGTGTATTTACTGTATTTCGCGATAACGAATGGATATAAGGTTCTTTCCAATCCGAAGGCGCTTGATCTGACGCCGGGAACGCGCGAATACTGGCTGTCGCTGGTTTCGAACGTGATTTATCTGGCGGCAGGGCTGCTCGCGGTCTGGCCCTGGATTAAGGAGTGGATTGAGAAACGGAAGCGCGCCGGCGAGGAGATCGTGGCTGAATCGGGACCTGGTTCGCTGACGATCGAGGGGACCGTCGATCCGGTCCCGTCTCGGGCGCCGGACCTGGAAGAAGAGGACGCGGGCTTAGACGAAATCCGCGAAGCCGCGGCCGCGGAGCTGGCTTCCGGGGAACGCAAGGACGGGGAATAGCATGCCGCAGCGCGAGCGGCGGAACGCTCCAGACCGTTCTTCCGGCGAGGAGGAGCGAAGCGCGCGCCGATTAACCGGTTCGCAGCTTGCCGGGATTGTCCTGATCGCGGCCGTTTTATTTAATTTACAAAACGTCGTGATCCCGCCGGGCGGCAGGGAGGACTGGATGATGCTGGCTGTGCTGGCGGGAATGCTGACTGCCGGTGCAATCCTGCTGGGGCTTCCGGCAATTTTAAAGCGGAATCGTCCGCGGGAAAAGTAGAAGCGCCGCGGATATCCGCGGGGACTTGGATAATTCTTTCAGGAAGAGGAGAAAAATGATTCGATTACGTCAGAATTTAATGGAAATGGACACCGTTGTTTTCGATTTGGGGAATGTCTTATTAAAGTATGATCCGCGCCGTTATTTGGAGCTGCTGAAGATCGATCCCGCGCTTCACGATCGGATCGAGACGGCGCTTTTCAGCAACCCGATCTGGCACGAAATCGACCGGGGCACGATGACCGACGAGGAGCTCGCCGACGCCGCGTCCGCGCTCGATCCCGAAATTGACAATGAAATTCATTATTACGTGCGCAATTGGGCGGATTATTTCTACCTGATTCCCGAGAACGTTGATACGATGTACCGGATTAAGGAAACCGGGACCGGGGTTTACGTTCTTTCCAATTTCTCTGAGCGGACTTTTGCAAAGGTGGAGGCGGCTTATCCCTTCCTTCAGCATTTCGACGGCCGGATCATCTCGTATCGGGAAAAGCTGATCAAGCCGGATCATGCGATTTACCGCCTGCTGCTCGATCGGTTCGGGTTGGACCCCGCCCGGTCGGTTTTCCTTGACGACCTGGAAGCGAATATTCAGAGCGCTCTTGAGGTCGGCATGAACGGTATCTGGCATAAGGCCGGCGAGCTGATCGCGCCGTACTTCGTTTTATAAGAACCGCGGCGGCGATGGGCGAGCTGAGCGAACGGTCGGAATCTATCCCGATGATTATCGGAATCGCGGGCGGAACCGGGTCGGGGAAGTCGACGTTTTCGCGCGAGCTGATCCTCCGGATCGGGACGGGGCGGATTTTGCACCTGTCGCACGATTCCTATTACCGCGATTTGAGCGCGATCCCGCTTGAGGAGCGGGTCAGGATCAATTTTGATCATCCGGATTCGCTCGAAACTGACCTGCTTATTCAGCATCTTAAAGATCTCCGCGCGCTGAAGCCGATCGACGTTCCGCTGTATGATTTTAAATCCTATACCCGGACCGGCGAGGTCGAGCGTTTCGAGCCGCAGCCGGTCGTTCTCGTCGAGGGGATCCTGATTTTCGCGATCCCGGAGCTCCGCGATCAGTTTGATATTAAGCTGTTTGTCGATACGGACGCTGATTTGCGTTTCATGCGCCGGCTGAAACGGGATATCCGCGAGCGCGGACGGACGATGGAATCGGTGTACGAACAGTATCTGGATCGGGTGCGCCCGATGCACGAGGCGTTCGTGGAGCCGTCGAAACGGTACGCGGACCTGATTATTCCGCGCGGCGGCCGGAACATGGTCGCGCTCGATCTGGTCACGGCGGATATCCGGAACCGGCTGCGGTTTTCGTGAGGAACGCTTGCCGATTCGGCGGAAGATTGCTATAATACATAGACGTTTGGGCGCATAGCTCAGTTGGTTAGAGCGCTTGTATCACACACAAGAGGTCCGGGGGTTCGAGTCCCTCTGCGCCCACAGTTTTCCCACTTTTTTTATTTCCGCGCCACGGGGGGCGTAAGCTTCGGGAAGAGTGCTTAAAGTAAGGGTGTATTTAAGACATTCATCACTTTGTGTCCCATTCTGACTCATTTAGAATAGCAGGTAAGTTGCTAGCCGGAGGCAGCTTCTTATATAAAAAGCGAGAGATTTTTACCCGTGGGCTAGCGTAACAGCGCTGGCTCTTTTTTATCGGGGGGTGAAGATTCCGCTGATGTTCTAAAAGGAGGTTTTCAGTGAGAAAATGCATGGTTGCCCTGGCGGTCCTGATGATCCTGGTCAGCAGCGTCGCCGCTTCAGCCGAAAGCTTTGAAAAGGAGTATGTGCCGGAGGCGGGCGAAGGATGGCTGATTTGCACGATTCATCATGAGCGGCAGGAATTCAAATACAAGGATTCGGTTAAAAGCATGACAGGCGTTTTGCATCATTTTGTATCTGAGCGATATACCCTGAGCTTTTCGTTGGATAAAAAAATAAAAGCCGGCGAACCGATGAAGCTGAACGCTATTAACCTGATTGAAATCATCAGCTCTGAACCTTCGACAGCCGGTTATTATGCATCGAAGAAATCCCGCGGGACGGACGTCGAAAGCGAAGTTCTTTTAATGGATCCGGCTCAGCCTGAAATTCTTCAGGGAACGTTCAGCGTTGTTGTCCCGAAAGGGGACAGGTGGGTCGGCGATCTAAGACCGGGGATTTTAGACGCAATCGAGCTTGAAGATGGGGAATTCTGTTTTTATCCTGCCCTGTGACGGAACGAACCGGATCCATATGAAATAAATAAGCGGCGGGCGTCCGGCTGCTTCATGGAGATGCAAGTTGATTTAAAAAGGAGAAAAGAATGAAAAGGAAATTCTGGCTGGTCTGTATTGGTTTACTTTTATTAATTTGTGGTAACGTTTTCGCAGACGGAAAAATATCGGAAAATTTTGATATTGTGACGACAGCGGAAGAGAATAAAGTCATTTTCGACACGGATATGGGCTACATGGGCGATGATTCGATCGCAATGTTCGCCTTGCTTCAAGCGGATAAGGCCGGGTATATCGAATTGCTGGGGATTACGGCGGTCGGTGGAAATTCGCTTCTTGCGCCTGGGACCGCGGCAATTTTAAATCAGCTCGAAAGGCTGGGACGGACGGATATCCCCGTTTATATGGGGACGGATATTCCGTTAAAAGGTTTCCGGAATCTGGAGGCGGACGCTCAGGTTTACGGGCAATTTGGATGGACCGGCGGTTACAGGCAGCTGGAGCATTACACGACGGATTATAAGAACCTTGGACCTCTTGAAAATGAGGAATGGGGCTTACCGGAAACGTCGGCGGAAGAAATGCACGCCGCTGATTTTATGATCGAGCAGGTTCATAAGTATCCGGGGCAGGTTACGATTTTCGCGGTCGGGGCCTGTACGAACGTGGCGATCGCGGTCATGAAGGATCCGACGTTCGCGGAAAACGCCGCCGGAATCGTTTACATGGGGGGCGCAATCGACGTTCCCGGAAATACGACGCCAACCGCTGAATTCAACTGGTGGTATGATCCGGACGCCGCCGCCGTTGCGTTGAGAGCGAACTGGAATTATCAGTTAGTCGTGCCGCATGACGTCGCGCCTAAGGTGCTGATGGCCAAGGATGTGTATGATCTGTACGCTGAAAAGAATCATTCCGCGGTTACGGAATTGTTGGTTGAGAAGTATGGTCCGCGCTACGAAGAGAACCCAACGAGTACCAGTTATTGCTGGGACCCGATTACGGTAGGCGTATTTTTATGCCCTGATTTGATTAAAACCAGCGAAATCAGGGATATTGCCATAGAAACATCGCCGGGTTATACTTATGGAAAGGCGGTTACGTGGGATCTGGGGAAGGGCCCCTACAATTCTTCCGAAGCGACGATTGTACTGGATGTGGATCGGGACGGCTTCTGGACATTCATGTCGGATCTTTTCGGGGAAAACTTTTAAGCGTGTAAGCAGCTCTTAAATAAGCGTATGAGCTGTTCAGTAAACGTATTCAATTTATATCAGGGCGTATCGCCTCAAAGGAGAAAAACATGAAGCAATTTCGTCGTATATTATCTATCGTATTAGTTGCCGCGCTTTTACTTGGATCGGTCGGCGCGGTCGCCGCTCAGGACAAGAAGCCGGTTGTCGGTGTTGTTTTGAAGTCGCTCGCGAATGAGTTTTTCAAGACGCTTCAGGAAGGCGCTGAAAAGTGGGCCGAGGAAGACGGACGTTATGAGCTGAATATCAAGGGGATGAATTCCGAAACGGATATCGATACTCAGCTGACGATTATGGATACTTTTATTTCGTTAGGCGTTGATATGATCGTTCTTGCCCCGGCGGATTCTTCCGCTTTAGTTCCGTCCGTCGTCAAAGCGCAGGAGGCCGGAATCCCTGTCGTCAATTTTGACGTTCGTTTGGATCAGGACCGGCTGAAGGCCGCGGGCCTGGAGGATTTCATGTTTGTTGGCCCGGATAACGAAGAGGGCGCTTATCTTGCCGGGATGGCTCTGGCCGAAAAACTGGGCGAAGGCGGGAAGGTCTTTATTATCGAAGGCAACCCCGGCGCCGATAACGCGATTGCCCGGAAGGCCGGATTTGATAAAGCTGTAGAGGAAGGGAAGCTTGAGCTTCTCGTCTCGAATACAGCTCACTGGGAAACCGAAGAAGCGAATACGCTGGTCGCTAATCTGCTTACGGCGCATCCGGAAGTCCAGGGTATCATGTGCGCGAATGACTCGATGGTCCTCGGGGCGCAGAAAGCCGTTGAAGCCGCCGGACGCGACGATATCCTGCTGGTTGGCTTCGATAATATTGCCGCGGTCCAGGACTTGATTAAGGAAGGCAAGGTCCTTGCGACGGTGGATCAGTTCGGCGCCGAGATGGTTCAGATGGCGATTGAAGTTGGTCAGCGCGTGATCGACGGCGAGCTTGAACCGGTTGGCTGGGAAAAGACGCCGGTCAAATTAATTACGATCGACGACTTGAAATAATCCGAATCAGGCAGGGAGACCGAACCGTTTGGCTCGGTCTCCTTCCTTTTCTGAGGCTTTTTATGAATGCTGATCCTATATTAAGGTTGGAACATGTCACAAAAGCCTTCCCGGGAGTGGTTGCGCTGCGCGACGTCAGTCTGACGATTCAGCGCGGCGAAGTTCATATTCTTGTCGGGCAGAATGGGGCGGGGAAATCCAGTCTGGTTAAGCTGCTGACGGGGATTTACTTTCCGGATGGCGGAGAGATGTTCTTCGAGGAAGCGCCCTACGCGCCACGATCGACTTTTGACGCGTTCCAAAGAGGAATCCGTGTTGTTCATCAGGAATTTAACCTGCTGCCGTACCTGTCGATCGCGGAAAATATTTTTCTTGAGAAGCTGCCCGCGAACCATGGTTTCGTCGATTACGGGAAATTATATAAGGAAGCTGAAGCGGCGCTTGCGCAGGTTGGCTTTAAGATCGACCCGAGGACGAAAGTGGAGATGCTCGGCGTGGCGCAGATGCAATTAGTCGAAATCGCGAAGGCGGTTTTTCATAAGAGTAAGGTTTTGATTATGGACGAACCGACCGCGACGCTGACTTCAAAGGAAATCCGGACACTTTTTGATATTATCAAGGCGCTGAAAAGGCAGGGCGTCACGGTTATTTACATATCGCATCGGCTCCAGGAGATTTACGAGATCGGCGATAGCGTGACCGTTCTTCGGAACGGAGAATATGTTACGACGCAGCCTTTGGCTTCTTTAACTATCAACGATCTGGTAAAGCTGATGGTTGGACGCGATATCGGCGTCGAGTATCCGTTCGATTCGAGCGTGACGCCGAAGGATGAGGTCCTGCGCGTTGAAAACCTGATGATCCAGGGGGGGAAGCACTCCGTTTCTTTTTCGGTCCGCGCGGGCGAAATATTGGGGATTTCCGGACTGGTCGGATCGGGGCGGACCGAAACGGTTCGGGCGATTTTTGGCGCGGATAAAATCGCTTCGGGCCAGCTTTATCTCCATGGACGTCCGATTCAAATCGGGTCGCCGAAAGACGCGGTTCGGTATGGACTGAGCCTGTTGACCGAGGATCGGAAAAGTCAGGGCGTGATTCTGAACATGAATATTGCCGTCAATATCACGCTTGCGGACCTGGCGAAGGTATCGAAGAAAGGCTTTCTTCTTCAGCAGGAGGAGCGGGACGCCGCGGTTCGGCTGGTCGAAGAAACCGGGACAAAAACCCCCTCGATCGATCAGGTTGTCCGCAATCTTTCAGGCGGCAATCAGCAGAAAGTCGTTCTTGGAAAATGGCTTTTCCGCGATGCGGAGGTTTTGATTTTTGACGAGCCGACGCGGGGAATCGACGTTGGCGCGAGATATGAGATCTACCTGCTGCTTTGGAAATTGGCGCGAATGGGGAAAGCGATAATCGTCGTTTCTTCGGATCTTGACGAGCTTATCGGCGTTTCGCATCGTATTCTCGTTTTTTCGAACGGTAAAATTACCGGCGAATTGACTCGCGATGACTTCGATCAGGAAAAAATATTGTCCTACGCATACGAAGAATATATCCGCTGACGGTAGAAAGAGCTTAGCGATGATTAAATCTAAAAAATTTATTAATTTCATCCTTCAGGAAGGCGGGATCGGACTTGTATTGGTTATTCTGATTGCCGTCTTCAGTCTTGTCGCGCCGCGTTTCGCGACGGTCACGAATTTCTCGAATATCATGCAGCAGATCAGTATTAATACCGCCATATCCGTCGGGATGACGTACGTGATCCTTCTTGGCGGGATCGATCTTTCGGTCGGTTCTTCGTTAGCGCTGGCGACGATTCTGGCCGGGAAAGCGATGATCCATGGCGCGCTTCCGATATGGGCGGCGATCGGGCTTGCGTGCCTGGCTGGCGTCGGTATCAGCATGCTCTGCGGATTGTTTAACGGATTCGTTTCGGTCCGCTGGAAAATTCATTCGTTTATCGTTACGCTCGGTATGCTGAATATTGCGCGCGGAGCCGCTCTTCAGATCAGCGGAAGCCGGACGATTTTTGACTTCCCCGCCTGCTTTAATCGCTTCGGGACGATGACTTTTTTTAACGTTATCCCGTCGATTTTCATTATCGCTTTCGTTCTGATGCTGGTGGGTCATGTTATCCTGCGGTATACCGTTTTTGGCCGCATGATATACGCGATCGGGAATAATGAAGAAGCGGTCCGTCTTTCAGGCCACAACACGGGCGCCTATAAAATTCTGGCTTTTGTCTTCTGCGGTTTTACGGTCGGGGTTGCCGCGATTATGTATATGCTGCGGCTGAATATCGCCAGCCCGATTCTTGGGGTTGGGTTCGAATTGAACGCGATCGCCGCGACGGTGATCGGGGGAACGAGCATGAGCGGTGGGAAAGGGTCGATGATTGGGACGTTTCTCGGCGCGTGTATTATCGGCGTCCTGAATAACGGGCTCCTGATTGTGGGGCTGGACGATAACGCACGGCAGATTGTGACCGGTTTTATTATCGTTTTTGCCGTCGTCCTCGATACCTATCGTGCGAAATTAGCGATGACGCAGAAAGAGGTGTAGATAATTCTTCCCTCACGGTTCACAGCCGGCGTCGGTTCCTGCGTTCACGGTATAATAGGCGTAGTTGACTACTGACGAAGGAAGTGGATCGAATGACGGATTCTTTTTTGGTTGAAGGAGGCGTTCCTCTCCGAGGCGAAGTCACGCCCTCCGGAAATAAAAACGCAGCGCTTCCGCTGATTTGCGCGACACTGCTGACGGCCGAGCCAGTCTATTTACGCAACGTTCCCGAAATTAACGACGTCATCGCCATGCGCAAGCTGCTGGCCAGCCTGGGCGCGGAGATGGAAAAAGTGTCGCCGGGCTGCTGGAAATTTCAGGCGCGGAACGTCGATATCAAAGAGTTGGATCCTGATTTATGCCGTCAGGGGCGGGCTTCGATCCTTTTAGCCGGGCCGCTGGTCGGTCGTTTCGGCTCGCTCGTCCTGCCGCCTCCCGGCGGGGACGTGATCGGCCGCCGCCGCGTCGATACGCACCTGTTAGCGATGCGCGGGCTCGGCGTTAACGCCTACTACGATGGCAGCTATCATTTCGAAGTCCAAAAGCGGCTGACTGGCGCGAATATCCTGCTCGACGAAGCGAGCGTTACCGGAACTGAAAACGCGATCATGGCCTGTGTCCTGGCGCAGGGGACGACGGTTTTGCGTAACGCTGCTTCCGAGCCGCATGTTCAGGAGCTTTGCGAGCTGCTGAATCGGATGGGCGCAAAAATCAGCAATATCGGCTCTAACGTTCTGACGATCGAGGGGGTCGACGAGCTGCATGGCGCGGAGTTTACGATCGGGCCGGATTATCTCGAGGTCGGTTCGTATATCGGCGCCGCCGTCGTGACCCGGGGCGAAATCCTGATCCGGAACGCGGGGAACCGGTATCTGGACATGGTTCGGTCGGTTTACGGACGTCTCGGCGTAAGCTGGGAGACGATCGGGAACGATATTCTCGTTTCGGAGAATCAGCGCCTGATCGTCGAACCGGATCTGGGCGGCGCGATTCCGGAGATCAGCGTGATGCCCTGGCCCGCGTTCCCGTCCGACCTGATGAGTATTGCGATTGTGATCGCTACTCAGGTCCATGGGACGGTCCTGTTCCATGATTGGATGTACCCGAGCCGGATGTATTTTACCGATAAGCTGGTCGCGATGGGCGCGCAGGTCGTCCTCTGCGACCCGCATCGCTGTATCGTTCAGGGACCGACGCGGCTCTATCCGGAGAAGCTTGAATCGCCCGATATTCGGGCGGGGATGGCGCTCCTCCTGGCGACGTTGGCCGCGCCCGGGAAGTCGACGATCCGGAATATCCGTCAGATCGAACGCGGATACGAAGGCGTTGAAGAAAAGATGCGCGCGCTCGGCGCGAGAATCACGCGGCGATCCGAATAATCCAGCCCGGGAAGGCCTTCCGAAGCGCAGCTCCCCGATCGAAAACCGGTCGGGGATTTTTTTCAGGGGGATCGTTCCGTTCCAAACCTTTGTTCAAATTTTATTTTAGTATATGTCTTGAAAAAGCGGAATATGGCTTTTGATCTGTTTTAAGATTTGGCCTTGACAAACAAATCTCTCGTTGATAAACTCATCCCCGAGTTAGAAACAGCTAATTAAAGCTGGCTAACCGAAATAAGGCTTAGGGCGGATGAATGCGATCGATTGCAATTTATGGTAAAGGCGGCATCGGGAAATCGACCTGCAGCGCGAACCTGTCGGTTTCCTGGCGGCGGATGGGGCTGCGCGTGCTTCAGGTTGGATGCGACCCTAAGGCGGATTCCTGTTCGGGCTTGATGCGCGGGGTGAAAATCGATACTGTTCTGGACCTGATGCAGCTGTCCGATCGGCGGATTCAGCTTTCGGACCTGGTTCACGAGAGCCCGAGCGGCGTTTTCTGCGTAGAAGCCGGCGGTCCGACGCCGGGGATCGGATGCGCCGGGCGCGGAATTATCAGCGCGTTTGAGAAATTGGAAGAATTGAACTATAAAGACGAGCTGAAGCCGGATATCGTTTTGTATGACGTTTTGGGAGATGTCGTCTGCGGCGGGTTCGCCATGCCGATTCGAAACGGATACGCCAGGGACGTCTATATCGTAACCTCGGGTGAAAAGATGGCGCTGTACGCCGCGGCGAATATCGGAACCGCGGTTGAGCAGTTCAAACGCCGCTCCTACGCCCGGTTGGGCGGAATAATCCTGAACCGGCGAAACGTCGCCGGCGAAGAAGCGCGGGTTCAGGAATTAGCTGAGGAATTCGGCGTTTCCGTGATCGCGAGTATCGAGCGCTCCGGAACCGTCCAGGAGGCGGAGGCGATGAATATGACCGTCGTCGAGGCTTTTCCGTCGTCGCCCATCGCGGGAGCCTATCTGACGTTGGCTGAAAGAATCGTGAAACAGGCAACAGATGCGGAATGAACTGGCTGTGACGGCGATGCCGGCTTGCCTGACGTACATGACGCCGGCGCGCGGCGGATGGAGCGTTGTCCGGCGTGCGTTGCTGCTGCCCGAGTCTTACCTGTTTTTTATCGGGATGCCCGCCTGCATGCGTCATATTATCCTGTCGTCGATCGAGTTAGGCGTGGAGGACCGGCTGAGCTTTATCGCGTTGAACGATGCGAACCTGGCGACGGGAGCCTACGAGTCCACGGTCATTGAAGAAATCTCGGCCGCAATTCCGCAGCTGCCGGTTCAGGCGAAGGTTATCCGCATGTTCTTTACCTGCATGGATGACCTGCTGGGAACGGATCATGCCGCGATGATCGATGCGTTATCCGCTCGTTTTCCGGACCTGATTTTCGCGGTCAGCCATATGAACCCGATTCGAGCCGATTCGCCGCTTCCTCCGCCGGTCGCGATTCTGAGCGACCTGTTTTCGCTGCTTCGCGTTCCGGCGGCCCGTCCGCTTCCGGATGACTCGGGGACGATTCGCGGGCGGGTCAACTTTATCGCGAATAATATCGCGATCCCGAGGGCGAACCTGATTTGCCGATGGCTTTCCGCGGCTGGTTTCACGGTTCAGCATATCAGCGATTTCGAGACGTTTGAAGGCTTCCAGTCGATGGCGCGCGCGGCGTTGAACGTCGTCGTCCAGCCGTTGGGTATCCGCGCTGCGGAGGAGATGCGTTCGCGGTTGGGGATTCCGTTTGTGTACTGCCCT
Organism: Anaerolineaceae bacterium oral taxon 439; assembly: GCA_001717545.1. NCBI lineage: Bacteria > Bacillati > Chloroflexota > Anaerolineae > Anaerolineales > Anaerolineaceae > Anaerolineaceae bacterium oral taxon 439. Next base: position 95,823 of record CP017039.1, on the reverse strand, counting down.
TATTCGTATCTTGACTCGGAAATCGAAGCGAATTTTTCGGCGATCGCGGCGGCGCTGAAAATCGATCCGCCGGATTTCCGCCCGCTTCGCGCCGAGGTTGAAGCCGAGGCGCGGCGGTCTGCGGAGGCGCTCGACGGTTATTCGATCGTTATCGATTATGCCGCGACGTATCGGCCATTCTCGATGGCCCTGTTTCTAACGGGGCGCGGGCTCCCGGTCCGTCAGGTTTACGCTTCCGAATGGCTGAAAACCGAGGATCAGAGCCGCGAACGATTGATCTCGGCGAATCCCGGAATCGAAATTCTCGACCCGTCGGCTCCCGCCCGCGTTAAGGAACGGGAAACGGTTCTGAACGCCGTTGCGGTCGGATTTGAGGCCGCTTATCTGACCGGCGCGGCGCATGTCGTTCCATACTGCGCCGATGAGTTCGGCTATGGCTACGACGCCATGCTGCAGCTGCTGCGCGACTTGCGTCATGCCGCGGAAGAAACGATCGATCTGGAACGCGCGGTTAAGGAGAGCGGGTATACCGTATGAGAAAATCCTGGACGCGGTTTTTACCGCCGATCTCGCCGGATTATTCGGGCGCGTGCTCCTGTTTATATGAGCTGGATCCGTTGATTATTATTCATGACGCGGCGGGCTGTACCGGAAATTACACGGGCTATGACGAGCCGCGCTGGTACGATCGTCCCGCTCCGGTCTTCTGCTCCAATTTGCGTGAGCTGGACGCCGTTCTGGGGCGGGACGACCGGCTGATCCGTGGAATTGAAGACTGCCTGGACGCGATCCGTCCGAAAGTCATCCTGATCTGCGGGAGTCCGGTTCCTGCGGTGATCGGTACGGATTTTGAGGGGATCGCGACGGAGGTTGAATCGCTGACGAAAATCCCGACGATCGGGCTGGCGACGAACGGTGCGCACCTGTATAACCAGGGGTACGCGCGCTGTCTTGAGGCGCTGGTCAGGCGCTTCCTGCGGACCGGACCGAAAACGGAGCCGGACGGGAACCGTGGCGCGACGGTCAGCCTGTTCGGGCTTTCCGCGATCGATGGGATGGACCGGTCGTATGTGGATTGGATTCGGCGCGGGCTGAATCAGGCAGGCGTTGAATCGATCTGTTCCGTGACGATCGGGTGCGGACTGTCGGAGCTGGAGCGGCTGCGGCGGACGGACTGGATCTGGGTTTTCTCCGAAGCCGGCGAGGGGGCGGCGGAGCTGGTCCGCCGATATGATCCGTCTGTGCGCGTGCTGCGCGGATTGCCGCTGACGGATGCGAGCCGGGACCGGATGATCCGGCGATTGCTGGCGGACGGCGGAGCTGACGAGAGCCAGGCGCCGGAGAAGGCGCGCGAAACGGGAGCGGCGGAAACCGGACGGAAGGCGCTGATTGTCGCCGAACCGTATTTAGCCGCGAGTATCGCCGATCTCTTGAACGAAGCCGCGGACGGATGGACGGTGGACACGGTCGTTCTTCAGGAAGACCTGGGCTTCAGTTCGCACGGGCGCGTGGATCATGTCGAATCGGAGGAGGCTCTCCGGGCGCGTTTCGCGGCGTCGGACGCGGCGTTCATTATCGCGGACCCGCTGCTGAAACGGTTCAGCAGCCCGGACGCGGAGTTTATCGCATGGCCGCAGTTTTCATTATCCTCGCATCTCTACGGCGCGGACGAGCGGTCGGTCCGCGATCAGGCAGGGCAATTCCTCGAGGAACTTCGGCGGATGTTTTCGTCCGGTCGAATTCCCGGGTTATCTGATTAAACTTACCGGATCGGAATTGCGTTCCGGAAGAAAAAGAGAGGTTTTTAAGCTATGAAGAGATTATTCTCATGGATGGTTGTGGCGATGATGATCGCCGTTTTAGCGGCCGGATGTTCCGCCGGGAACGCCGATGCGCAGGAAAGCGAAACGCGGACGATTGTTGATCACGCGGGCAATACGGTCGTTCTTCCGGCGAAGCTCGATCGAATCGTGATCGGGAGCCTGACGCCGTTGGCGGCGGTTTACCCGATGTTCACCGGGTCGATCGACGGGCTAGTCGGGATCCACGAAGATTCGCGTTACAGTATCGAGCGTTCGATTATGAACAAAATTTTCCCCGGCATGGCGGATATTTCGTCGTCGTTCTCAACGTCCGGGACCGACGATATCAACGTTGAAGAGCTGCTGAAGCTGGATCCGCAGGTTTATTTTTACAACGCCGACGTTAAAGAAAATTACGAAGTATTGAAGAACGCGGGGATACCGGCGGTCGGGTTCAGCACGACGCTTTTCGAGGATTACAGCACGATCGATACGTTCAACGCCTGGGTCGATCTCCTGGCCGAGGTTCTCGATAAGGAGGATCAGGCTCCCGGAATTAAGGAATACGGCGAAAAGGCGTTGGAGACGGTTCGGAGCCGCGTGGGCGACTTGAAAGACGATGAGAAGCCGAACGCGCTGATCCTCGTGAATTACAACGAAAACGTCCTGGTCGCTGGCGGGACGAGCTTTGCGAACTACTGGATTACGACGGCAGGCGGGAAGAATCTCGGTTACGAGGTCGGCGCGTTTGTCGGCCCGGTTAACATGGAGCAGGTTTACGAATGGAATCCGGAGGTCTTATACCTCAACAACTTCAGCGCTTACACGGTCGACCAGATTTTGAACAGTCAGGCGAAGGAAGGGGACGACTGGTCCGGGATTACCGCGGTTCAGAACGGGCGCGTTTATAAGATTCCGCGCGGGACGTATACGTGGTTCCCGCCGTCGAGCGACGCGCCGCTGAACCTGCTGTTCATGGCGAAGACGATGCATCCGGACCTGTTCGAGGATATCGACATGGAAGAGGAGATTCGTAATTACTATCAGAATCTCTTTCATTATGAGCTGACGGACGAGGATATTCATGAAATTCTGAATCCGACTGCCGGCATGTAAGGTCAATAATGCCGGCGGGAACGACGATCCAGGGCAGGAGCCGCAGGGCGCGGAATTTGTTCCTGATCTTCCTGCCGTTGGTTCTGGCAATCTTTTGTTGGGGTTTGGGGCGGCTACAGATCAGCGTAGCCGCTATTTTTAACTTTTTTATTGCCGGTATTCGGGATGGGCAATGGGACCAGCGGATGTTCAGCGTTCTGATCAGCCTGCGGCTGCCGCGGATTATTCTGGCGCTGGCCTGCGGGGCGGCGCTGTCGGTCTCCGGCGCCTGTTTCCAGAGCGTTTTTTCGAATCCGCTCGCCTCGCCCGATACGCTGGCGGTGGCGGCGGGGGCGGGTTTCGGCGCGGCGTTGGCGCTGTACATGCGGCAGAATATGATCGTCGTGCAGCTGTCGGCCATGGCTTTCGGGTTTATCGCGGTCAGCCTGACGTACTTTGTGAGCCGGATCCGCGGACGGGTGACGACGATCATGATCGTCCTGTCGGGAATGGTCGTTGCGGCGCTTTTTCAGGCGGGAATCTCGCTGATCATGACGGTCGCCGAGACGGAGGCCATGCTTCCCGCGATTACGTTCTGGCTGATGGGGAGCCTGGCGTCGGCGCGGTATGGGACGCTCGTTTACGGCCTGCCGCTGATCGTCGCCGGCATGGCGATTATTTTCGCGCTGCGCTGGCGGCTGAACGTTATGGCGCTGAGCGACGACGAGGCGCAGACGCTGGGGGTCAACGTCCAGCGCATGCGGCTGGTTTTTTCGCTGGCGGCGACGATGATGGTCGCGGCGGCGGTCTCGATGGCGGGGCAGATCGGCTGGGTAGGGCTGGTCATTCCGCATATCTGCCGGATGTGCTTCGGGAGCGATCATCGCGACGTTATTCCGGCGAGTATCAGCTTCGGCGGGAGTTTCCTTCTCCTGATCGACAGCTTCGCCCGCAGCGCGTACGCGGCGGAAATTCCGCTGTCGATCCTGACGGCGGCGTTGGGCGCTCCGCTGTTTATCTTCCTGCTCCATTCGTCGAAAGGAGAAGGGCTGTGAGCGAGATTGCTTTGGAGGTCCGGGACGCCCGTTTTCGCTGGGCGAAACGATCGGAAGACCAGTTCCATCACGTGAACTTATCGCTGCGCCGCGGTGAGGTATGCGCGGTGCTTGGCCCGAACGGAGCCGGGAAGACGACGTTTTTACGCTGTCTGATGGGCCTGCTCCCCTGGAGCGAGGGGGAAACGCTGCTGTTCGGCGAGCCGATGCGGCGAAAGGGCGAGCGCGAGATCTGGCGGCTGATGGCCTACGTTCCGCAGGCGCGGAGCCAGCAGGTCGCGTATACCGTCGAGCAGATGGTCCTGCTGGGACGCGCGCCGCGTTTAGGCGTTTTCGCGAAGCCGGGAGAAAGAGACGTTCGGCTGGCGCGGGAGACGATGGAGACGCTCGAAATCGGTCATCTCCGCGATCGGCTCTGCACGCGGATTTCCGGCGGCGAGCTGCAGATGGTCCTGATCGCGCGGGCGCTCTGCGCCGAGCCGTCGATCATGATTTTAGACGAACCGGAGTCGAACCTGGATTATAAGAATCAACAGAATATCCTGCGGATCCTGAAACGGCTGGCGTCCGAATCCTCGATCAGTATTTTGTTTAATACGCACTATCCGGAACATGCGTTGCGTCTGGCGGATCAGACGCTCCTGATTCATCGCGGCCAGACGACGGTCGGGCGGAGCGACGCGCTGCTGAACGACGAAAATTTATCGCGGCTCTTCTCGATCCCGATCGCGGTCCGCGAGATCGCGCTGAACGAGCGGACGTACGCGGTCGTGGTTCCGTTATCTGATGAAAAAGAGGCGGGGCTGAAAGCTGAGCGGGGCTGAGGACAAACGAAACCGGCGAAGAGACGGTTTTCTCGATTCTGGAAAAGCTCTCCTCGCCGGTTCTTTTTTTAAGAGTGAAGCTGGTGGCGCCCCGACCTGTTCAGCAGCGCTTTTTTTGCTCCAAAGCGTTACGCGGCGATCAGCGCGTCGACCATCTCGCGCAACTTTTCGCCGCTCAGCGTACCGGAATGGCGCTGCCTGACTTCGCCGTTTTTGACGAATAAAAGCGTCGGGATCGTCGTCACGCGATAATCCATCGCGCGTTCGGTCTGTTCGTCGGTATTGACCTTCGCGACAATAATTTTATCGGCGTATTCTTTCGCGATCTCTTCCATCATCGGCAAAACCATCCGGCAGGGTCCGCACCACGGCGCCCAGAAGTCGACGACGACCGGGAGCGAGGATTTCAATACGGCGTTTTCAAAGTTCGCATCCGTAACATGAATAGGTTCGTTCATTGTTTATTTTTTTCCTTTCTGAATCCACTGCTTCTGTCAAGCTTCAGCGGTAAAGAACCGCTGCAATTTGATAGATTTCTATTTTATCCGACAATTTGCACGGTTTTAGAAAATTAATAATTCTCTAAGATAGGCGGAATAACTCGAACGCGTTCGCGCTCGTCCGCGTCATGACGTCTTCGACGGGAAGGCCGCGGAGTTCGGCGAGGAACGCGCCGACGAGCGGGACATAGGCGGGCTGGTTGCGCTTCCCGCGATAGGGCGCGGGCGTCAGGTAGGGCGCGTCAGTTTCAAGAACGATTTTTTCAAGCGGGACCGTCCGCGCCATTTCACGGCGGAGGGGCTTGTTTTTAAACGTGATCGCGCCGCCTAAGCCGACGAAAAAGCCGGCGTCGGTAATTCGGCGCGCCTCTTCCGCGCTGCCGTCGAACGCATGGAACACGCCGCGGTTCCCCGGCGCGCGCCGGATCCATTGTTGGACGATCGGAAAGAGGTCCGCGAACGCATCGCGGCAGTGCAGAATAATCGGGAGCTGGAGCCGTTCGGCTAAATCGAGCTGGCGCAGGAGGTTTTCGCGCTGCCGTTCGGACGGACAGTCGTTCCAATAGTTATCCAGTCCGATTTCGCCGACCGCGGCGCAGCGCGGATCCCGCGCCAGCCCTTCCAGCGCGCGCAGCGTTTCGTCGTCGACGACGGCGTCGGTATTTGGATGCACCCCGCAGGCGAACGTCAGTCCCGTTTCTTTCGCGGCTAAGGCTTTCGCCCGTTCGGAGGTTCCCAGGTCGATCCCGGGAATCAGGACGCGTTCGACGCCGGCCTGGCGCGCGTTGAAGAGAACCTGATCCAGGTCCTCTTCGAACGCATCGAGGTTCAGGTGACAATGGGTATCGACCCAAAAGCGTTTCGGTTCCAATGCAGGTTTAAAGCGGCTATTCGATTCCGGCGGTTTTCAGCCCGTCGGCGAGAATCGCGTCCACTGCGCTGGGTTTGGTTGTTTCCGTGTAAACGCGGATAATCGGTTCCGTTCCCGAGAACCGGATCAGCATCCAGCCGCCGTCTTTCATCTCGAACTTGAAGCCGTCGGTGGTATTGACGTTGACGACCTCGATTCCGCCGAGGGTCTTCGGATAATTGGCCTTGATCGCCGCGATCCTGTCGGCGTTGCTGCCCTTGAATTGGGTATCGATTCGCTTGTAATAATGCGCTCCGACGGTTTCGAAGAGCCAGGCGAGAAGCTCGGACGGTTTCTTTCCCGTTTTGACCATGAAGTCAAGGAAGTACAGATTCGCCAGGATCCCGTCGCGTTCAGGGACGTTCCCGCGGAAGGCATAGCCGCCCGATTCCTCGCCGCCGATGATCGCGTTGGTTTCCGTGAATTTCGGCGCGACGTATTTAAAGCCGACGCCGGTTTCGTAAAGCGGGCAGCCGTATTTTTCAGCCAGCTTATTCAGCATTGTCGTTGTCGAAAGCGTCTTGACGATCGCGCCGGTTTCTTTTCGGATTTCAAGAAGATACAGTGTCAGGAGCGCCATGACCTGAAGCTGGTTCAGGAATTCGCCCTTTTCGGTCCCCATTCCGCAGCGGTCCGCGTCGCCGTCCATGATCAGGCAGACGTCGGCCCCTTCCTTGACCGTGCGTTTCAGCCCGACGTTCACGTTCGGCGGGATCGGCTCCGGTCGGGTCATTTCAGGAAAAAGCGGGTTGCGCGTATCATGAATTTCGATAATTTCAGTCTTCCCGCCGCCGAGGAGACGCGTGAACCATCCGCCGCCGTTCCCCCACATCGAGTCGACTACAATTTTCAGCCCGGCGTTACGGATCGGCTCCAGGTCGATCAGGTCTTTCAGGTGTTCGATGTAGTTGATCGAGGCGTCGAAATATTCAATCGAGCCGTTTTTCAGTCCCTCGCCGAGCGGGATCGAAACGACGTCGCCGACGTCGTCAGGGATCGCAGCTTCGATTTCGAGCAATCCGGCGGGGTCGATCGCGCCGCCGGTTTCGTCGCGGACTTTGAAACCGTTGTCGACGGCCGGGTTATGCGAGGCGGTGATATTGATCGCGCCCGCGGCTTTGCTGTCGCCGACGGCGAACGAAATGACCGGGGTTGGGGTCGGCCCGTCGGTCAGGAAAACTTTAAATCCGTTCCCGGCGAGAACCTCCGCGCAGAGCGCCGCGAAATTTTCGGAATGGAACCGTTTATCGTAGCCGACGACAACGCGCGCGCCTTTTTTACCGCGATTCAATAGATAATTTGCGAAACCCTGCGCGCAGCGGCGGCAGTTCTCAAACGTGTATTCGTCGGCGATTCGAGCTCGCCATCCGTCGGTGCCGAATTTGATTTTCAGGCTCATATTGTTCCCTCCAGTGGATTTTTTTTTCAGTGTGTTCAACGAACGTGTGAACCGGGGTCACTTTAACTCGGGTTAATTATAATCCGTCCCCGCGCAATTCGATCAAAGGATTTTCGCGGATGGTCCGGAGGAACCGCGCCGGGTTTCCAGCCTGTTTCGGAATATAATCAACGGGAACGGCCCGCCCTGTTGGAAACAAGGTCGGGTCGAAGAAAAAAATCAAACGCGGGGAACGGCGGCGAAAGAGAGCCAGGAAATATGAATTTATCGAAACGTCAGGATTTGCGCGAGGCATCCGACAACCGGTTTTTCCGGATCGGCGCGGCGGCGGTTTTTTCGCTGACGGCGCTTTACGTTTTTTTTATGATCGCGACGCGCTTCACGGTTAATTCGGACAATATGTACTTCATTCTCGCAGCCGAGGACATGCTGGACGGGAACTGGACGCTCGCTGGCTGGCGCGGCGGTTTCTTTTCAGCGCTGACCGGGGATATCCTGTGGGCGCTGCCGCTGCGGCTGGTTCTGGGCCGGAAGGCGGCGCTGTACCTGATCGGACCGATCAGCTGCGGGCTGGTCGCGGCGTTCGCGTTCCTGACGCTCCGTTCGGAGCGCCAGACGGCAATCAAGCCGGGATGGGTCTGTTTTGCAGCGCTGCTGCCGGTGGCTCTGATCCCGCGCGCGCTGTGGCATTCGATGGCGACGGTCGGGATGCATGCCGTCGCGATTGCGCAGATTTTCGCGTTGGTTTGGCTGGCCTCACGGCTGACGGACCGTCCGTCCGAACCCAGCGCGCTGAGCTGGGTCGGGTTCGCCGTCTGCGTCGCGCTTGGCTGCGTCGCCGACGGCTTCGTTCTGTATTTCTTTGCCGCGCCCTGTCTCGTCGTCGCGGCGGCTGACGCCGTTTCCCTGAGGCGGCGCCGCGCGCTGAAACTTGGGGCGGCCGCGCTCGGGGGCGTTTTTCTTTCGAAAGCGTTCCTGATCTGGCTCGAACGCAGCGGCGGGCTGACGCTGACGGCGACGAAAAACGGGGTGATCGGCGTGGCGGATCTGGGGCGGTACCTGATGAATGGGGCGGATACCTGGCTGCGGTTGTTTACGCGAAGACCCTGGCTGGCGGTTCCGGAGCTGACGCCGGTGGAGTGGATCGGGGCGGGCGCGATGGCGCTGTTTACGGCGGGGATGGCGGCGCGCTGCGGCGTGCGGCTGATACGCGATTGGCGCGGGGGGGCCATGGCGGATAAGCTCCTCTTTTTCGGCGGCGGCGCGGTCGTCGCCAGTTTTACGCTGACGGACGTTACGCAAGGCGAAGCGGCGTTCCGTTACCTTGCTCCGGCGTATTTTCTTTGGATGGAGCTTGCGGTCCGGGCGACCCCGCGCCTTTCTCCGGGCTGGCGGCGGAACGCAGCGCTGACGGCTCTGGTCCTGATCGGATGGTCGAACCTGTCGGCGGAATTTCGCGCTTCGCCGCCGAGCGACAACCGGCTGGTTGAGCTCGCCGACGCGCTGAAGGATCGGGGCGCGGCGCGGATATACGGAACTTATTGGGAATCCGCGGCGTTAAATTACTATTCGGGGAACCGGATTCAGGCGGCGCCGATCGTTTATGAGAATGGGACGATCGGTCCGGCGGTCGCGTCGCGGGCCGACTGGTACCGCGCCGGATTTAACGCGCGCTGCCTCCTCGTTGACGAAACCCAGCGCGACGGGTTGACCAACGCACGGATCGAAGCGTTTTTCGGTCCGGCGGACGAATTTCTTTTGTATAATCAAGCGGAGATTCGCTGTTACGACGTGAATCTTTCCGAGATCATGGAGCGGAACGGGATTGATGAATTCTGAAGAAAAAAAGGCCTCCCGAACGGGGGCGAGTAGGCCGCCGCGAGGGGGAGCTCCCGGAGCTTTAAAAATGGGGCTGCTGCGAGCGGCGTTCATTCTGGTCGCCGGCTGCGTGGCGGCGGGACTGACGTTCGTTGGATACGCGCTTTATACGCGCGAGGCGTATCATGAGAAAATTTTCCCAGGGGTCCACGTTTCCGGCGTCCCGCTCGGCGGGCTGACGACGGGTGAGGCGGAGGCGCTGCTGCGCGAGAAGCTGACGTTTCCGTTTGCGGCGGCGTTCGCGTTCCGGTATGAAGACAACGTCTGGCATGGGATCCCGGAAGAATTGGGGATGCAGATTCAGTTTCCGGCGACGGTCGCGAACGCGTACGGTTTCGGGCGCGGCGGCGATGAGATGAAGAACCTGCGCCAGCGGGTCATGGCGCGGACGATCGGAGTGAATCTGGAGCCGGTCCTGCTGTTTGATCAGCGGGTCGCGTTCAATTTTATTTCAGATATCGCTAAATATATCGACGTCCCCATGGAACAGCCGTCGCTTACGCTTCAGGGCTCGTTGGTTCGGATCGAAGCCGGAAAGGCGGGGCGGCTCCTGGACCGGCCGGTGACGCTGGCGATGCTGGGGATGCTGGCGAAGACGATGCGGACGACAGAGCTGGAGCTGCCGGTCGTGACGCTCGAAACGACGGCGGATAAGCTCGCGGAAAAGAAAGCGCAGCTCGAACAGGTTTTAGGCGCTCCGTTCAAGCTGTTCGTCCGCGAAGGCGACGGGTACCGCGTAATCGACGAGATTGCGGGCGATTTGCTCGCCGGATGGATCAACTTTACGCCGACGATCTACCGGGACGAGGTATCGATCGAGATGACGATCAGGCGCGACCCGTTTTATAACCGGCTCGTCTCGCTCAGCGTCGATTTATTCCGCAAGCCGCGGAACGCGAAGTTCATTTTTAACGACGACACGCGGCAGTTAGAACCGTTCGCGGAGGCCGTCGTCGGGCAGGAGCTCGATATCGAGGCCTCTCTCCGAAATATTCAGGACGCGATTCAGGGCGGTCGCGGCGAAGCGGAGCTGGTTTTAGAGATTTCGGAGCCCGAGGTCCGTTCGAACGCAACGGCGGAATCGCTGGGGATCCGCGAGTTGGCTTTTTCGCAGTATACCTACTTTTACGGCTCGTCGCCGGAACGGATTCAGAATATCGTCGCCGGGTCGGCTCCGTTTCATGGCATGCTCATTAAGCCGGGGGAGACGTTTTCGATGGCGGAGAATATCGGCGATATCGATATTGAAAACGGGTTCGCTGAGGCGGCGGTTATCGTCGGGAACGAAACGGTTCAGGGGGTTGGCGGCGGAATTTGTCAGGTCAGCACGACGCTGTTCCGGACTGCGCTGAACTATGGGCTTCCGATCAAAGAGCGTCATCAGCATGCCTACCGCGTTTTTTACTATGAACGGCTGGCGAATGGAAATATCGATCCGGGGCTGTCGGGTCTCGACGCATCGGTTTTCTTCCCGGTTCTGGACCTGAAATTCACGAACGATACGCCGAGTTGGATTTTGATGGAAGTGTACGTGAATCCGGGGGCTTATACGATTCAATGGAAATTTTACAGCACCAAAGTCAACCGCTACGTGGAGCTGGAGACGACGGGGCCGACGAACCTGACCGAGCCGGGCGAGCCGATTTACCGGGAGAATCCTGAGCTCCCGACGGGCGTTATCGAGCAGGTCGACTGGGAAATTAAGGGTGCGGACGTCGACGTCGTCCGGACGGTGTATGAAGACGGACTGGTCCATCTTCAGGACCGCTTCGTTACCAACTATAAGCCTTGGCAGGCGATTTATGAGTATGGGCCTGGGACGGAAAATATTCCGACCCCGTCGCCGACCGCTGCGCCGGATTAGACGACGCGTCGGAGTCTGGGCGGAATTCGAGTCTCGGAAAATCCCCCTATGGTAGAATAAGTAAAAATGGAGAGAAAAAACCGGAGGGATCATGATTCGAAAGGATCTGCTGGAAATTCTGCGCTGTCCGGTCTGCGTAAAAAATGGCGCTGGATCTTTAAGAAATTATAAAGAAAGTTATCTGATCTGCGGCGATTGCGGACGGAAATACCCGATCGTAGAGGATATTCCGGTCATGCTGATCGACGAAGGTTCGAAGTATATCGAAACGCCCGAAGAATCGTTGGCGATCCCGCCGGTTTTATCTGAGGAAGTGTCATAAGGAGTTTGCGACGGATGGAAAAAAATCAACCGTATCGAAACGTTAATCCGTCGGCGCAGGGGCAGCCCTGTCCGCCGCGGCAGCAGCAGCCGGGGCCGGTCCCGAACCCGGCGGGCGCGCAAGGATACCGTCCCAACGGGGCTCCTCCGGCTTCGTCCGCGTTTGGCGGGAACGACCCCAGGCGCCAGAAGCCTCCGAAGGCGAAGAAGCCGCGAAATCCGCGGACGAAGTTCATTGTTTTCGGCGTGCTGACCGTATTGGGGATTATTCTCGGGATCTTCGCGTTTCGAACGGTCAATCATTACGCGCGGACGTTCTCGATCGTCAAGCTTCCCGGCCTTCCGCTTGTCAACGAGTCGGGCGAAGTAACGCTGCGGAACGACGAAGATGAGGCCGGAAAAGAGTCCGAGATTTCAGTCGCGGATTTAGCCGAGGTGGAACATGAGTCCTGGGACGGGAAATCGCGGATCACTTGTCTGGCGATGGGGCTCGATTACCGCGATTGGGAAGCGAACGAGCGCGCCTCGCGTACCGACTCGATGATGCTGGTGACGTACGATCCGGTGACAGGCCGCGCGGGGATGCTTTCGATTCCGCGCGATTTATGGGTCTCGATCCCCGGACATGGCTATCAGCGGATCAACACGGCGTATTACCTTGCCGAGGCGGAAAATCTCCCCGGCGGCGGTCCGCAGCTGGCGATCGAAACGGTCGAGCTTTTCCTCGGCGTCGATATTCAATATTACGCGGTGATTAATTTTGAAGGATTCGCCGACTTTATCGACGCGATCGACAAGCTGGCGATCAACGTTAAGGAGGATATTACGGTTGACCCGATCGGTCCGGCGAATACGGTTACGCTCCATGCCGGCGTTCAGGACCTCGACGGCGCGACGGCGCTCGCTTACGCGCGTCACCGGTATACCCTTGGCGGCGACTTTGAACGGGCGCAGCGGCAGCAGGACGTTTTATACGCGATCTATGAACAGCTGATCTGGCAGCTGCCGAAGCTGCTCGCCAATCCGCAGCAGCTTTACGACGCCGTGACGAAAGCGGTCAAGACGAACTTATCGATCAGCGACATGGTCAAATTAGCCTGGACGGTAACCGATCTCGAGCCTTGGGAGATTTCCCGCGCTGTGATCGCGCCGCCGTATCAGGTCGAGCTCGAAAAGAGCCCGAACGGCGAGGATATTCTGGTTCCGATCCCGGATAAGATCCGCGAATCGCGCGACGCGATTTTCGGCGCGTCGGTCGCGGCTTCTCCGGCGACGATGCTCGGGGAGGGTCAGGACGAATCGGTCCTGGTCGCGGGTGAAAAAGCGCGGATAACGCTCCTGAACGGGGCGAGCGATCCGGCAATTTTCGATCGGACGGTCGCGTACTTCCAGACATACGGGATCGAAATCGCGAATCAGGGGCCGGCTCAGAACTCTTACGCGAACGGGCTGGAGATCATTACCGGGAAGCCGTTTACCGGAAAATTCCTGCGTTCGGTCCTGAACGTTCCGATCGAGTTCGTACGGATGAGTTACGACCCGAACAGTTCGATCGACTTTGTCGTGACGATTACGGACGCATGGGCGAATAATAACCCAATGCCTTAATCCTGGGAGGCGAGCGGGAAGGAGGATCTCTTCTTCCCGTTTTGCTTTTGAGCGTTCGCGGCGCGGGAAAAAAGCCGCGGGGCGGACGGAAACTTATCTGACAGCTCGGGATTTTCCCGAAAAATGATTCATCTATAAGTGAGGGTTATATGGAAAAACCTTTGGTTTTAGTCGTTATGGACGGCGTCGGTTTCGGAAAAGACGAAGCTGGCGACTGCGTTCGTAAGGCGCATACGCCGTATCTGGATTGGCTGCTGCAAAACTGTCCGAACGTACGCCTGAAGGCGCATGGAACGGCGGTAGGGCTGCCGTCGGACGACGATATGGGCAACAGCGAAGTCGGGCATAACGCGATCGGCTGCGGCCAGATATATTCGCAGGGGGCGAAGCTCGTTAATGAAAGTATTGCCAGCGGGAAGATGTTTGAGTCAGAAGTCTGGCGCGAACTCGTTGACAACGTCAGGAAGCACGGTACGACGCTGCATCTGATCGGGCTGTTTTCGGACGGCAACGTACATTCGCATATCAACCATGTCAAAGCGATGATCGAGCACGCGAAAAAGGACGGGGTCGCGAAAGTCCGGCTGCATATTCTTCTCGACGGACGCGACGTTCCGCCGACGTCGGCGCTGACCTACGTTGAGGATATCGAGCGCTTCTTCGCCGGGCTGAACGACGCTTCGTTTGACGCGCGGATCGCTTCCGGCGGCGGGCGGATGTATATTACGATGGACCGGTATCAGGCGGACTGGCCGATGGTCAAGCGCGGCTGGGATACGCATGTTCACGGGGAGGGACGGAAATTCGCTTCGGCGACCGAAGCGATTCAGACGTACCGCTCCGAAATCGATCCGTTGATCGATCAGGACATGCACGAGTTCGTTATCGTCGAAAACGGGAAGCCGGTCGGGACGATCGAGGATAACGACAGCGTCATTTTCTTCAATTTCCGCGGGGACCGCGCGATCGAACTGAGCATGGCGTTCGACTATGACGCGTTCGATAAATTCGATCGCGGCCGGCGTCCGAAGGTTCTGTACGCCGGAATGCTCCAGTATGACGGCGACCTGAAGCTTCCGGACCGATATCTCGTTAATCCCCCGTCGATCTCGAATACGCTGACCGAGTTCCTCGTCGGAAAGGGCGTCAACGAATTCGCGATTTCCGAAACGCAGAAATACGGACACGTGACGTATTTCTGGAATGGGAATCGGAGCGGGAAGGTCTCGGAAGAACTCGAGACGTACGTCGAAATTCCGTCGGATAACGTTCCGTTCGACCAACGGCCCTGGATGAAATCGGCGGAGATTACCGATCGAATGATTGAGGCGATCAGGTCCGGGAAGTACGGCTTCTTGCGGTTGAATTATCCGAACGGCGACATGGTTGGGCATACCGGCGTTATGGAATCGACGATGATTGGCGTCGAGTCGGTCGATCTGGGACTGAAACGGCTGATGGAGCTGATGGATTCGGTTGATTTCACGCTGGTCGTGACCGCCGATCACGGCAACGCCGACGACATGTTGAAGAAGAAAAAAGACGGCGGGTACGAGCCGAAAACGTCGCATTCGCTCAACCCGGTTCCGTTTATTATTTATGACCGGACACGGAAGGTTGAATTCGCCGACGGGCAGTACGGTCTGGCGAATATCGCTGCGACGGTTGTCGAGCTTCTGGGGTTCGAGCCAATGAAGATTTGGGAAAAGTCGATGCTCAAGTAATCGTTCGGCTATGAATTGGGAAGTTTAAAACGGAAAAAGCGGGTCGGGCAGCTGACGCCCGCTTTTTTCGAACCAGGCGTAAAGGAGGTGTGCATGGTTAAGGTTACGGTTTTGGGAGCGAACGGCTGGTACGACGACGCGAACGGGATGACAACCTGCGTTCTCGTGGAGACGGAGAACGAGACGATTCTTTTGGACGCCGGATCAGGGCTGACGCGGGCGCGTTCGCTCGTCGATTTCCAGAAGCCGGCGTTTCTTTTCCTGACGCATTTGCATCTGGATCATATCAGCGGGCTGCATACGATCGGCCTGTTCCCGTTTGAGGCGGGATTGACGATCGTTACGCCGCTCGGCGGAAAGGCGGAGCTGGAGGCGATCCTGCGTCCCCCGTTCATGTCGCCGTTGGAGAAGGCCCCTTTTGCGAGCCGGATCGTGGAAGCCGAGACGCTTCCGGGCGGGCCGCTCCCGTTTCGGGCGGAGGCGCTGCCGCTGGTGCACGCGGTCCCGGCGACAGGATACCGACTGGAAGTCGAGGGACGGATTGTCGCCTTCGTTTTAGATACGGCGCGCTGTGAAAACGCGGAGCGGCTGGCGAAGAACGCCGACCTGCTGATCACGGAGGCGGGGTTCCTTCCGGGAGAAACGGGACCGGCAGGGCATCTCGATCCGGAGGGCGCGGCGCGGCTGTCGCTGGCGGCGAACGCTGAACGGACGCTCCTGATTCATTTCGGCGCGGCGGCGTATATGGACATGGGGTCGCGGTCGCGCGCGGTTCAGGATGCCCGGAAAATTTTCCCGAACCTGATTACAGGGACGGATTGGGCTGAGGTCCTGCTGTAGCGGATGTGCGGGGAAGGATGGAGAAAAAAAGACGATCGGGGGAAATACAAGCTGCCTCGGTATGGTTCCGATCGCCTTTTTCCCGGGCCGAATTTGTTCAGTCGATTCAGACCGCAAAGGGTTTTATCAGGCTCATCCATAATATACGTTTCGAAATCAGGTCTTATCCCGATTTTTCCCGTTTCTATCGGAAGAAAAAATTCGCGATCGAAAAATAAAATTCGCGATTAAAACCGCTAATCCGATCATCGCGGAATAAAATGCCTCGACAGTTTTATCCTTCCAGATTAAAAAAGCGATAAAACTGAGAAATGCCAAAACAATGATGAAAGCGAATATAAGACCCCGATTCGCTAACCAACGATCGGTCTCTTGTTCTTTCTCGCCTAATTTAGATTCCGTTCGTTGACTTTCTATCTGGGATTCTACCAGCAGCTTCTCCATTGCGTGACGATGTTGTTGTTCGTTCTCAGCTAGGCGAAGAATCCGTTCCGGGGCGGTAGGTTCTACCTCTTTATAGCCTGCCAGCCAGTCAGGCGGCGGAACCGGGCTTTTAATTAGCTGTCTGGATACTGATAAGGTCCTGATAACCTGTTCAATCTTCTGGTTTTTGCTTTCGGTCGGAATATCCAGATCATCAACAATTGCTTCTGCGAGTTGACTTAGCTCTGTATCCGAATCGAAGATCCTGTTTTGGCTATCAATTTCTTTATTCTCTAAGCTGGTATCGTCGGGATTGCTCATTTTATTTAACTCCAGCCTTGGATTTTTCTGCGGCCCTGATTAAATCGAATCCCACGTTTCCCCAGTCATTTCTTAATTTCGCCGCGTCGTCTGCGAACGTTTTGAGCCGAATCTCAGGTTTCCGGGTAAATCTCCCCTGATATCTCCTGTAAAGTTTACCTGTCGGCGAGAGTATTCTGTCGAATCCTTCAAGTAAATAATTTTCACGACTGATTTTAATATTCATAGCTCACCTTTTATTTCCAGCTGCCTTTATTTTATCGTTTGGGTGCTGAAAAATCAATAGGCGTCTTACCTGACCCAAACCGTGCGCGTCACCGGTAAAGGGCAACGCCGCTTTATCGACTGTTGCCGTCTCTTAAAGGCATAAATGAAAAAGGGGCAACGCCCGGAAAATTTTCCCGAACCTGATTACAGGGACGGATTGGGCTGAGGTCCTGCTGTAGCGGATGTGCGGGGAAGGACGGAGCTTGCCAGGCCGTCCTTCCCCTATATAAACCCCGCGTTTTAACGAACGTTGACGCGGAAAGTGAATTGGCAGTTGATCACGTTATTCTGGACGATTCCCCAGGTCATCGTGAAAAGTCCGCCGGTATTCGGCGTGATCCCTTCGAACGAGATGGTGAGCGTCTGCCCCGGGGCGATCGTTGTCGGGATGTCCTGCGCCGTGAGCGCCGGGTTCCGGAGCATGTTGTTGCCTTCGATCAGCGCAAGGTCATAATTCGCCGTGTCCCAGGCTACGGCGCTGTCGTTCCGGACAGTTACGGAAAACGTCATCGGGGCGTTCGGTCCGAAGACTTCCGAACCGTTCGGCGAAATACTCTGCACCGTGCAGGTACCGCCGCCGGAGGAAACGGAGCCGGCCGGTACGGCGTTTCCAGTCGCGCCGCTGACGACGATTTTGACCCAGATCGGGGTCGTCTGCGCGCTGGTTCCGAAGAGGGCCCCCGACGCGTTGCGCATCAGCCAGTTCCCCTGGAATTCGCCGTTGGCGTTGGGCGCGCGCATGTCGACGGCGACGTCGACGGTCTGACCCGGGCCGACCGTCGACGGAATTTGCACTGCGGCCGGCGCGCCCATCTGCTCACCGCTGTAGAATACGAACTGGTACGCGGTTGTCCAGGTGCAGCTGCCGCTGTTCTGGATCCGCCAGATTTTCTGGAAAGTCTGGTTCGGCTGCATCGCGGTCTTATCGGGAATCGAAACGTCGGATACGAACGCGAACCGGTCGCAGGCGGTCTGCGCTGGGGGGGCGTAGGAACCGCCGCTGGGCTGGGCCGCGACGGGGAGGGTCGGGATCGCGGTTGGAAGCGCGGGGATCGTCGGCGGGACTGCGATGATCTGGCTGGTCGGGGTCGCCTGTGGGAGGACGGCGATCTGGGTTGTTGCCGGCTTGTCTTGCGCGACGATTGCGTCGACGGTTTCGGCCGCCCATTTTTGAATCTGCTCCGCCGAAATTGTCGGTTCCGGAGCGCTTTTTCCGCCGCAGGCGGTCAAAAGGAGGACGCTGAGGAAAAGGAGAAGCGCGTATTTAAGTTTCATGAGATCAGACTCCTGTCAACGGTTTGTACTGAATTTGATTTATTCATTATACGCTTGAAAAGGCGAAAAAGTTCCGGAATGGGGCTGCGCGAAGGGAATTCCTGCTTATAATTAGACAAGTTAAAGTATGGGTCAATTTTTCAGAAGCGAGGTCACGCGCATGCGAAAAAATAAAACGATTCGCACGACGTTAGAGAATGGGTTAACCGTCGTTTTACGCGAGGTTCATTCTGCCCCGATCGTCAGTCTCTGGGTCTGGTACCGTGTCGGGTCCCGAAACGAAACGGCAGGGGCTACCGGCGTTTCGCATTGGGTTGAACACATGCAATTTAAAGGTACCGCGAAATACGGTCCGGGAGAGGCTGACCGCGCGGTCAGCCGCGTCGGCGGGGTTTGGAACGCGATGACGGCGGAGGATTGGACGACGTATTATGAAACGGTTCCAGACGGTGAAATCGATCTGGTCCTGGACCTGGAAGCGGACCGGATGGTCGGGAGTTTATTCCTGCCTGAGGAAGTCGATTCGGAACGCACGGTTATTTTATCGGAGCGGGAAGGGCTTGAAAACGATCCGATGTTTAAGCTGGACGACGCGGTCAAGCGGGCTGCGTTCGACGTTCATCCGTACCGAAACGAGATCATCGGCGAGACGGCGGACCTGAACGTGATGGGGCGCGACGATCTTTACCGGTATTACCGGAATCATTACGCGCCGAACAACGCGGTTCTGACGATGGCTGGGAATTTTGACGCGGACGAAACGCTCGAAAAGATCCGGGCGCGATTCGGACCGATTCCGCGCGTGGAAACGGATCCCTGCGCCGTGATCGGGGAAGGAGAAATCCCTGAGGCGCGGTCGGTCGAGGTCAGCGGTCCGGGCCAGCTGGCGTACGTTCAGCTGTCCTGGCGGGCGCCGTCGGCGCGGGACGACGCGTTTTTCGTCCTGGCGGTCCTGACGTCGATTCTCGCCGGCCCGGCGAGCCTGAATCAGTTCGGCGGGGGCGGGACCGGCAACCGCATGAGCCGGCTTTACCGCGCGCTGGTCGAAACAGGGCTCGCGGTCGGAATCGCGGGCGATTTTTCGGCTTCGATCGATCCCGGCCTGTATTCGATTACGCTGGTCCTGAACAGCGGCGTGGCCCCCGAAGAAGCGGTCGCGGCCGTCGACCGCGAAATTGAACGGATCCACCGCGGCGAAATCAGCGCGGAAGAAGTCGCGAAGGCCGCGAGGCAGGCGCGCGCGATGTTTATTTTTGGCAGCGAGGATATTACAAATATTGCGTTCTGGCTGGGGTATTCGGAGATGTTCGCGGACGGTTCCTGGTTTGATTCCTATGTTGACCGCGTCGCAGCGGTGACCGCGTCCGACGTTATCGATTACGCGAAGCGCCGTCTTCGGACGGATAACCGTGTCGTCGGATTATACGATCCGGAGGACGCCGGTTTTCCCGGCCCGGAGTTCAGCGGTGAGCCCGGCGCTGAAGAGGCAGAGCCGGATCAGGACGGCGGCGGAGAGGAAAAAAATACGAAAATTGGAGGCGCGCAATGACGAAGCGAACCGGAACGCCGGGAGCGGACGATATTCTTCGGAAGGAACTCGCGAACGGCATGATTCTCCTGGCTCGGGAAAACGAATCGAGCCGGACGGCGGCGATCAGCGCGTTTATTCCTGGCGGGGATATGACGAACCCGCAGGGAAAGGAAGGGCTCAGCGGCCTGATGGCGTCGCTGCTGACCTCCGGAACCGGTACGCGGGATGACCAGGCGATCAGCTCGTTTCTCGAGACGATCGGCGCGTCGATAACTTTTTCGAGCGGGATGCACGGGTTATCGATGCGGATCAGCTGCATCGCGGAGGATTTTGATCCGGTCCTGAGCCTTGCGGCGGAAATCGTTCAGGACCCAACCTTCCCGGAGGCGAAATTCCAGCAGAACCGCGACCAGATGACCGCGGCGCTCCGGTACCGCGCGCATGATACCGGGGAAATGGCTTCGCTGCTTTTCCGGAAGCTCTATTACGGAGATCATCCGTACGCCGTCGATGGGATGGGGACGGTCCGGACGCTGGCGGGGCTGACGCGCGGCGACGTCGAAACGCAGTTCCGTTCGGCCCTTCGAACCGCCGGAACGATCCTGGCGTTCAGCGGCGGGATCCCAACCGAGCGCGTCCTGGAGTCGGTCGCGGCGGCGTTTGGTTCGTGGAACGCGGCGCCGACGCTTTCGGAACGGACCGACCCGGTCGCGGGCGCGCCGTCCGCCGCAAGGGAGCATTATGAAATTCCGGGCATGAGCCAGCTGAATTACGTGGTCGGATTCGCCGCGCCGGCGATTCTCGATCCGGACTATAACGCTTTGCTCCTAGGGAACTGCGTCCTGGGGCAGTTCGGTATGATGGGCAGGATCGGGAACGTCGTTCGCGATCAGAACGGGCTCGCTTATTCGATTTCTTCCGCGCTGAATCCGCTCCCGTTGGGCGGGACATGGCTTATTCAGGCGGGCGTGAATCCGGATAACTTTGAGAAGGCGTTGGCGCTGACGCTTTCGGAAGCGCGCCGTTACCTGGCCGAGCCGGTCAGCGCGGAAGAGCTCGCCGATGTCAAGTCGTTTCAGAACGGCGTTTTACCGTTGGTTCTCGAATCAAACCGCGGGATCAGCAGCGCTTTGCTCAGGATAGAACGCTGCGGGCTGGGGCTCGATTATTATCGCGAAATCGGCAGCAAGCTTGCGGGGATCGGCGCGGAGGAAATCCTCGATGCGTCGCGCCGGTACATGGAGCTGGACCGGGCGGTGATCGCGAGCGCTGGAACGCTGGAACGGGGAGCCTGATCCGCATGGCCATTCGGACCGGTATCGACCTGATCGAAATTCGGCGGCTGGAAACGCTGAACCCGTCGATTCGCGAGCGCTTTTTCGCGCGGGTTTATACCGAACGGGAGCGGGAAATCTGCGCCGGGCGAATGGAACGGTACGCGGCGCGTTTCGCCGCGAAGGAAGCGGTTTCGAAAGCGCTGGGGACGGGAATCGGCGAGATTGGCTGGAAGGAGATTGAAATCGATGCCGCGGAGAATGGGGCGCCGGTCCTGATCCTCTCCGGAGAAGCGGCGGCGAAGGCGGCGGCGCTGGGCCTGAGCGACTGGTCGGTCAGCCTGACGCATACGAAGCTGTACGCGGCTGCGGTTGTCGCGGCGGCCGGCGTGGAAAAGGGATAAACCGGAAATGGCGCGGATCCTGGCGATTTCAGACGTAGAGCTTGGGCAGCTGTATAACGCGTCCATCCGGGATCGGCATCAGGGAATCGATCTGGTTCTCAGCTTGGGCGATCTGCCGATGTATTATCTGGATTATATTTCCAGCGCGCTGAACGTCCCGCTGTATTACGTCCTGGGGAACCATCACGCCGATTCGAAACGGCAGGAAGCGAGTTACGGGAGGGGACCGGCGGATTGGGACTGCGGAAATAATTTACATCAGCGTTTCAGGCGTTTTGAAGACAGCCTGCTGTTTTTGGGAATGGAAGGCAGTATCCGCTATAATTACGGCCCGGCGCAGTATACGCAGGAAATGATGTGGTCGATGTGCTTACGTTGCGTTCCGCGGCTGATGCTGAACTATGCGCTGTACGGTCGTTTTTTAGATATCTTCGCGACGCATTCGCCGCCATACCAGATTCATGACGCGGACGATCCGCCGCATATCGGCTTTAAGGCGTTCCGTTGGTTCCTGAAAACGTTCCGTCCGCAGTTTCACCTGCATGGGCATATCCACCTGTATCGGCAGGACGCGGTCCGCGAGACGGTTTACTATCGGACGCGGATTATCAACTGCTACGGGTACCAGATTATTGAAGCTTTCGAGCCGAAGCGAAACGAAAGGCGTTGAAAAATGAGCGGGAAGGTCTTCGCTGTTCGGGTTTTTGGAGTTGGGCTGGCGCTGCTTGCTTTGTCTGGGTGCAGCGTGGTGACGGAAATGATGCCGGTCGATCCGCAATCGGCAACGCTGACCGCGCTGGTGACGCCGACCTCGGTTCAGCCGACGCTGGATCTCAAGGGGAACGATGTTGTTGGGGAGCAGGGCTGCGTTATTTACGCCGCGCCGTCGATAACGACGTTCGACGACGCGGATGACGGCGGAATTTTTCAATGGGCCGAGGGCCAGCACCGTCTCGCGTACGTTACGCCGGAAAACCGCTATTGGGCATGGTTCTCGGGCGATGCGGCGGTGCTGACGATTGCGGAGGACCCCGACGACCTGAGCGTGGTATTTACGAACGGGCTCAAGGTTTTCGGCGATTTCGCTTTTTCGCCGAACGGTTCGAGGGTTGCGTTCGTCGTTTTCCGTCCGTCGGATAAGCTGTACACGGTTTACGTCGCGAGCGTCGGCTCGGGGCTGCAGCTGACGAGCGATCTTTTCCCGGGAAATTCGGCGTCGACCGACGATTACAGCAGTCAGAAATCGGTTATCGGCTGGACGTCGGAAAATCAGGTCCGCGTATCGACCAGCTGCGGAATCGATTGCGAAAAGGTGTACCGGATTAATAGCGATACCGGCGCGCTGGTATTTGAGGAAGAGACGCGGAAGCATGGGCATTCCGGGCGGGTTTTTGAACCGCTGGTTCGAACGCTTGACGTCCGTTATTATCCAGAGATGAGTTACAGCAACTGGTCCAGGTCGGAGAATCTGGTTTTCTATATTGACGAGCGCGACGCGGTCTGGATTCTCGACGATCGAACGAAGCAGCAATATCAGCTCGGTATTGAAGGGGACGGTATTCTTCAAAGCGCTTGGTCGTACGACGCGAAGTATCTCGCGATTCGTTACGCGGAGGAGATTCTCGTTTATCAGGTCAAGTGCAAATAGGAAGCGTCGGCCCGGGCCGATCCGCGGCTTTCGTCGTGAGCCGGCGTTTGATTCTGGCGCACGCTTTAATCGGATCTGCCTCGTTTCGGCGAAAAGTAAGGTAGAATATGCGCTCGGCGATCTGAAAGAAAACGCGAAATTCGGACGGATTGGTTTAACGCATGACGACAGGTTTTCGCTGTCCTGAGCAGAGGGAATTGATGACGGAAACTTACAGCCTTCAACAGCTTGACAAGATCAATATTGTTTCCGAAGATGGGAAAATGACGTTTGGCCCGGATCAGGAATGGTATCCGGAGGAACGCGCGCGGATATCAGGCTGCGGACCGACGAGCGGTGCGCTGATTACGGCGTATCTGGCGCGGACACGGCCGGAGAAATACGGCGCGCTCTATCGAGAGGCGACGTTTGGGAAAGCGGATTTCGTCCGTCATATGCAGACCCTGTTCCGCTACCTGCTTCCGGGGCCGATGGGACTGAATAGTCTCGGGCTGTACCGCGAAGGGATGGAGGCGTATCTGAAATCGATCGGAGTCCTGATGACGCCGCTGATGTTCCCTGTTCATGGGATTGATTATTTCGAGCGGAACCGGGCGGAGGAGCTGCGCGCGTTTGTTCGGGACGCGCTCGCGGAGGATCAGCCGATCGCTTTCCTGGCGCTGTCACGGGGAAAAGAAACCGCGCTGCAAAACTGGCATTGGATTACGATCGTGAGCGCGGAAATCAGCGACGAGGGGTTGTATGCGACGGCGAGCGACGAGGGGATTGCGCGGCGGTTCGACCTGATGAACTGGTACCGGACGACGCGGCTGTCCGGCGGGTTGATCCGGCTGCGGGGATGAATGGATCACATTGCCTTAATCAGCTTCGCCATTTCATTCGTGCAGTCCTCCGCCTGCGGAAATTCGCCTGTATGCTCGAAAAAGGCATGCGCCATCCCGCTGTAGCGGTAAAAATGAACCGGGACGCCGGATTGGACTAAGCGGACCGAAAATTTTTCGGCTTGTTGGCGAAGAAAATCGTACTCTGGAACGGCGATAAACGTTTCAGGGAAATCCGCATAGTTCGAAGCCAGATATGGCGAATAAAGCTGATTATAGCAATCAGTCGGATACTTCGGATAAATCTTTTCAAGGAGGCCGGCAGATTTCTTTATATCATCTACCATGAACTTGAGAATCTCAATGTCTTCGTTCATCTCATACGCATCTTCCGTCCATCCATATTCGGTAAAGGATTCGGCAATTACAGCGGGATAAAGCAGCAGTTGCAGCTTTATCATTCTCTTTCTGTCTAAAAGGCAGCAGGCCGCCGCAAGATTTCCCCCGGCGGAGTCCCCGGATACCGCGATTTTCGTCGGGTCGATATTTAACGCCACAGCGTTGGCATACGCCCATTGGACCGTTTCCCAGCACTGGAGCAAACCTTTTGGAAATCGATATTCAGGCGCTAAGACGTAATCCACAGAAATAACAACAGCTTCAGATCGTTCTGCAAGCAATTTACATGCGTTTTCAACGACGCGTGTCGTTCCTCCAAAAAAACCGCCTCCATGGAAATAAACGACGAGCGGGGATTGCTTTGCGCCGAGAGGCGTATAGACCCAAAACGGAATATTTCCGTATTCGGTCGATATAACTCGATGTGAGGTAATTATATTTTTGCTTAGATCCTGATTTTTGCAGCCCATTGCATCGCGTAAACCTTGAATATCTTCGCGGGTTAACCGGGTTGGATCCGGAACCAGGTAATGATTTCCGAGACTATGCTGAGTTTTGCGCATCCATGCAGCTTCGCGCTCGTCAGGAATTCCGCGCCGGTCAGATTCCGGGACCGGTTTAATTTTGATTTCTAATCCGTCCTGATGCTCAATTCTGATTTTATGTGCAAGAACCTTAAGACAATCCTGATAATCCATATCTATCTGCTCTTTCTTTTTAACGATCTTTTGAAAATTTCTTCATGTCCATACTGACTGCAACAATGATAATGACTCCTTTTACGATCCATTGCCAATAAGAGCTGAGTCCGATAAAGGTCAAACCATAATTAATCACGTTAAAGATCAGTACGCCGATAAATACGCCGAAAACGTTTCCGACGCCGCCCGTCATTGAGCAGCCGCCAACGATACAGGATGCGATCGCATCCATTTCATAGCCGTTGCCGTACAGGCTTGTCGCGGAACCGGTCCGCGCGGCTTCCAGACACCCGGCCAGACCATAACATGCTCCCGCCAAGCCGAACGTTACCATCTGAATTTTGAAGACGTTGATCCCCGATACGCGAGCGGCGTCAGGATTACTTCCGACTGCAAAAATTTCGCGTCCAAGAACGGTTCGTGTCAGTAATAAGTGAACTGCAAGAATGACGCCTGACGCAATATAGATGATAAACGGAATACTCAGGAATGCCCCTGTCCCAAGCGTTGAAAACGATTTCAAAAAGCCGCCTAACGGTTGGGAATTATTCGGCGGTTTGTTGCTGTAAAGCAGGTTCGCGCCATATGCAATCATCATCAGGCTTAATGTCGCCAGGAAAGACGGCACGCGCAATTTCGCAACTACGAATCCGTTGGAGAAGCCAACCATTAAACCGATTCCTACGGCCGCAATAATTGGGACGATCAATGGCAGCTCGGGCAGATTTGGCCAGAATTTAATATAATAATCGCCTTTTTGCGCTAAGGACCCGGCAACAACGGCCGCTAAGCCAACCGTCCGTCCGCCGGACAGGTCGGCTGAACCCGACACGATAATAAACATGCAACCCATCGCAACGATAACCCGTGTTGAGCTCTGAATCAGAATATCGCGTAGAACTCGAAAGGAAAAAAATCTCGGCGACATCAGACCGATTACGACAATGATCAGCGACATAATAATATAGAGCGCATAATTTTCAAAGTAGCTGCGAATATTTACCGATTGTATTTTCTTCATGAAACCCTATCCTCGTCTGATAATTTGTATGAGCTTGCAAGCCGCATGACCTGTTCATCCGTTGCCGTTTTACCGTCGAGGATGCCGGAAAGCCTCCCTTCGCACATGACCGCAATTCGATCTGACATTCCTAAAAGCTCCGGCATTTCAGAGCTGATCATGATAATCGCTTTCCCATTTTTCGCCATTTTCTCGATCAGCGAATAAATTTCATATTTAGCGCCAGCGTCGATTCCGCGCGTTGGCTCGTCCATGATTAAAATTTCCGGATCGGTCAGCATCCACCTTCCTAACAGCACTTTTTGCTGGTTTCCTCCGGAAAGATATTTTATAAACGTCTTCAGTGACGCGGTTTTAATAGCGAAAGCGTCGATATATTGATTGGCGGCATGAATCCGCAGCGGATCGGATAGGAACGGGCCTTTCCGATAAATCGCGGGATCGGAAGATTGCTTTGCGATCGTTATATTTTCCATGACTGTGAGTTTGGGGAAGATTCCGGATATCCGCCTATCTTCGGTCAGCAGCGCCATTTTATCCTTAATCGCTTTTCTCGGGGAGTCGATGACTGTCTCTTGTCCGTTGATAAACAGTTTCCCGCTGCGGACAGGGTGTAATCCGAAAATAGATTCGACAAGCTCTGTCCGCTGCGACCCAACCAGACCGCCGATTCCTAAGATCTCCCCTTTCCGTAACGAGAGGTTAACCTTGGCGAAGCTGTGATTCTTTGCGCTGGTAAATCCCTGTATTTCCAGAATAACGTCGCCAGGCGTATGCGTTTTGGGCGGAAAGCGATGATTTATTTCCCGTCCGACCATCCGTTTCACGATTAAATCGTTATTCAATTCATTGGTTGGCCAGGTTCCTACGATCTGGCCGTCGCGCATGATGGTAACTTCTTCCGATATCTCCAGGACCTCGTCAATTTTATGTGAGATAAAGACGATCGAAACGCCTTTATTGGATAATTTCCGGATAATCCCGAAAAGCAGCTTCGCCTCGGCGTCCGTTAATGAGGAAGTTGGTTCATCCATGATAATGACGCGCGCATCGCTCGAAACCGCCCTCGCGATTTCGAGCAGCTGACAATGCGACGATGAGAGATTGCTGACGATGGTTCCTGGGTCGATATCAATCCCTAACTCTTCAAAAAGGGATTTCGTATCCTTTAACATTTTTTGATCGTCAACCCAGTGAACACCCAAAAAGCGATGGAAGGGAATTCTTCCGACCCAAATATTTTCCATCGCGGATCGCGTTCTGAGTGGCTGGAGCTCCTGATGAATCATGGCGATTCCGGAATCCAGCGCCTGACGCGGACTTTCAATCTTTAATAGATTGCCATTCAGGAAAATTTCGCCTTCGTCCTGACGGTATATTCCGAAAATGCATTTCATCAGCGTTGATTTCCCGGCTCCATTTTCTCCCATCAACGCATGAACTATTCCGGGCTTAATTTGAAATGAGACGCGATCCAAAGCTTTTACGCCCGGAAAGGTTTTGCTGATATTTCTCAGTTCCAGCAAGTTCCTATCATCGTTCATCAGGATCTCCATACCAACAGGGATCGCCGGGCGATCGTCCGACGATCCCGTCAATTTCTGTCATAAGTTAAAAACTTGTATCTGTAATATCGTACTTTGCATCAGAGAGGTTTTCTTTCGTAATCGGCGTGTAATCTAACCAGACGCGGTGCTCTTCGACTGACGCGCCTTCCAGCCCTAAATTTTCAGTCGTTACTTCTTTGCCTTCTTCCAACAAAGTTATGATCTTGTAAATCGCCTTCCCTAGCTTAACCGGATTATTCAGGGACGTTACCAGTAAAGTCCCCTCTTCAATAGAATCGCAGCCAACAACCGTGGCGTCGACTCCGCAGACTGGCAGATAGCTTTTTTCGTCTTGAAAGAATCCGCTTGCTTTCAAGGCTTCAATTGCTCCCAGCGCCATGTCGTCGTTGCAGGCAAAAATAACGTCGATATCATCTCGGAAATTCGCCAGCAAAGCGGCGACTTTTTCCTGCGCCAATCCGCGATTATATTCGGCGATAATTTCTCCGCCAATGCGGTTGGTCGTAATGCCTGCGTCTTCGACCGCTTTTATCGAGTATTCCGCCCGTACCTGCGTATCATAATGCCATGTTAAACCCAGAAGCATGAGGTAATCCATCTTCCCGTTGCCATTTCGATCCGCGTCCGGATTTTCCTTCCAATACTTAGCGGCCGCTTCACCCATAATCGTTCCGGACTGGGGGGCGCGTGACGAAACCAAATAGAGATTTTCGTTTTGCTCGAAATCTTCGTCAGAGGGCGAATCCGTGTTTGCGAAAATCAGCGTTACACCTTCGTTTTTCGCTTGCTGACTGATTTCAGAAATCGCGCCGGTATTAATGTTATTGAGAACCAAATAATTGACGCCATTCGAATACATATTATTCAGATTGTTTGTCTGAGTGCCGATGTCTCCTTGCGAGTCGGCGTCAATGATATCGAAAAGGTCTCCCGCTTTCGTAACGTTCAGGAGCGATTGCCGTGAATTCTGGATAAAAGTATCGGCAAAGTTATACCAGATCACGCCGACCAGCGGTTTATCCTTCGCGCAAGCGGATAGCACAGAACCAAAAACAGCACAGATAATAAGAACAAACCCAAAAAATTTTTTCATCTTTTTTACTCCTTTATAATGTCGGTGCGTTTCGTAACAAAGTTACTTAACTGGCTTGTGATGTATTATAATTTCCAAGACGGTAAAAAGAAAGTGAGATTAAGCCGTAAATCAGGGATGAAAATCATATTGCTCTGGTGATTTGGAAAATTCTTCTATATTTTCCAGAAAGAAGGATCAGAAAGCTCTAATGCTCGTTGGAAACAATACTGTAGCTAAACCGTTTCAATTAAAGGTGTCGAATCGCAAATTGATCATGAACGTGCTGAAAAAAGGAGGCGCTTTTTCAATTGCGGATATTTCTTCAGTAACGGGAATCAGCCGTCAGACTGTAACCAAAGCAATAGACCATTTTATTGCAACGAAAATCGTCGTTTCAATCGGGAAAGGCGATTCGACAGACTCCGGCGGGAAGAAACCTGTCCTTTTCAGCCTGACGCCGGAATTAAAGTTTATGGTTATTTTGACGCGGGTCCGGTATTTCACGATCAGTCTTTATTCGTTAGCCGCCGAAGCCGCAATCGCGGCGACGGAAAGAATTCCAATTCCAATCCAAGGGAGCTTTGACGATTTTTTGCGCTTGATCCGACAAAAATCGAGTGATTTTATGTCGGATCAGAATATTGCGGAAGAAGTTATCTATGGAATATCGCTGATCGTCCCAGGGGTTGTAGAAGGGAATCAGGTTTTACGATTTAATCCGTTTAATAAGAATTGGGGACAGGACATTCCAATTGCCGAAAAAATGAATAAACTCTTTGAAAAGGCGAAAGTGATTTTCATTGACAATATCAGTCGCGTCGCAGGTATCGGGACGATACGAAATTCTGCGAATCGATTCCAATATTCGCGCGTTGTAACGCTTTATACTTTTGAGGGGATCGCAGGCTGCCTCTTCCATCAGGGAGAGTTAATCAGTCTGTCAAGCCCGATTATCGGGGAATTTGGGCATATGTTAATAGATCCGGATTCGTCGATTATTTGCAATTGCGGATGCTATGGCTGCTTTGAGGCGCTGGTTTCGCCCGTTTCAATCCGGAATAGAATTCAATCTGAGCCCGACCTCGAATCATTTTTAACCTTTGTTGGTAAACCGCTGAATGAAATTCTTTTTTGCGATATTGTCTCAGGGTCAGATCGTGGGTTCGTATGCTGTATCGACGAGTTGGCCAGGCTGGCTTCATATTTTGCCCGAGTGTTTTACAATATCGCGGTCGTTTATGACCCTGATATTTTCGTTATCGAAGGATATTATGCTTGCTATAACCGCTTGTTTGAAGACGCGGTCAGAGACCAATTATCCAATTCAATCATTATTCCTCCGAGTCGGTATTATCGACTGGAATCTGACGCAACGCCGTTGGAGGAGTTAGAGCTGTCGGGCGCAATTTATAAATTAAAAGAGCATTTTTTTTCGGATGATGCGATCTATTATTAGTGGGGTGCAGGGAAAGAAAAGCCCTGAGGTGAAAAGTAAATTTAGCGCTTTTTCCTCTCGATTAACTGAATTGACAAGTCCGTGTCCAGAATAATCTTTGAAAAATGAAGCGATAGATTTGATGTGTTCCTGAATAATAAACACAAGGAAGCCGCAGATTACGTCTAACGGGGTCATCTGAAGAGGAAAAAGGACGAGAAGATAACTAATTATGGCTTGTAAGATTGTGGAGTAAGGCACATTTTTTAGAGAACACCGGGCATCGAAAGGGAAATAAGAAAATGCAACCTTTATTGGAAAAGGATAAGGGCCGAAGATTGTAAAAGGATAAGGGCCGAAGATTGTAAAAGGTAAACTGATCCTGTATTCCCGGATATATTTTTGTCAGGTTAAATCGTTTAATCTCGCTGTGCTCAGTGAAAAAAGATAGAGTAGATATCCCGCTTCTATTCAACGAATGAATATTTTTTAATTGATACGCCGGATTCATTATAAATTTGCGCGCAGTCTTAATTTGCATTAATTTCTAAAAATATTGATAGTATAAGAAAATTAACAACAACGAATAGCGTCGTTAAAAACAATATGTGTCTATACTATGTGAACAATATCATAATTTGAACGGGAAAAAATCCGGCTGAATTAGTACCTTTTGACAGTTGACAGACATTTTTTCAAAGCTTAGAATATTCTACATATTTTGCGCTTTGTGTAAAAATAAAAGGAGATAAGTAATGAAGAAGGTATTGACTGTTCTTTCAGTGGTGTTTGTATTGGTTATGGTTTTCTTCTGCTCAGGCGCTGTATCGGCGGCTGATAAATTGAAAGTCGCTCTCGTTTTGCCCGGAAAAGCGGACGACGTTTCGTTTAATCAGGCGATGTATCGCGGTGCGATGGCGTTTGCGGCGCTGCATCCAGACGCTATTGAATTGAAGGTCGTCGAAGGCGTTTATGACGTTGCGGATATAGATCCGACCTTGCGTGATTATGCCGACGCGGGATATGACGTTATTATTGGGCATGGGTATCAATTTACGGAACCAGTTGATACCGTCGCGGAGCAATATCCTGAGGTTGTATTCTTGCTTGGTTGTGGGGTAAAATATCGCGCGAATTCCCAAATTTATGACGTTCAGCTCGAGGCGGGCGGTTATCTGATGGGCGTTGTCGCCGCGTTAGCGACCCAATCCGGTAAGGTTGGCGTGATTGGCGGCGGCGAAGGTTCGGAGATTACCCGTGGGCATGAGGGATTTAAGGCTGGCGCGAAGTTTATCAATCCTGATATTGATATTCAAGAAGTATATACCGGAGACTGGAACGATACAACTGGGGCATATGAAGCGGCGATTGGAATGTATGATTCCGGCGTCGACGTAATCTGGCATTCTGGCGATGGGATTGGACTGGGCGTCGTTCAGGCTGCGGAAGAAAAAGATCAATATGTGCTTGGTAACGTTGAGGATCAATACACGCTCGCCCCGAAGAACGTTCTTTCCGGGCTGCAGTATGAATGGGGCAACGCGTTGGAACGGATCTTTGCCTCCATTAACAATGGCTCGTTTATTCATGAAGGCAAGAAAGAAACGATCATGATTAACGTCGAAAATAAAGGCTTGACGATGACGGAATTGAATGACGTGAAGGGCTGGCTGTCGGATGAGGACGTTGAAAAGATCGCGGATATTTATTCGAAGCTTGGCGAAAACGCGATTGATCTTCCGGTCGTTCCCTGATTCTATATTCTGAAGAAGAGCGCAGCTTTGCCGTGCTCTTCTTTCAAATAAGCATATCGCTTTCTTAGAGGAAGAAAATATGGATACCCTTGCTGTCAAAATGAGAGGGATTACGAAGTCTTTCAATGGCGTTAACGCAAATGACCATGTTGATTTCGATGTATGGAAAGGTTCGATTCATGGACTTCTCGGAGAAAATGGGGCTGGGAAAACGACTTTGATGAACGTCCTGTACGGGCTGTACCGGCAAGAAGAAGGGACGATTGCAATTAACGGACAGCCTGTTGATATTTCGTCTCCGACGAAAGCGATCGCGTTGGGGATTGGCATGGTTCATCAGCACTTTATGCTGGCCCGTCCGTTATCCGTTGTTGAAAACGTCATGTTAGGAAAAAAGTCTCGCCGGGGTTTTTTGCTCGATACGGATAAAACGGCTCGCGAGCTAAGCGAGTTATCCTCGCGATACAGGATGGGTATTGATCCTTATTCAAAAATCTGGCAGCTTTCCGTCGGAGAACAGCAACGGGTTGAGATTCTCTCCGCAATCTATCTGGGCGCGGAAATTTTGATTCTGGATGAGCCGACCGCCGTTTTAACACCGCAGGAAACGGAAATTTTCTTTGATACTTTACGTGAAATGCGCGACGATGGCAAGTCGATCATTCTTATTACGCATAAGCTCGAAGAAATTTTATCGATTGTCGACGAAGTAACCGTGTTGCGAAACGGCCGTTTGATCGCGTCGAAGCGTATCGACGAGATGGTTACAAAAGACGAGTTGACGCGAATGATGGTTGGGCGCGACGTTCTGTTTCAATTTCCCCCGCTTATGCGTCAGTCGGGCGAGGTCAGGCTGCGTTTAGAGGGCGTCTGTGCGATGAACGACAAGGGTGTTCCGGCGTTGAATGATTTTTCGCTTGAGTTGAAGGAAGGCGAAATCGTTGGTTTAGCGGGCGTAGATGGAAATGGTCAGAAAGAACTTTGTGAGGTGCTGACCGGTTTACGCTCTGCGATTTCGGGGCGAATGGAACTTGACGGGGAAGACGTTACAAACCGTGATCCGGCGTCTTATATTGAAAAGCGCGTTTCGCATATCCCTGAAGATCGGCATACGACCGGGTTAGCGTTAAACTGGAGTCTTAAAAACAACCTGGTCTTAAAAAATTTCGGGAAATTTCCGATTTGCAGTCATAAAATAATTCAATCAAAGCAAGTCGAAGAGAATTGGGAACGCGCGGAAAAAGAATATAAGATTTTCGCTGTCGATGGCGATGAACGCGCGCGGTCGCTTTCCGGTGGCAATCAGCAAAAGGTCATTTTGGCAAGAGAATTAAACAGCGACCCTCGCGTCCTGATCGCGAATCAGCCGACTCGTGGACTGGACGTCGGCGCGGCGGAATACGTCCGGACCCGGATTATCGAAGCCAGGAACAGCGGAACTGCCTGTCTGGTTATCTCCGCGGATTTGGAAGAAATCTTACAGCTTTCGGATCGTATCGCCGTGATTTACAGCGGGATGCTAATGGGGATTCTTCCGCGCGGAAGCGACCTGCTGGAAATCGGCGCGTTGATGATGGGGAAGAGGGCGGAGGATCTTCAAGTTGAAAAGTAGGCTGTTGTTCAAAATTGCTCTGGAAATCAGTGGAACTGTCTTGATGGTTATCGCAGCTTTGTTAATTGGCGCGATTTTAGTTGTTATGTCGGAAAACAGTCCGGCGGAGGCCTATCGTGCGATGATCCTGGGGGCGTTTGGGTCTAAGCAGAAAATAACCGAAGTCGTTGTTAAACTGATTCCAATCCTGATTATGGCGTCAGGCGTGTCCGTTGCGTTCCGTGCGCAGTTATGGAATATCGGCGCGGGAGGACAGTTTCTGATCGGGTCGATTGTTTCCGTCGCTATTGCTCTTTATCTTCCTGTCCCGCTATGGCTTCGCGTGCCGCTGTCGTTTGTTGCGGCGGTTATAGCTGGGGCAGGGTGGGCTGCGCTTGCCGGCTGGCTGAAAACGAAATTCAGCGCGAATGAAGTTATTACAACGTTAATGCTGAATTACATTGCGCATTATTTGCTGCTTTATTTGATTAATGGTCCGATGCAGGATCCATACAGCGATTTGCCGCAGACAGATGTGATTCCGGATGGGATGCGCCTGGCGAAAATTATCGGTCCGACCTTTCGGCTGCATTCCGGATTGTTTATTATGATGGCTGTGGTTGTGCTGATGATTTTTTTCTGGAAAACGGCGCTGGGATATCGGATCGACCTTACCGGCCAGGGGGAGAAGGTCGCGACGTACGCAGGAATCCAGGTTAAGAAAACCATTATTTTGACAATGGCGATTTCCGGGGGTTTGATCGGGCTTGCGGGCTGGATTGAAATTTTTGGCATACAGTTCCGTTTATTGGATGGAATTGCCGGAGGTTTAGGCAATACTGCTACGATTGTTGCGCTGCTTGGATCTTTGAACGTTTATGGCATTATCGCCGCAGCGATCTTTTTCGCTGCGCTGCTTTGCGGTGGGGCGTCGATGAAACGGATGACGGACATTCCGTACTCGGTTGTCGACGTTATTCAGGGTCTGATTATTATATTTGTGATTGCGAAGAGCGTTTTCAGCGAGCATAGCGAGCGCTTTAATATCATGCGTCTGATGTGTAAGAAAGAAGCGGGTGGACATGCTGAATGAAATTCTGTCGATCGGTTTTTTTACCAGCCTGCTCGCGGGGACGATTCGGCTGGCTACGCCGATCCTGATGCCTGCGCTGGGTCAGATTTATACGCAGCGCGCCGGGATATTAAATCTCGGGGTAGAAGGGACGATGCTGATTGCTTCGATCCTCGGATTTGCCGCCGTGGCGTCCGGCGCCAGCTTATGGGTCGGCTTTATTGTGGGAATTATTACCGGCGCCGTTTACGCTTTGCTGATGGCGTGGCTCAGCGTAACTCTCCGTGTGAATCAGGTTATTGCTGGAATCGGGATGAACGTGCTCGCGACGGGGTTGGCTGCGTATATTTATCGGCTTCTTTTCGGAATTCGCGCGCTTCCCGCTAAGATTACGTCTTTCCCCGCCGTCAATATTCCATGGCTTTCAGGAATTCCATATCTCGGTACGATTTTATTTCAGCATAATATTCTGGTGTATCTTGCTTTCGCGATGGTCCCGCTGACCTGGTTTTTTCTGGAAAAGACAATGTTCGGGTTGAAGATTAAGATGGTGGGGGAACATCCAAGAGCCGCCGATTCCAGGGGAATCAGCGTTCCCTGGATTCGCTATGCGGCGGTGGTGATCGGCGGCGCTTACGCTGGCGCCGGCGGGGTTTTTATGACCATCGCTTATTTGAATATGTTTACGGAATCCGTTATTGGCGGTTTCGGGTATATCGCGGTGTCCGTCGTTATTTTTGGACGTTTTGATCCTTATCGGGCGATGGGCGGCGCGCTGCTGTTTGGGTTTGCTTCGGCGCTTCAGGTTCGGCTTCAGGCGCTGGGATCAGGAATTCCATCGCAGCTGCTATTGATGCTGCCGTATGCTCTGACGATCGCGGCGCTGATCTTCGCTTCCAAAAAGGCGGAGTTCCCGAGCGCATATACGATTCCTTACTCACGGATGGAGCGGTAATCGTGTTTAAATATTTAACGGGTATTACGATTCTGTTCGCTGTATTCTTCGCTTCAGGCTGGACCTCGTACGAGCCCGATCTCGATCGGGCGGAAGAGAGGGCCAATGCGTATGCGGACGCGATTAATCATGATTATCGGGAGCCTGAGAAAATTTATCGATTCCTGACCGCTGAAATTCGTTCCGCCATCAGCGAGGAGGCGTTTTGCGAGGCTTTTGCGAAGGAACGAAGCTATCCTTATATTACCCCGCTTTATATTTTTTATCCGGAATTGACAATTGCCCCAGACAGGAAGGCGGCTCGGGTCGTTTTCAAACAGGCGGCTCGGATCGTTGGGATGGAATATACGGTTCGGCTGGTATATGAAAACGGAGATTACTACGTTGAAGATTGGGAGCGATTTATTGACGGGAGCTATCTTAATAAGTTTGATCATATTTCTTATTCGTTAGATTGGTATTACGATATCGTCGATTGATTTAATTTGCATATAGCGGGAACATTCAGGTAGTTTGTCAAAGGAGGTTTGTTTTGGGTATTAAAAGAAATGTCGTTCGCCTGGACGCTGTCCAGAAAGCGACCGGGGAAGCAAAATATGTTGAGGATCTGATCCCTGTCGGTGCGCTTCACGGCAAGATGGTTCGCAGTACGATCGCGAATGGGATGGTAAAGTCGATCGATACTTCTGAAGCGTTGAAAATGCCGGGCGTTGAATTAATTTTGACGTGTTTCGACGTCCCGAAAAATTTATTCGCGACTTCGGGGCATCCGCTTTCTCTGGATCCGAACCACACTGATACGAAGGATAAGCTTATTCTTGAACAGCGCGTCAGATATTATGGAGACGATATCGCGGTTGTCGTCGCGGATACGCCGTTGAACGCAAGACTTGCGGCTGAAAAAGTTAAAGTAACGTACGAGGTATTTGAGCCTTTGCTGACGCCGGCTGCGGCGATTCATCACCCCTGTACAATTCATGAATTCAGACCTGGGAACGAATTGTCTCGAATGGATTTCAATATTTCGCCGGAAGGAGAAGTAAATTTCTATACAGGGAAGTTTTCGACGGAGAAGGAAATTGCCGGGCGGGAGGATCTGGTTGGCGTTCAGTATTATGTCCCGATGGTGAACGCCTGTCATATTGAGCCGAACGGTTGCTTCGCTTATATGGAAGGGCGGAAGTTGATTATCTGTTCCTGCAACCAGGTTCCTTTTACGCTGCGGCGAAATGTGGCGGAAGCTGTTGGGATTCCGGTCGGCGATATCCGCGTCATCCGACCTTATATCGGCGGCGGTTTTGGAAATAAACAGGACACCATGTACGAGCCGATCGTTGCTTTATGTACAATGAAATTGGGCGGACGTCCGGTCGCGATCATTCTTACGAGAGAAGAAACTTTTACTTCTACCCGCGTTCGGCATGCTTTTGATATGCTGATTAAATCCGAGGTCGACGCAGCGGGAAAAATGATCAAGCGCGGTTTGCGGATCAATTCAAATGGAGGGGCGTATGCGGCGCATACGCATGCGGTTACCGCTTACGCAATAACGAACAATTTCCAAAATTACCCGACCTCGGGCGTTCAGGTTGGGGAGTCGTCGACGGCATACACGAATCTGCCTTCGGCCGCGGCGCTCAGGGGTTACGGTATTCCGCAGCTGGCTTTTGCGATGGAGTCCGAAATGGACGATATCGCGCTTGCGCACGGATGGGATCCGGTTGACCTGAGGCTGAAAAATATTCAAACCGACGGATTTGTTGACCCGTTTGATAAATTTGTTGTGTCCAGTTGTGGAATGCAGGGCTGTATTCAGAGGGGCCGCGAAGTTTCCGGCTGGGATCGTAAGCGGAAAGAATATTCCGAATTTAATAAGACGTCGAAGAATATCAAAAAGGGTATCGGAATGGCCTGCTTCTCATATAAGACCGGCGTCTGGCCAATTCAAGTTGAGAACGCGTCCTGCCGAATTGTGATGAATGAGGATGGAACCGCTGTGATTCAAGTTGGGGCAACTGAGATCGGGCAAGGTTCAGACACGGTTTTTTGCCAGATGGTTTCCGAGATTACGACGATTCCAGAAAATCGCCTGACGTTAATTCCATACTGCGATACGGACGTATCTCCGTATGACAGCGGCGCGTATGCCTCCCGCCAGACTTATGTGTCTGGCGGCGCTGTCAGAAAAGCGGCGGAACTCTTGCGTGGAAAGCTTCTGGCGCGCGCCGCGGCGGTATATGATCAGGCTTATGAGTCCCTCTGTCTCGAGAGCGAGAAGATTAAGAATATTGAGACCGGGCAAATTATTTGCACTATTGGACAGCTTTGTACGTTCATGAATCATACCAACGATCATGTGACAATGACGGAGCATCTTACCGCCGAAGCGACCTACACCGCGCAGTCGATCTGTTTTTCCTATGGCGTCAGCTATATCGATCTTGATGTCGACGTTCCTTTGGGAAAGGTCAAAATTAACAAAGTCTACTCGGTTCATGATAGCGGGCAGATTTTGAATCCTGCGCTTTCTCATGGTCAGCTCCATGGCGGTATCGCGATGGGGCTTGGGTATGCGCTTGGCGAGCAGCTGCTTTTTGATCCGAAGACAGGGCGCCCCTTGAATAATAATTTGCTTGATTATAAGACGCCAACGGCTATGGATATGCCTGAGATTGAGACTTATTTCGTCGAGACGTTTGAGCCGTCAGGGCCCTTCGGAAATAAAGGGCTGGCCGAACCGCCGCTTATTCCGCAGGCGCCCGCCGTCCGAAACGCAATCCTCCACGCTACAGGGATCGGCGTTTTTAACCTGCCGATGAATCCGCAAAGCCTTGTCCATGCGTTTATTGAAGCTGGCCTGATCCAGAACTGAAAAGGAGCTTTTCGCCATGTATGATATTAAGACAACTTTCCGCGCTGAGAGCGTCCAGGACGCGCTTCGGCTTCTTTCGGAGAATCAGGGTGCGGTGATTGTTTGCGGTGGAACGGACGTTATGATCCGGCTGAGGGAATTGAAGCTGCGTCAGGCGACGCTGATCAGTATTTTAGATATCCCTGAGCTTTGCGGCGTACGGTTGGAGGAGAACGGCGACCTTTTGATCGGGGCGGGAACCTGTTTCAGCTTATTGCATTCTGACCCTTTGATCCGGCGTTGCGTTCCGATCTTAGCGGAAGTAAGCCGTCAGGTAGGCAGTCCGCAGATTCGGAATATTGCTACGATCGGCGGGAATATCTGCAACGGGGCGGTCAGCGCGGATTCCGCCCCCTCGCTTCTCGTTCTTGACGCCCGATTAGAGCTTGCAAGCTCCGGCGGTTCGCGAACTCTTCCGATTCGTGAGTTTTATACAGGCCCTGGGAAAACGGTATTGAAAGCGGAAGAAGAGATTCTGACAGGAATCCGGATTCCGCGCGAGAAGTATGCGGAACATGGCGGCTGTTACCTTAAGTTCGGAATGCGCAACGCGATGGAAATTTCGACGTTGGGCTGTGCGGTTAATCTTGCTTTATTCGGCAACGGAACCATTCGTGATTTTGCGATTGCGTTTGGCGTTGCCGCTCCGACTCCGATTCGCTGCCCGAAAGCTGAAGCGATGATGATTGGGAAAAAGCCGGCTCCCTCGGTCATTCAGGCTTTGCAGGACGCGGTTCTTCTTGAGACGCAGCCCCGCGAAAGCTGGCGGGCTTCAAAGGAACTGCGCTTGCAGCTTATCCGCGAATTAAGCGCGCGCGCAACCGCGCAGGCGATTGAAACTTTGGGAGGTGAAATTCATGTTTAGAACGATTCACATGACCGTAAATGGCAAACCTGTTGAAATATCGGTTGACGAGCGGGAAAGTCTTACCGATACGCTGCGTGAAAGATTAGGTCTGAAAAGCGTTAAAAAAGGATGTGAAGTAGGCGAATGCGGTGCGTGTACGGTTCTGATTGACGGCGTATCTAAAAACAGCTGTATTTATCTCACTGTCTGGGCTGATGGACATGAAATTATCACGGTTGAAGGTATTCGCGGAAAGAATGGACTATTGCATCCCGTTCAGCAGGCTTTTGTCGATGAAGCCGCTATTCAATGCGGTTTCTGTACGCCGGGCCTGATCCTGACGGGGGTTGAGTTGGTCAATAGCGGAAAAAAATATACGCGCGCCGAACTTCGGGAACAGATTTCCGGGCATTTATGCCGTTGTACTGGATATGAAAATATCCTGCGCGCTTTAGAGAAGGTCGTCGGCACGGAAAGCGGACGATAATTTGAATTAGGAAAAATGCCCCGAAGGAGGTTTTTTCGGGGCATAATCAATAACGATCACTACAATAGTCGAACTTTCCCTTTGAATCGTGAAATGAATCGTGCGTTCCATTCGTCTCCGCCTGGACAGTTTCCACTTTTCCAGATTGGTACTTCTACGCCGTGGGATTTAAGAATTGAAGCCGCGGTCATCATCAGACAATTTAACGCGAATGCGTTGCAAAGCGTTGACACCGCGCCCATCTTTTGATCAAGTCCATCGATTTCAATTACTGCGTCGCCAACCGGGACTTTTGTGTCGATATAGTAATCGCAGGCTTGGTAAAGGTTGATTTTGGAGGGATGACGGGCCGGGTGATCTTCTGGGATCTGGTTTGCGTGGGTGATTGAGGTAACTGCAATTGTTGTCGCGCCTGATGATTTCGCGGTGAACGCTGCGTCAAGGCACGCAGCATTGATTCCGTATGCGTTCGCAATAATCAGCAGGTCTCCGGATCCGATTCCGTTATCTTCTACGACAATTTTTCCGTATCCGGCGGTTCGCTCGATCGCCATGGATCGGAGCGCACCGCTGGACAGCATTGTTCCCTCGTCCAGGATTGCGTTAATATGCAGTAATCCACCTGCCCGAAAGAAGATTTCCATCGCGTTCATGTTGGAATGGCCGCCTGGCCCCCAGATATGAATCAGTTTATCTTTTTCGATCTGATCCGCTATTAAGCCTGCCGCGATCCCGATCCGTTCGTTTTCTTCTTCTTTAATTCGCGTTAAATATTCGACTATCTGATCAAAGTATGATTGTGTAATTTCCTGCCCCATTTTTATCGCCTTTCCTTGTTTTCAAATCATTGTTTCTTCTTCGATTTTTTTGCCTGCGTAAAAAACCGCTTGAATATTTACGTTTTCATCGAAAATTACAATGTCCGCATCTTTCCCAGGCAAAAGGCGGCCCTTCAGGTCGTCGATTTTCAGTAATTTGGCTGGGTTCTCCGTGATCATTTTGATTGTGTCCGTTAATGGAACATTAGCCTTTTTCCACATGGTTCGCACAAGCCGGTCCGCCGTTGCGATACTGCCTGCAAAAGCGCTTCTATCTGGAAGTTTCGCAACGCCGTCTTCAATAATGCAGGGCTTCCCATTTTCAAGGCTGCCGGCGATTGAGGTCGCAACGTCAAGCCCGGCCGGCCGCAGCGAGTCGGTTACTAAGCTGACACGGTCGACGCCTTTGCATTTTACAACCATGTTCAGTAGTTCCGGCGGAAGATGGCAGCCGTCGGCAATGACTTCAACCGTAAGCTCATCTAAGCAATATGCGCTTTCGGTGACGCCGAGGATTCGGAATCCGCTTTTTCGCGTGATGGTCGAAGTGCAGGAGTACAGGTGCGTAACGTGAGTATATCCATGCTGAATCGCCTCAACGCAATCAGCATAGGTCGCGTCGGTATGTGCGATGGAGGGTAATATTCCGTTTGCCGTTAGAAAGTCTCCCATCTCCATTGCGCCTGTACGTTCTGGAGCGACTGACCAACGAACGATAGCGCCATCCGCAAGGTCAATAATTCGTCGATATTCGGCGGGGTCTGGGTCTCTGATATATTGCGGGTCTTGGGCGCCCTTCTGGTTCATGGCGAAGTAAGGCCCTTCCATATGAAGTCCGTGAAGGCACTGCGTGTTTTTTTGCTTTGCCTGAGCTTCCCGGAAAGCGGCGACACTCCGGATTAATTCCGCTTCCGAGGCGGAGAGTGTCGTAGGGATGATGGTTGTGGTTCCATGTCTCAGGTGCATTTGGCATGCGCCGATGAACGCGTCCAGCGTTCCGTCCATGAAGTCATGTCCGCCGCCTCCGTGGGTATGCGTGTCGATAAACCCTGCCGAAGCGTACAAACCAGAAAAGTCATAGACGATTCCCTCGTCTATTTCGGCTCCCAACGGCAGAATTGCGCTTATTCTTCGATTTTCAACGAGAATATGTCCAGATTGAATTTCCCCTCCGTCAACAATTCTTACGTTCTTAATAAGGGTCTTCATGCTGACCTCTGCCTAAAGTAAAGCGCTGCTGTCAGCGTCCAGGTATAGGGTCGAGTTTTTTGTCCTGCGAAGGATCGTGCATGGACAGCTTTCATGGATCGGGTCCTGAATCATGCGCTTGACAGCATTCGCTTTTGTAGCGGAGGGAACGACACAGAAACGAGTTCCCGCTGAGGTTAGCGTTGGAATTGTTAACGTAATCGCGTGGGTTGGCACTGCGGCAATTTCTGGAAAACAACCGTCATGAACCTGCTGCATTCTGCATGTTTCGTCTAACTCCACGACTTTTACGATTTTTTGATCCTGGAAATCGGCCGTGGGCGGATCGTTAAACGCAATATGCCCATTTTCGCCAATTCCCATGCATACGATATCGATCGGCTTTTCGGTGAGGAATCTTGCGTATTCTCGACACGCAGCTTCCGGATCTGAATTTTGTCCATCGATATAGCGGATGGACCGGAATTCACGGAGAGAAAAAATATGTCGTTGCAGGAAGTTCCCAAATGATTGAGGCGAGTCTTTTTCAAGTCCGATATATTCGTCCATATGAAATGCGTCAAATCGGTTGAATTCAATTGTTTTATCCGCAGCGATCGCAGATAGAAATTCAATTTGAGACGGCGCAGCTGCGAATATAATTCGAAGGAAATCTTTGGTCTCGAGAATTTTTTTTACATGTGCTGAGAAATCTTTTGCCGCGGCGGTTCCCATTTCTGATCTTGTGTTAAAAATTTTAATGTGCAAATCGTCTTTACAAAGCGTTTTCATGAAATTCCTTTCAGGCCATCCCGACTCTTTGGCGTCTTTCCTGACGGTGGATGCATTCTTTTTAATGCATTCAGGAGGCCGGTTTACGAATTATTATATTGAAGTCGGCGGTTGTGTTCCATGGATGTTTAATGGAAAAGAATGTAAAAAATTAATCTGGCCCGCTGTTTAGATGAGCGTTTTTTGAAACTTGATGCAGTATAATTTTTTTCATGGTCGGGGAAATTGTTGACGTATTATCCTATATCCGCGAAGAAATCAGGCCTGATAATCTTGGAAAATTTTATGTAAATTATTACGCTAAGCTGGGGCCAGGGATTGCCAACTTCCTTGGCGCTGGGGAAAAACAGGCTGCAGCCGAATTTCATCAGTTCTATGAAATTGCGATTCAGATAGATCAGAGCAGCGACATTCAAATCGGCGAGGATTTTTATCAGCTTTGCCGGAATCAGTTTTGTATCATCTCTCAGGGGATTTATCACTGTCTCCAGGGAATCTCTTATTCCAACCGTCCTGCGAAGATTCTTTGGATCAGCGTAACCAGCGAAATCGTTCGAACCGGCTATAGTATTTATTCTAAAGATGGAAAAAACAAGGTCTATGGGACTGACTTATATATCCCAGGAAATTTTATTGTCGGCGAGATCTGCGCGGAACAGGCGCTGAAACGGAGAGGCTCAGAGGAAGCTGTTACCAGTTACATTAAGGCTTTTTTATCGCTGCTGCTTC
The DNA here is from genome assembly GCA_001717545.1 of Anaerolineaceae bacterium oral taxon 439. NCBI lineage: Bacteria > Bacillati > Chloroflexota > Anaerolineae > Anaerolineales > Anaerolineaceae > Anaerolineaceae bacterium oral taxon 439. The sequence goes on along the minus strand of CP017039.1, from coordinate 52,696 downwards.
AGAAAATGAGCTTCAGCAGCGAATCCCCAGGTCATGTCTGGATGAATGCGGTTGTTTTCGAGCTTCAGCGGTACATTAAAGAGAGAATTCATGAGTCTCTTTCGCTTAACGATCTAAGCGATTACGTTTCGCTTTCACCGAATTACCTGAGCAAGCTATTTAAGCAGGTTACCGGTGAAACGATTACGGCGTATACGCAAAATATGAAGATCGCGCGATCGATCGAATACCTTTCGGATCCGACGATTTCTCTCAGCGAAATTGCTGCGCAATTGGGTTTTTACGACCAATTTCATTTTAGTAAGGTTTTTAAAGCTTATACTGGGTTGGCGCCTTCGCGATACCGAAAAGCACATTCAAGTCATTTTCCGCCTTTGTCCAGGGTTGGCGCTCCTCTGGATGTTGACGCTTAGCTGAATTCTGGTTTAATCGCCCCGGTTATTTATTTGAAAGAAACTGTTTTCATTTCTTTTTTTTAGCTTTGAAAAATAGAAGGATACATGAAAATTCCATAAATTTACATGGCAGAATATGCCCTAATTTCGTAAAATTTAATCGCGAATTGCATTGTAGCGGATTAAAACAGGATAAACCGGGAGTATTCGATTCTCTACTCCTTAAATAAAGCGTTTTTTCGATATGCTGATCTGCTTCATTGCAAAAAGTTCAATTCATAAAAAGGGGAGATAAAGATGAGAAGAAGTGTTTTGTGCGTATTGTGGTTTGTGTTGACGATGGTTCTCGTGGTCGGGTCTGCGGTTTTTGCCTTTGATTCGGCGCCTGGGGAAGGATATATTCCGACTGGAAAATTGGTCGTATATTGCGCAGGGAGCGAAGATGAGGTAGAAGTCCTGACAGAACTTTGGGAAGAGCGTTATCCAGATTGCGAAATCGAGTTTATTGTTAATGGTACGGGCGAACTTGCGGCGCGAATCGAAGCGGAAGCTGAGAACCCGCAGGGTGACGTTTTATTAGGCGGCTCTTATAGCGTTTACGCCGGGTTGGTCGATTTTCTTCAGCCGTATGTGTCTCCTGCTAAAGCTGAGTGTCTGCCGTCGTATTGCGGGGAAACGGATATGTATACTCCGATGCAGATTAATGTCAATACGATTATCGTGAATAATGAGATGATTTCTGATCTTGGTATTATTGTTGATGGATGGGAGTCGTTGACTGATGAGGCGCTGAAAGGGAATATCAGCTATGTTGACCCATCGGCCTCTTCGTCAGCTCGCGAGCAAGTGATTAACATGCTGGCGGCGATAGCGAAGAAGAATAATAATACGATGGATGACAATTGGGATTTCGTCAAAAAATACTTCGTCAATCTGGACAAAAAACTACAGAGCAGCTCCTTAAAAGTTCCGCAGGCGGTTGCGAATGGCGAATACGCAGTGGGTATTACAAACGAAGAACTCATCCTTCAGCTCATGCGTGATGGCGTCGACGTTTCGCCGGTTTACGCGAAAGAAGGAATTACGCTTCGCAATTCGTTCATGGGTGTCATTAAAAATAGCCGGAACGTCGATAATGCCAAGGCGTTTGTTGACTTTGTTATTTCCCGGGACGTTCAACAGGCTTTGGCGGATGTATGTCTGATGCGCTCGGTTCGTCCTGATGTCATGTTTACCGGGTTGGATAATGTTCCGGGGAGCGATGAGCTTCCTGCGATGAATTATCCGGTTGATTGGGTTGCCGAGAATACAGATCTGAAAACCCGGCTCCAGGAATTAATCAGTTCGATTAACTAAATTGTCTCTTGTGCGTCAACGGCGTTCCGGGTTCCCGATCTTTGGGGACCCGGAACGTTAGGGAGGAAGAATGGCTGTTTCAATTCATATTGAACACGTGAAAAAGGTGTATGGGGACAACGTTGTGATTCAGGATCTGTCAGCGGATATTAATCCGGGAGAGTTGTTTACGCTGCTGGGTCCGAGCGGATGCGGGAAGACGACGTTGCTTCGGATGATCGCCGGGTTTAATTCGATTGAAGCCGGGACAATTGCTTTTGATGACAAAGTTATTAACCACGTGCCCGTTTATAAACGAAACTTCGGGATGGTTTTTCAGAGCTACGCAATTTTTCCCAATATGACGGTATACGGCAATATTGAGTATGGGCTTAAAAATAAAAAGCTTTCAAAAGATGAAATAAAAATCCGTGTTGATAAGATCATGGAAACGGTTCAGATTTCGCGATATAAGGATCGTTATCCGGATAAGCTTTCCGGCGGTCAGCAGCAGCGGGTGGCGCTCGCGCGTGCAATTGTCGTTCGCCCTCAGGTGCTGTTGATGGATGAACCGCTTTCGAATCTCGACGCGAAGCTGAGGATCGAGATGCGCGAGGCGATTCGCGAAATCCAGAAAAAAATTGGGATTACAACAGTGTATGTTACCCATGATCAGGAAGAGGCGCTTGCCATTTCGGATCGGATTGCGGTAATGGATAAGGGAGTTATTCAACAGGTCCAAAGTCCTGAAAGTATTTATTCGCGGCCCTTTAATACGTTTGTTGCGAATTTTCTTGGACATAGCAATCGGTTTATCGGGACAGTTCTGGAGCAGATTCAGGGCGCGACGTTGATTCGGCTGGATACGGGGTTTGATATTCAAGTCTCGGGTGTAAGGCCGCTGCGCGAGCAGAAAGAGATTCTTGTCTTTATTCGGCCGGAAGAATTTATTCTTGCGGAAAAGGATACGGGCATGGCGGCGGTAGTTTTGATGAAGCTCTTTCTGGGAAAATATATCCAGTATATTGTTGATTGTGGGAATGGCGCGCATGTTGAAGTAACCGTTGATACGTCCAGCGTTACGAAGATATACGAACCAGGCGAAACGATTTATTTAGGCGTGAATTCGCGTCGGATTAATCTATTCGACAAGCAGGATGAAACAACGCTTTTAGCAGGAGTGGATAGAAATGTTCAATAAGCGTTATCGGATCGATTTCTGGAGCTTCATGACCTTTGTTGCATTGATTTTCTTCGGGCTTTTTTTAATTTATCCGATTACGCATCTGGTCACGAACGCTTTTCAGTCGGTAGATAATCCTGGGCACTTTTCACTTTCAAACTTCGTCAAGTTCGTATCTACCGATTATTATCGGCAGGCTATCTGGAATTCGATCAAAGTGACGATCGTTTCGACGATTCTTGCTTCAGTTATTGGGGTTTCTTTAGCGTATATCACAACGAATATTAAAATATTCGGATCCAGGGTCATCAATGTGCTGATCGTTGTCTCGATGTTTTCGCCGCCTTTTATTGGCGCTTATTCCTGGATTTTGATGTTCGGACGCGCGGGAAGTGTCACGAAGTTTTTTGCGTCTCACGGTATTAAGCTCCCGAGTATTTATGGCTTTACCGGGATTATGATTGTTTTTACGCTTCACCTTTTTATTTATATTTATATGTATACAAAAGGGGCGCTGAAAAAAGTTGACGCGACGCTGATTGAGGCGGCTGAAAGCCTCGGCGATCATGGTCTTAAAAAAGTTCTTAAGGTCAGCCTTCCGTTGGTAACGCCGACAATTCTCGCTGGTGGGGCGATCGTTTTTCTTCGGGCGTTTGCTGATTATGGTACTCCTCGTTTAATTGGCGAAGGGTTTACAACGATGCCCGTGCTGGTTTATAACGAATGGCTAAGCGAGGAGGGATCTGATGCCTTCTTTTCTTCCTCTATTGCTTTTGTTATGATCCTTGTCGCGATTGTAGTATTCCTGTTGCAAATGCATTTTAGCCGAAAAAACTACAATATGAGTATGCTGAATCCGCCTGTCGCGAAGAAAATTACAGGAATCGGGAATATCGCAGCCCACTTTTATGTTTATCTGGTTACTTTTCTCGCGTTGCTCCCTGTCCTTTATTGTACGGTTCTTTCATTTCGCGAAGTTAAGCATGGCATCATCAAGGATGCATGGACTTTGAAAAATTATGTCGATGCTTGGAATAAAATGGGATCGTCGCTGGTTAATACGCTTAAATTTGCGCTTGCCGCGCTGGTCTTTATCGTTATTTTCGGGACTATGTTTGCCTATATCACTGTACGGCGGAGGAACGTTTTCTCGCGGGTTCTTGATACATGCGCACAGATACCTTACGTTTTATCCGGGGTCATTTTTGGCCTGATGCTTCTGATTTGCTATAACAATGGAATCGGAATTCCAATGTCATTCTCTGAAGAAACTGCGCAGCGAATCGCGGATGAAAGGACGATCCGTATCCTGGGGCATATGATTACGCTTACGAAAGACTCTCTCAACTTCTTAGCCTTGGGCGGAACGGGAGCGATTATTGTTATCGCGTATATTGTTCGGCGCATGCCCTATACGCTGAGATCAAGCGCGTCCATTCTTCGGCAGATGAATCCCGGAATCGAAGAGGCTTCGATGTCTTTGGGGTATGGTTCGGTGCCAACTTTCTTTAATATCACTATGCCAGTGATGACTTCGGGGATTATATCGGGCGCGATTCTGAGTTGGATTACCCTTATTCAGGAGTTATCTTCTACATTGATGCTGTATAGCGCTAAAACTGCGACTTTGTCTGTATCTTTATTTCATCAGGTTAGCCGTGGCGCTTATGGAGTTGCCTCAGCGCTTTCAACCATGTTGATTGTTATGGTTGTTGGGTCAATGCTGTTATTTTTCAGGCTGACCGGAAACGCTGATATTGATATGTAATTTATATTTGCTTTGGAGGGGTTCAAAATATGTTTGACAGCAGTAAAATCAAATTGATCACGATCGATTTTGACGGGACATCGCTTCAAAAAGACCAGACCTGGCTGAGCTTTCGTAATATGCGGGCTCTCCGAGAATGCGCGAAGAGAGGGATTTATTGCGTCCCTTGCTCGGGACGCAGTGCGGATATGTTTCCGCCCCAAATTGATGGGAATCAGATTTTTCGATATTGGGTTACGGCTGCTGGTTCTCGCGTTATCGATCGGCTGACCGGTGAAATTCTGTATAAGGCAACGTTTACGCTGGAGCAATCTGCGGAGCTCTGCGCCCTTTATGAAGGTCGTCAGATATATAGCGAGGTCGCCGCGGAAGGTCGCCTCTACTTTGAGCAGGAGATTCTGGATGAATTATGGAAGTACGCCGTCCCGCCTCATCACGTTTGGTATCTCGAATCTGGGAAGCAGATTGGAATTTATGGAAAATTGTCCGATTTCTTTCTTGAGCAGCATATTGGAATTGAGAAAATTAATCTGTATGGCGTTCGGGAGGACATGCAACAGCCGATTATTCAAGGCTTGAAAGAAAGACCTTACGTAGAATTTTTAGACGGCTCGACGCAGGATATTCAATTTTACAGCACTGCGACCGATCGAGTTAAGGCGATTGAGGCGATTTTGGGACGTTTAGGCCTTACGTTTGAAAACGTAATGAGCATTGGGGACTCCATGGGAATGGACAGCTCCATGATTAGCCGGGCAGCGTTGGGGGTCGCGATGGAAAACGCTGACGCTAAGCTGAAAGAAATTGCCGACGTTATAACGGATCGATCGGACCGGGATGGCTTCGCGAAGGCAATTGAGAAGTATATCCTGGGCGAGGGATAAAATGATCGTTGATCTTTCGAAGAACCCGTATATAGCGAAACGTAATTTTTTGGTTTGCATCGATTCTGACGGATGCGCGTTCGATACGATGGAGATCAAGCATAAAGAGTGCTTCTGTCCTGCTACGATCTATAAATGGGAATTGCAAGCTGTTTCAAGCCTGGCAAGGGAGGCGTGGGAATTTGTTAATTTGTATTCTAAGACGCGGGGCTGCAGTCGGTTTCATGCAATTATCCGGGTTTTGGATTTGCTTCGTGAACGGGATGAAGTCAGGGACCGCGGATTTAAAATGCCTGAATATGGTCAGTTTCGCCGCTGGGTCGAAACGGCTCCGATCCTTAATAACGAAGCGCTGTCAAAGCGAAGCGACGAAGCCGAACTGGTGAGAGCGCTTGATTGGTCTTATGAAATGAATCGGAATGTCGCGAAGATGGTCTATGGGATCCCTCCTTTCCCGTTTGTTCGGGAAAGTCTTGAAAAGCTGAGCGAGTTCGCGGATATTGTCATTGTATCGGCGACGCCGCGAGAAGCCTTGGTGAAAGAATGGCGTGAGCATGGGCTTGACCAATTTGTAACGTTTCTGGGCGCGCAGGAAGACGGCAGTAAGAAAGAGATTATTGCGGCGGTCAAAGATTTTTATCACGCTGATCACGCGATTATGATTGGGGATGCGCCTGGCGACTGGAAGGCTGCGGCTGATAATTCGATCCTGTTTTTTCCGATTCGTCCGCTCGATGAGATAAATTCCTGGAAGGCGTTTTATTTGCAGGGTATTGACGATTTTTACTACCAGAGGTATAGCGGCGCTGCGCAGGAGGAACAGCTGGTCAGGTTTGACAGATGTTTGCCGAGCGTTCCTCCCTGGAAGAAAGAACGAGCTGCCTGAGCTGCTTCGGGAGTTCACTCGGATTGATAATTATTTATAAGAGAATCGGAGATTTCCTTTTTGCTGTACGGAAACGCTAATCTTGAAAATGAGGATGAAATATGATAATAAAGAAATTGGATATTCATGCGCACGTGTTGCTGGAAAAAACGTACCCTTGTATGGCAGGCGGCCAGGATATGGGATTAACCTGCGAAGAGTTGCGCGGGATGTATGACAAAATTGGTGTTGAGAAAGGAGTTGCGCTGCCTCTCGTTTCGCCGGAGCATATGTCGGATCAGTTTACCAATCGCGAAGCTCGGATCGCCTCTGAAATGTATCCGGAAACGATTGGCTGGTGGTTCTGCAATATTGATCCGCGATGGATTGAAAATCATCCGCGTTCGGACTTATCAATTATTCTAATGTATTACAAGTCGCTTGGCGCAAAAGGTATTGGCGAGTTTACCGCGAACCTTCCAGTTGAAGATCCCTTGATGCAAAACGCTTTTTATCATGCGCAGAAATGTGATTTGCCGATTTTGTTCCATATTGGCTGGCAGGGTGACGATTATGGGATTGTTGACGGACTCGGTTTATATAATATCGAAGCGACGCTTCAGAAATTTCCGAAATTGAGACTGATTGGGCATAGTCATAAATGGTGGTCGGAAATCAGCGGAGACTGCACGGTTGAAAACCGGGGGCGCGATCAGAAGACGCCGGTTACTCCCGGCGGTCGCGTTGTGGAGCTCATGCGGAATTATCCGAATATGCTGGCTGACCTTTCCGCCGGTTCCGGTGAAAACGCGATCATGCGAGACCCGGAATTTGGCTATAAATTTTTAGAGGAGTTTCAGGATAAACTGTTTTTTGGCGTTGATTATTGCACGATTAAAAACTATCGCGAACTGTCTCATTTTTTGGACGAAGGCGTTGAAAACGGACGAATTAGTCAGAAGGCGTACAACAAAATCTGCCGTGAGAATTTATTAGCGTTAGTTGAAGGGTAGATATTGCGCGCCCTTGACTCCTGTTCGCATCCCCAAAAAGATGTGACATTTGTCTGACAAATAGGACGGTTAATCAGTAGGGAATCGGCGGCAGGTTTGTTACAATTTCGACAAGGAAAGTTTTCTGGATTTCATTGTTCAAAGGAGATTTGAAAACAGTATGAGCGATTTAATCAACCCCTTTACCCTTGCCCAAAAACAGTTTGATCACGTAGCGGACATGCTTGGACTCGGTAATAACGTCCGGGATTTACTCCGTTGGCCGATGCGCGAATATCATGTTCGCATTCCCGTCAGGATGGATAACGGCGAAACGAAAGTCTTTGAGGGCTTCCGCGTTCAGCATAACGATTCCCGCGGCCCGAATAAGGGTGGGATGCGCTTCTCCGCGGCCGAGACGTTCGACACGGTCCGGGCTTTAGCGACCTGGATGACCTGGAAAACGGCGGTCGCGGATATTCCGCTCGGCGGCGGGAAAGGCGGAATCGTCGTTGATCCGACGACGCTCAGCGCCGGTGAAAAGGAGCGCCTCGTTCGCGCTTACGTTCGCGCGCTCTGGAAGAATTTTGGCCCGCGGACGGACGTTCCCGCCCCGGATATGGGAACCAATGCTCAGATGATGTGCTGGTTCATGGACGAGTACAGTCAGCTTTCCGGCTCGTTTACGCCCGGCGTCGTGACCGGGAAACCGCTCGGCGCGGGCGGTTCGCTCGGCCGGACGCAGGCGACAGGCTTCGGCGTCATGATCTGCATTCGCGAAGCGCTGAAGAAGCTGGGGCTGAATTCGAAAGGTATGACCGCGTCGATCCAGGGCTTCGGCAACGTTGGCCAGTACACTGCGACGAATCTTATCAACCGTCTCGGCATGGTCGTGAAATGCGTAACCTGCTGGGATCGGGTCGATAAGGTCAGCTATTCTTACTATAAGGAAGATGGCGTCGATCCGCGCTTCCTGATGTCAATTACGGATGCGTATGGAATGGTCGATCGCGCGAAAGCGATCGAAGCCGGTTATCAGGTCCATGACGGCGAATACTGGCTGGGTCTCGACGTCGACGTTCTCGTCCCTGCCGCGCTCGAAGGACAGATTCGCGCCGATAACGTCGATAAAATCAGTAAGAACGTCAAAGTTATCGCCGAAGCCGCGAACGGGCCGACGATGATCGAGGCGGATGACGTGATCAAGTCGCGTGGGATCTTCATGATTCCGGATTTCCTCTGCAACTGCGGCGGCGTTACCTGCTCCTATTTTGAAGGCGTTCAGAACGACGCGAACTTCTACTGGTCGGAGGAGACCGTCCTCGAACGGCTGGATGAAAAGATGACGAACGCGTTCAATTCGGTCTACGATAAGCAGGCTTCGTCCAAGGTTTACATGCGCGACGCGGCGTACATGGTCGCGATCGAACGCGTTGTCAACGCGATGAAAGCGCGCGGCTGGGTCTGATCCCGGCTTCGGTACTGAACGGGTTGTTGAAAAAAGAGCAGCGAGGATTTCCCTTTTTCGTTGCTCTTTCTGTATGGTACGGATACGCTTGACGCAGGGTGCGCCTCGGCTCAGGGCGTTCGGGCGTTTTCTTTGATCAATCCCGTAATAACGATTCCTCCGGTCAGCGCCGTCCAAAATCCGAAAATAACGATCCACATTATTCCTCCCATTCGTTCGGCGCGCTCGAACTTTATTTCAGGACCGATTCGTTCGAATGATCGCTGTTTTCGGGCGCTCCGCCCGGGCGTTTGCCCTCAATAACGACGCTGCCCGCCTCTTCGCGCGTCCCATCGTGGTACCGGACCGATTCGTTTACGGTCGAATAATTTACCGTCTGCTGACCGGCGGGACCCGGATTGACCGGGACGATCAGCATGATCGCCACGTACAAGACGACAAAGAAGCCGCCCGCGCCAAGGATCGACAGGACGCAGAAAACCAGCCGTACTAATGAAGGATCTAATTCCAGATATTCCGCCAACCCGCCGCAGACGCCAGCGATAATCCGATCCTGTGAGCTTCGATATAATTTTTTCATCTTTTCTGACTCCTTATTTTCATATACGGATCATTTTCGAAAACGGTTCATCAATTTATAAAAAGCTGCTGGTAAATATCGTTCCACTGCGGCGCGTAGCAATCTTCACCGATCCCCGCCGGTCTTAATCGCTCGACGTTCCAGAGGATCGAGCGCATTCCGATCACCGACGCCACGCCGCAGACATCCGCCGTTGTCAGCGCAAAACGCGGCTCGAAATACAGCGGGATCGTGATCGCCATGGTGTTAAAAATCGATTGCGCCGTTCGGATCATCGAATCGCCGCCGCCGATCGGCGGGCTGAACCGCGCCGCGGCGCAGAGAGCGTCGACATCCTTCGAGCCGAACCGGCTCAGGTTAATCCCGCTTCCGTCCGCGGCGTCGTCGGGCCGCTCCGTTGAGAGCCACGCGCGGCAGGGGAGGAGCGCTCCCCCGGGCCGGAGCGTCAGCGCCGCGTCGAATTCCCCGCGCTGGAGCTGTCCGAACGCCTGAAGCGGGATTTCTTCGATTTCCACCGCCAATCCGCAGTCCCGCCAGCCGTCGCGGACGAAAGCGGCGGTTCGGCGGTTCGTCTCCCCTGCAATATACGTCAGCTTCAGCGGGAGCCCCTCTCCGCCCAGCGCGGCGACCGTTTCGCGTCCGTTCGCCGGATCGTAGCCGATATATCCTTCGACTCCACCCGAAAGCGCATGGAACGACGGGTAAGCCGCGACCGGGATTTCCGACTGGCCATAGACGATTTCCCGGATCAGGCGCGCTCGATCGACGCACTGCGTTAACGCGCTTCGGGCCGCGCTGTCCGCGATCAGCTCGCGGAACGGCAGGTTCGCGCTTTCGAAGTTGAAAATAATTTCCCGGACGTCGAGCGTCGGATAGATCGACGCGCTGAGCTTCCGATCGCGAATGTCTTCTAAGAGCGGCTCGATTCGATCGCTGAAATCGATTCCCGACTGTGTGATCGTTCCGCTCCCATGGGTCAGCGCGTAGGCAAAGCTGTCCTCGCCGCGGCCCCGCGCTGCGAAGACGATTTCATCGTAAGGCGCCGGGCCGCCAAAATAGTATGGGTTCCGTTCTAAAAAAAGCGATCCGTCTTCCCGCTTCGAATCAGCGAAACGATACGCGCCCCAGCCTGACGGACGCTCAGTGAACGTTGGGTCTGAAAGAATTTCTTCAAGGCTCTTTCCGTGGAAGGAATGCGATGGGATCGGGGCGAGAAAGACGTCGGCCAGACGAGCCGGAACGTATCCGGGAATCCCGACCCAGCGGAGCGAACGGTCGCCGACGATTTCGTACGTCCCGGTCCTTTCCGAAGCGCCGCTCCCTGCGCCGAATAACTCGTAGGAAAGCGCCGCGTCCTCCGCCGTAACCGGTTCGCCGTCTGACCAGCGGAGCTCGTCGCGAAGGATAAACGTTACCGTCGCCCGCGTCAGTCGGAGCGGTGCGCCCGGCGGGAGCGTCGCCAGCGTCACGCCGCAATTACTGTAACCGCAGACAGCCTCGCTATCCGCCGGGATGACGCGCGTGTCCAGCGTAAGCGGTTCGGCGCGTTCGGCGGCGCTGTAGATCGTTTCGCCGGGAACGACTTCGACAGCTTCCGTTTCGACGCTGACGCTCGAAAAGATCACCGGGAACTCCTCGCCGTTGATCTCGTCGAACGGTCCGTCGAAAAGCGCGTCGGCGATCGTCGCCCCGGATTCGGATAACGTCCCGAGAAGGTTCACGTTCGCCGGGATCCCGGTCAGCAGGACTGTCAGCCGTTTCGGCGCGTTCGCTCCGTCGATTTCTTTTTCAGCTTCGCGAATCGTTTCCGTCGGTAACCGGCAGCCGCTCAGCGTCAGCAGCGCGGCGAGAATCAGGAAACTTATTTTCTTATTCATGCGCTAATTATAAATCAGGCTGCGCGTTGATCTGAATCCGTCGGGACTGGCGTCATGTTGCTGGATTGGCGGAATCAGAAATGCCAGGGAAGACGCTGGGCCGGTCCGTGAATAATGCGTTCCCCGTTCCGCTTCTCCTCGCTGATCAAAAACGAGTAAGATAATACGCAAGGTAATACGCAAGTTAACAGGGAGCGAACATGGCCGGGTATACGCCGCCTTTTATCATTACGAATAAAGCGCTCAGGCTGGTCGCGACGATTTCAGAGAAGACTGAAAAAGTCGTCAGCTGTGGAGCGTTGGACGTCAGGCCGCGGCTGCGCCGGAATAATCGGATCCGATCGATTCATGCTTCGTTGAGGATTGAGGCGAATTCCCTTTCGCTTTCCGAAGTCCGCGACGTTATCGACGGTCGCGCCGTGATCGGGGATCGGATCGAAATTCAGGAGGTGAAAAACGCGTTTTGGGCCTACGATCAGCTTCAGGAGATAGACCCGTATAATCTTCAGGATCTGAAGCGGATTCATGGGGTAATGACCGCTGGGTTGATCGCTGAATCGGGCAGCTTCCGAAAAGGCGAAGAGGGCGTTTTCTCTGGGGACCAGTGCGTTTTTATCGCGCCGCCGGCTCGGAACGTCCCGGGCTTGATGGCTGAGTTATTTTCATGGATGAAGGCGAATCGCGCGGAGATTCATCCGCTGATCCTGTCCGCGGTTTTTCACTATGAATTCGTTTTTATTCATCCGTTTTCGGATGGGAACGGCCGGATGGCGAGGCTTTGGCATTCAGCGCTGCTGGCTCAGTGGCGTCCTGTATACGAATCGATTCCGTTGGAAAACCAGATCGAAAAATTTCAGGACGGATACTATGAAGCGATCGCCGCGTCGAATCGGCGCGGCGATTCTATCGGCTTTGTCGAATTCATGCTGGAACGGATCGATCAGGCTCTCGACGAAGCTCTGGATCAGCTGCGTATCGCGGGAGCTGAAACGAACACGTATATCGGGAGGCTGCTGAACGTTATGGCGTATGGGGTTTCCTATTCAGCGATCGAGCTGATGACGCTGTTGGGATTGAGGTCCAGAGAGACGTTCCGTAAGCATTATCTGACGCCGGCGATGGATCAGGGTTTGGTCGCGATGACGGTTCCGGAGAAGCCGAACAGCCGGAACCAGCGCTATATCAGGACGTAAGCCGGAGCGCGTTGATCCTTTTAGCGGCGCTGCGGACCGGGGCGTAGGAATGCCGATGGATCGGGGAGACGCCCAGCGTTGTCAGCGCCTCCTGATGGATCCGGGTCCCGTATCCCTTATGCCGTGCAAAACCGTAACCGGGATAAGCCGCCTCTGCGGCGCGTTCCATCCATTCGTCCCGCGCCGTTTTCGCTAAAATCGACGCGGCCGCAATCGTCAGCGAGTCGCGGTCCCCATGCGCCGGCGTCCGCTGGCGCATCCGCAGCGAATCCAGCCGGATAAAATCGATCAGCAGCGCGTCCGGCGCGGGGATCAGGCCCGAAATGGCTCTCGTCATCGCCAGTTTCGTCGCGTTTAAAATCCCGATTTCGTCAATTTCAGCCGCAGTCGCGAACGCGATCGACGCGCCGACGCAGCGCTCCCGGATTTCGACCGCAGCGGTTTTCCGCTGCGCCGGGGTCAGCAGCTTGCTGTCGCGGATCGAAGCGGAAAACGACGCGTCCAGCGCGTTGGGGAGGATCACGGCGGCGGCGCTGACCGGTCCGGCCCAGGCTCCGCGTCCAGCTTCGTCAATCCCGGCGATACAAAAAAAGCCCTCCATCTGAAGAGCCTTCTCATATGTCAGCGTCGGCATAATGCGCTTTATTTGTAAAGCCCTTTCCATGCGTTAATCCGAATCTGGACCAGCTCGCGAATCATCTTGATCGCGTCGCTCCAGATATGAATCTTGCTCGATCCGTCGTAGTACCACTGTACCGGAACCTCGATGATACGCAGTCCCAGTCGCTGCGCAATGAAGAGGACCTCGGCGTCGAACGCCCAGCCGTCGATTTTCTGCCTACTGAATAATTTTTCCGCCGCTTCCGCCGTGAAACATTTAAATCCGCATTGGGTGTCCTTCAGGCCATGGACCGCGAGGATCCGGACGACCCAGTTAAAAACTCTGCCTGTGAAATGCCTGAGCTCCGGCTCGTCGTAGCGGACCGCGCCTTCGGCCTCGCGCGATCCGATCGCAACGTCGAACCGATCCGTCATTCGCGGCGGAAGGAAATTATAAATCTCGTCGATCGGCATCGAAAAATCAACGTCGGCGAAAAAGCGAATCCTTCCGCGTGCGGCGAGCATTCCGGTCCGGACAGCGCGTCCTTTCCCGCGCTGATCGTCCTTAATCGCCCGGAGCCACTCGAACTTTTCCGCGTATGACTCCGCGAGCTCGAACGTTTTATCCGAACTTGCGTTCTCGACGATCAGGACTTCGATCGGGTATTTAAACGTCGAAACGAACGCCGCGACTTTCTCGATACAGCCCGGGAGCCGCTCCTGTTCGTTATGCGCTGGGAGAATCAGCGAAAAGAAAATCTCTTGGGTCACGTTTTTTACCTTTACTTGATTTTTTAGAGCCTGACCGTATTTTACCATAATATTCGTCTAAAAATCAGGGAACGAAACGGAGAGGAAAATCAGGCGGTGAGTGGGATATGAGTTCGACTGAAGTAAACGCATCATTGACAAACCAACGCTACTCCGCGTCAAACGTCCAGATCAGTCCCATTTCCGACGGCAGAACGTCGAACCGCAGCCGCCCTGTCTCGCCCCACTCAAGGTAATTAAACGTAAATCGTCCCCCCAGCCCGATTTCAACCGGTTGCAGGAAAGCCGCGCTTTCCGCCGTCAGCGCCTTCTCGCCCTGATACAGCTCGATCCGCCCATTAAACCGCAGCGAAAAATCCTCCGCCGCGGCGCTCGCCTCGCTCTCCTTCGCTGGATACACCTCGATCGCAATCGTTCCAATACTTTCATCATGGAATAAAAAGATATTCAGATTCGGAACCTCTTCCAAATTACCGATCGCCTCCGGCTGAAAAGCGATCCGCGCTTCGACCGATTGGTTCGCGACGACGTAGCTGATTTCCGGAAGCGCGTTCGGAGAAGCCAGAACGTCGAACGACTCAAACGAAATATTCGCGTCAGGATCCGCCGGCCGATACGTCAGCGTCGGATATTCATAGCTTTCCAGAACGTTCGTCAGCGTCAGGATCGACCCTGGCTCGGTCAGCGAAACATGAAATCGCTGCCATTGCTGATCGTTCGGCGAATTCAGCCAGAAAAAATACTGCTGATCGCGCGGGAAAACCGCGCTGTTCGTCCCCAGGATCTGACGGAAGGTAACGCCGGGGAGTTCGTCGAACGATTCGCCCGTTTTCCAATCCACGCCCGCTTTTTTCCCGGTTTCGTCCGCGATGAAGATATCCGTTTTCCCGTTCGTCACGATTCGGACTGGCGCGTCCGACGCCTCTTCAGGCGTTGGGCAGAATTCGCAATGGAACCCGTCCAGTTTTTCGTTCATCTCGATCCGCCGGATCGGATTAAACGTCCCTTCGCCGCTGTAAATCGTCGTCTTCGCCGTCGGGAGAGACGAACCGAGATATTGCCAGCTGTTCGTCTTCACGTCGATCGTGATAAAACGTTCGATTGCCGGGAAGTTGCTGTCATAGACCATGACGCGGAAGATCCCTTCTCCCATATCCCGGATCGCATACGCGCTGACGGTATGGCCGAACTGACGATCACGGCGGTAAAGCCCCAGCTGAATGATCCGGTCCGGATTCTCGCGCAACGCCAGAATCAGCGTTCGCAGCAGCGCGATCGGATCCTCTTCGACGACAACTGTCTCCGTCAGCAGCTGGGTCGCGTACCAGTACGCAATCTCCCGCTGAAGGCGGGTATTCCCGGGAAGAAAAAGCTGATCAACCGTGGGCGCGCCGAAACGGTCCGGAGCCAGGACGCCTCGATAAAACAGCGCGCTCAGGATCGACAATCCTTCGCAATGCCCGTTATTCATCGCTGCATTTGCGTTTTCCATCCAGCTGGCCGCAACTTTAGACAGTGCGCAGGATTCGTCCGCGTCCGGATTGACGCAGACGCTCCGTCCAAACAGCCGGACCATCTCGTCAACGCCTAAATTAACGATCGGGAATTCCCGGAAACAGAGCGGGTCGCTGCACCCGACTTCGCCATAATTGACAAATGAAAAGCCGTCTTTAATTGGGCGGAATCCGCTGTCGACGTCGTACGATTCCGCGAAAACGCCCCCCGCGATCCAGCTTCCCAGCGCGAACGCGATCAGGATCACCCTGACGATATGGCAATTCAGCTTCAATTTCTCCATCGTTCCTGATTATACCTGACGAAGGCTGATGGTCCGTACGATTCAGGAATTCAAACCCTTTGACCTGAACTTTTCGGTACAATTATGATGCCATCGGCGCGGCAAAGGTCCCGCGGCAGCCTGACGACGCGCCGACTAAAAAGGAGGAAAACGTATGAAAACGCTCGTCTCAGCATGGCAGGATCGCTTCGAAAAGCCCGACGCCGGCGTCATTCTCCGCGTCTTCGACGGACGCCTCACGGAAACCACGTTCACAGCAAACGAGTTCAAATCGGCGGTCGAACGGATTGCGGGAGGGCTGAAAGACGCCGGCGTTCGTAAGGGAGATCATGTTTTCCTGTCGCTGACGTCGGAACCCGAAATGACGGTGTATTTCTGGGCGTCCGTTTTAATAGGCGCGGTCCCATGTCTGCTTTTCACCGATTACGGCGCGGACGCGCTGAGCGTGCGTTTCCGGTCCGGCGCTGCGGACGTCCTGATTCTGGACCAGGATTCTCCCGCGCTGTCAACGGCGATCGACGCCAGTCCCGGGCTGCGGATGGTCCTGCGGACGGAGGATATCAAGGCGGCCATGCCAGGATCCGGATTTGAGCCTGCCGCGCCGGGACCGGACGACCCCGCATTCATGATCTTCACCTCCGGATCAACCGGATTCCCGAAAGCAGTGCTGCATCGACAGGGCATCGCCGAGCCAATCCTCCGCAGCATGAAAAATGTTTTAGGCGTCCAACCGGGCGAAACGTACTGGTGCACGGCGCATCCGGCCTGGATTACCGGGACGGTCTACTCTGTCATCGGGCCAATTCTCGGCAGCGCCGTCTCGATCCGCTATACCGGCGCGTTCCATGCCAAACGGTGGCTCCCTCTCCTGGGAAGCGCCGGCGTCTCAACGTTTTATACCGCGCCTTCGGCGCTGCGCGGATTGATGCGCATGGACGACGCATTTTTCGCAGCGTTCGAGTTAGAAAGACTGCGCGCGATTTTCAGCGTCGGCGAACCGCTGAGCGAGGCGGTTTATGAATGGGGCCGGCGCGTCCTCGGCCGAACTATTTATGATACCTGGTTTCAGTCGGAAGCCGGAACGATCCGAATCGCTAACCTGCCCGGAGATGAAATTCGGCCGGGCTGGATGGGTCGGGCGGCGGATGACTCCGAAGTCGCGCTGCTGGACGACGAACTCGTCCCGCTCCCGGACAATTCCCCGGCTCGAGTGGGGAAGCTGGCGCTGCGCTGCGGCTGGGACAGCGCCTTCCTGAGCTACGCTGGACGGGCAGACCTGACCGTGTCGAAATTCAGCGGGGAATACTACCTGAGCGGCGATCTCGCGGCGCGCGACGAACAGGGACGCTTTAAATTTATCGGGCGCGACGACGATATTATTAACACCTCCGGGCACCTGCTCGGACCGTTTGAAGTCGAGTCCGTCCTGACCGCCGACGCGTCGGTCGCCGATGCCGCCGTCGTTTCCGTTCCGGATCCGCTTATCTTCGAAGCGGTTGCTGCGGTTCTTGTCCTGAAAGAAGGGGCTGCATGGAGCGAAGAACTCGAACTGCGGCTGAAAAAAGCGGTAACGTCCGCGATCGCTCCATACGCCGCGCCAAAGCGGTTTATCGTCGTCAAAGCGCTTCCGAGGAACGACGCCGGGAAAATCCTCCGGCGCCGGCTTCGAGAACATCTCAGAAGCGAGAAGCTGGAAGAAAGCTGAACCGAGGGTTGACCTTGCGGCGGGAACCACGCGGCAAAGTCCGGAACCGTCCGCTTCCCGATCCAAGGCGCACTTTTCATCTTTAAACCTCCTTTATCAGCGTTATAATTTCACGCAAATATCTATTCCGCTGCAAGAGAACGCAGCGAGGGATCAGAGAGGGCCAACGATATGTATAGAAATCGAAGCTGCGGCGAATTGACCGCCGTCGACGCGGGAAAAACCGTCGTTCTCGCCGGTTGGGTTCATCGTTTCCGCGATCATGGCGGCGTATATTTTATTGATCTGCGTGACCGTTCCGGCCTGGTTCAGATCGTGATCAACCCCGAAAATTCGCCGGAATTCGCAAAGCTGGTCAGCGACGTTCGCGTGGAATGGGTGTTGCAGGTTACGGGCGAGGTTCGTTTCCGCCCCGCCGAATCCGTTAATCTAAATCTGCCAACCGGCGAGATCGAGGTCAGCGCGTCCGAAGTCGCCGTATTAAACACGTGCAAACCGCTTCCGTTCGCAATTAACAAAGAGGAGAACACCGAGGAATCGATCCGTCTCAGGTATCGTTACCTCGACCTGCGCCGCGAACGGATGCAATCTAATTTGCGGCTGCGCCATCGATTGATCAAATTTATCCGTGACTATCTCGACGAACGCGGCTTCTATGAAGTCGAAACGCCGATTCTTTTCAAAACAACGCCCGAAGGCGCGCGCGATTATCTCGTCCCGTCCCGAATTTACCCGGGGCAGTTCTACGCGCTTCCTCAAAGTCCGCAGCAGCTCAAGCAGCTTCTCCAGGTCGCCGGAATCGAGAAATATTTCCAGATTGCCCGATGCTTCCGTGACGAAGATCAGCGCGGCGACCGCCAGCCCGAATTTACCCAGCTGGATATGGAGATGTCGTTTGTTGAACGGGACGATGTCCTGGACCTGGTCGAGGATTTATTCACCAAAATGATCGCGAAGATCACGCCGGAAAAGAAAGTCCTGTTCGCTCCCTGGCCAAAGCTGACGTATCAGGAAGCAATGGACCGTTTTGGGAAAGACGCTCCCGACATGCGATTTGGAATGGAACTCGTTAACGTTTCCGATTTCGTCAGGGACAGCGAATTTTCGGTTTTCGTGAACGCGGTCAAAGACGGCGGAACGGTCCGCGGGATCAACGCCGAAGGCCTCGGCGAAAGCACGCGCAAGCAGCTCGACGAGCTCACCGAGCAGGTCAAGCTCTGGGGCGCGAAGGGTCTCGCTTACGTCAAGATCGATCAGAACGGCGAAACCACTTCGCCGTTCAAAAAATTTTTCAGCGACGAAAAATTCGCCGAATTGCTCAAGGCGATGAACGCGAAAAACGGCGATCTGCTGCTCTTCGTCGCCGATAAAACCGCCGTAGCGCTGGACAGCCTGGCGCGGCTGCGCATCCTGCTCGGTGACCGTTTAGGGCTGCGCGATCCGAACGTCCTGGCGTTCTGCTGGATTGTCGACTTCCCGCTGTTTGAATGGAAAGAAGAAGAGAACCGCTGGGACGCGACGCATCATCCTTTTACGCGTCCGCGCAAAGAGGATATGGCGTTCCTGGACAGCGATCCGGGACGCATTCTCGGCGATCAGTACGATATGGTCATGAACAATTATGAGTTAGCGTCAGGTTCGATCCGGATTCACGAGCGGTCGCTTCAGGAAAAAATCTTTAAGCTGATTGGGCTGCCGAAGGAAGTCGCGGACGAACGGTTTCATCAGATCATGGACGCGTTCGAATACGGCGCCCCGCCGCATGGCGGAATCGCTCCCGGGATTGACCGGCTGGTCATGCTCCTGGCGAATGAACCGAATATCCGCGAGGTTATTGCGTTCCCGAAGAATAACGCCGCCCGCGATATGATGTCCGGCGCTCCGTCGGAGGCCATGGACGGGCAACTGAAAGAACTCGGACTGGCGCTCCTCCCGCCGCCCGAAACGAAAAAATAAACCGGAAAATGGGAAATCAAAAGACGGCTCATGATAAAAATGAGCCGTCTTTTTATGTAAAATGTAAACGAACAGGCGCTTATTCCCCTGCTTTTTCCCATTTCTCCCAACGCTGGTACCCGGTCGCGGATTCGGGCGCAGTAATCGCCGGGTTCATCAGGACATACGCGTAATTCCAACTCAGCGGATTCAGAATCGCCTCGTCGATCAGCAGGATCTCTTCCGCGGCGGCGTATAATTCGGCGCGCTTCCCGGGATCGGATTCTTTCCCCGCCGTCCGGATCGTATCGGCGTAACGAATATAGTTCGGATTCGACAGATCGGTACAACCGAGCGACGGCCAATCCAGGATTTCCTGGTACCCGCCGCCAGGGCAGAGGAATACGTCCGCTGTGAAATTATTCGCGTCCATGTAATCCTGAACCCATGACGAGCGGTAGACGTTCGCCAATCCTTCCTTTCGCTCAACTTTAAACACTGCCCACTCACTGTTCTGCAAGCTGACTTTAATCCCCAGCGTCTTTTCCCACATCGACTGGACCGCCTCGGCGCGAAGCTTATTCTGATCTGACGTGCTGTAGGCATAGATGATTTCAATTTCGGACGGCGTAATCCCCTTCTCTTCGCAGTATTCCGCCAGCAGCGCCTTCGCCTTTTCAGGGTCATACATAATTCCCAGATCCGGATAAACTTCGAGCTTCGGCGCGCCGGAAACGCCGGGATTCACGAAATAAGGGGCGCTGACGCCCGCTCTGACCGCCTGAACGATCGCGTCCTTGTCGACAGCGTAACTCAGCGCCAGCCGGACCCGAACGTCGTCGGTTGGAGCTAAGAGCGAATTATAAGCCAGCCATTCCGTCCCGATCGACGTCGGCTGGAAAACGAGATGATCCGCGTAGAGCGGGTCGGTCGTGATCCGGTCGTAATCGCCCGCCGGAATCACGGCGTAATCCATATTCCCCGACTCATATTCCGAAAGCGCCATGACGTCCCCGATCAGCGCGTACTGAACCTCGTCCAGCTTCGGTTCGGGGACCGAATCCGTCCCAGGCCAGAACGGATTCCGGATCAGCGTCAAATTCGAATCATGGACCCATTCCTTCAACGTGAACGGTCCGTAGCCCTGGTACGTTTCCGCCTCGGTCCAGCGTTCCCCAAGTCCCTCGGTACAGGTATCCCCGTCGATAATCCAGGACGGCATCGCATGCATCATCCACATCGAAAGAATCGACAGGTTAAATTCGCCGCTCTCTGTAAACCGGATTTCGAGCGTTGAATTGTCGACCGCTTTGACGCCGACGGTCGTAAAGTCGGTCGTCTCGCCGCTATGATAGGCGGCCGCGCCGGACACGACCTGATTAACCAGGAACGCGTAAGGCGAAGCGGTATCGGGCCGCAGCGTCCGCTCGATTCCATAGACGAAATCATGAGCTGTGACAGTTCGGACGCCTCCGTCGCAGTTTTTCACTTCTTCGACCGCGCCACTCTCGGCGTCATAGCGGACCCAGGGAACGTCTTTCAAAAGATTCATCCGAATCAACAACCGATCTTCGCTGAGTTCCCAATCCGTCGCCATCCCTGGTTCGATCGCGCCGGTGATTTCGTCCTGCCGAAAGAGCCCAACTGTCATCTCGTCAGCCAATTGAATACCGATGAAATCGCTGACGAGCGACTGATCGATTGAGGGAATATCACCGCTGTTGAAGCTGGTCTTAAAGACAGCCTCCCGTCCCGCTGATGGAAGCGGGAAAGCGAACACTATAATGATACAGAACAGAAGAATAGAAACCCTTTTCATTGTTGCCCCCTTTTTGAGTTAAGACCGAGAACCGACTAATTAACGCGCCGCCTGCCGCGAAACGCGCTGAATCATGGGATTTAGTATGAATTTAATTTTAGTGGATAAAAGCGAACGAGATCATAGCTTATGACAGCCAGGTTAAAAAGAGTCAGGAGAGCGGTTTCGATCCGCTCTCCTGACGTACGAAAAAGCTATTCGTTCGATTCGAACCCTGAAATTTTCCGCGACCCGTTTTCAGCGATCATGCCGGGACAGTGACCCCAAGCTGGTCCAGGATCTTCTTCAGCGCAAAATACGCAGTCGTAAACGCCTCCTCGCCGCTCATCGGCTCTTTCCGATGGCCGTCCCCTTGCTCCAGAAGACTGAAACCGGTGAAGTTTGCCAGATGCGGTTCGAGCGAAAGGAAACCGTTAAAACCACTGTCGAAAAGCGCGCGCAGGATTGTTTCAACGTTTCCGTCTCCGTAACCTGCCGGAACAACCTGACGGTCCGACTTGAGCGCATCTTTAACATGAATATAATAAACGAACGGCTTCAGCAGCTCGTACGCTTCCAGCGTATCCTGACCCACCTGGACGAAATTCGCGAAATCAAAGACCGCTTTGAAATTCTCACCGTAAAACCGGTCCATTAACGCGCGGCAGCGCGGCGCAATATCGCCGTAAATATCTTTTTCATTCTCATGAAGAAGGATAACGTCCTGATCCGCGGCGTAATTCACGAACGCATCCATGCGCTTAAAGACCTCGTCCTGATACTTTTCCGCGTTCTCGTTTTCAGGGATGAAGAAACTGAACATGCGGATCAGTCGCGTATTCAGGATTTTCGCGATCGCGATCGTCCGTTTGAAGAGTTCAAAATGCGGCTCGAACGGATCGGTAATCTGGATTTTTCCGATCGGCGAGCCGACCGCCGACAGGCGAATCCGGTTCTGGTCGAGAACCGATTTAATTTTCCAAACGTCGTCAAATGGATGGAGAACGAGAGAAAGCCCGTCTACCCCGCGCATTTCGATATGAGAAATTCCCAGCTTCCGGATCACGTTAATCTGGTTGCTCAGCTGCGGAGCGATTTCGTCAGCGAAACCCGAGATTATTATTTTATTTTTCATTTTTCGATCCTTTCATCTTAAGTTGGATATAAAATCGAACTACTTTCCGTAAGAGCCTTCCGTGTTGAAAACGATATCGCGGTCTTCCTTCGCGCGCGACGAAGCGCGCCGCTTTTCCAGCTCGGCGAGGAAAAGATCCTCGTCAAACGGAATTTCAACCGGTCGCTTGAGCCAGCTTGACAGGTGGATCGCGTTCGAAAGCGTCAGTCCGCGTATGCCTTCGACGCCTTCGGCGACCAACGGCGTTCCGTTCAGAATCCTCCCAGCGAACGCTTTTATCACCCCGATATGCTCTTCATCCTGCCCATCGGTTTCAACCTTGACGATTTCCATCCCCGGCTTATCGAAACCGCCTTGGCTCGTCGCGCAGTGCTCAGGAATACTTTGTTTCAGGCGCCAGAAGGTCAGCTTCCCATCCTCGCTGACGAGTTTCCCGTTTTCTCCGGTAATCTCAAGCCGGTTCGTCCCCGGAGCGTCGCCGGTCGAAGTCACGAAAACGCCGGTCGCTCCATTCGCGAATTCAAGTACCGCGGTTACATCGTCTTCTACCTCGATATCATGCCACTTTCCTTCATGGCAGAAGCCTTGGACCCGAACTGGCAGTCCGCAGAGCCATTGCAGCAGGTCGAGCTGATGCGGGCATTGGTTCAGCAGCACGCCGCCGCCTTCTCCGTCCCAGGTCGCGCGCCAGCTCCCCGAATCGTAATAGATTTGCGTTCGGTACCAGTCGGTAATGATCCAGTTAACGCGGCGGATTGCGCCGATTTCGCCGTTCTCGATCATCTCATGAATCTTTCGATAGATACAATTCGTCCGCTGATTGAACATCATGGCGAAGACGACGTCGGACTTTTTCGCCGCTTCGTTCATTTCGCGAACCTGCTTCGTATAAACGCCCGCCGGCTTTTCGCAAAGCACATGAAGCCCCTTCCGGAACGCTGCGATCGATAATTCGGGATGCTGATAATGCGGAACTGCGATCAGGACCGCGTCGACGCTCCCACGCTCAATCAGATCCCGCCCTTCCTCAAAGATTTCAATCGCCGCTGGAAGCGTCTCACGGAGCTGCGCCCTGCGCGATTCTTTTCGGTCCGCGACGGCCGCCAGCTCCAAACCGGGGACCTTCCCTTTCAGGATATTCCCCAGATGGACCGACCCCATATTCCCAATACCGATGATACCCAGCTTTACTTTTTCCATAATTTCTTCTTTGGCTCCGATTTTCCGTTCCGCTGAAAACGCGCGGACGGTTGATTTCATTTTGATTCCGATTTCCGTTTTTTCCTGGCGCGGGACCGCGGTCATCCGCTGAATCGGATGACGCGATGTTCCCGCGCGGATTGATAAAGACCGAGCGCCAACCGAAAAGAATCCGCGACGCTGTCCAGGCTGACCCGATTCGAGGATCCGTTTCGGATTCCGTCGTAAAAATCGCGGATACAGCGAGGATGACTGTCCCCCCAGTAGGCTTTTCCTCCGATCGCTTCTGACGGTGGATCATAGACCGTTGATCGCCCGTCTCCTGCGAACGTTTCAAGCTGGTTCCCTTCGAGGCGTAGCTTGCCTTTCGTGCAAACGACCTCGATAAACGGGGGACTGTCGTCGCGATAGGCGTTCGTCGCGTAAAAAACCGCGTCTCCTTTTTCGAAACGGACGCAGGCTTCGATCGTGTCTTCGACCTCGATGACGGACTTAAGCCTGTGATTCATGAATGACGCCTCCGCTTCGATCGGTTTCCCCATGAGCTGCGTCATCAGGTCGAGCGTGTGGATTGCCTGATTGATCAGGACGCCGCCGCCCTCTCTCGCCCAGGTTCCTTTCCAGTCCGACCCGGCGTAGTACCTGCGTTCCCGGTTCCAAGTTACGATTCCCCGGCTGCCAACAATCGAACCGAGATCGCCGCGCTGGACGAGGTCGAGCGCACGGCGGAACCCGTCATTATAACGATTCTGGAAACAGACGGCGACGCGCCGATCGGATTGCGCCGCGCGATTGCGCAGCCGCTCAAACTCGTCGAGGTCAATCGCCGGCGGCTTTTCCATGAAAACATGGCAGCCGTGATCGAGAGCGGCGATCGCCTGCTCGGGGTGAAGGTTATGAGGCGTACAAAGATGCACCGCGTCGATTGCCCGATCGCTGAAGAGCTCTTCCAACGACGCATAAACGCCGCTTTCAGGCGATCCGTATTCCGCCGCGAGTGCCTCAGCCCGCGTACGGATCGGGTCAACGAACCCAGTGACCCGGACGCCGTCGATTCCCGTCAGGACGGACGAATGAACTTTCGCGATATTGCCACAGCCGATAATGCTGACGTTCGTAAGCTGCTCCTTTGCCTGCTGATTAGCCCTTGATACCGGTTGAAGCGATGCCTTCGACGAGGTATTTCTGGAACAAAATAAAAACAATGACAATCGGAACCAGAGAAAGAACCGACATCGCGAACATCGAACCAAAATCCGAAGACGAGCCGGGATCGGAGAAGAGCTTCAGCGCCAGCGACACGGGGTATTTCGCGACGTCGTTAATATACAGCAGCGCTGACATGAAATCATCCCAACGCCACATGAACGAAAAGATCGCGCCGGTAATCAGCGCCGGCGAAACCAGCGGCAGGACGATCCGGAAGAAAATCCCATAGTAGGAACAGCCGTCAATCTTCGCGGCTTCGTCCAGCTCACGCGGAATTCCCTCCATGAAATTCATGAAAAGGAAGACGAAAAATCCCTGAACCGCAAAACAGTACGGTACGATTAACGGCGCGTACGATCCGACCCAGCCCAGCTTCTGATACCAGAGATACTGCGGAACCATGAGGATCTGACCAGGAAGCATCATCGACGCCAGCATCGCGACATGGAGGATCCCTTTCCCACGGAATCTACAGCGCGATAATCCAAAAGCGACCAGCGCAGACGACGCCAGCGTCCCCAGTGTCGCTGTCAACGAAATCAGAAGCGAATTTCCAAAAAAGGAAGCGAATGAAACGCCCCCCATCCCCCGCCAGCCGTTCGTATAATTGGCGATCGTAAACTGCTCAGGGATCAGGGACCCGGCTGTCCGAAAAATAGAAGTCGTCTCTTTAAACGAACTCATGAACATCCAGATCAACGGATAAAGCATCACCAACCCAAGGCCGCAGACAAGTACATGATAAACGACGGCTTTCGTTATTTTTTTACCTTTCATTTTCACCAGTCTCTTTCCATCAATCCTGCTGATAAACCCAGTATTTTTTTGTCTGGAATAAAATAAACGTCAGCAGGCCGATAAACGCCAGCATGACCCATGCGAGAGCCGCCGCATATCCGGCGTTGCCGTATTGGAACGCCTGTCGGTACATGTACACCGCATAGAACAGCGTCGTATTCAACGGACGACCGTCGGTAATGATTAAACTCTGCGTAAACGCGAGGAAACCGTTAATCGTCTGCATCACCAGATTAAAGAAAATCGTCGGCGTCAGCAGCGGCAGCGTGACATTAAAAAATGTCCGCCATCCGGACGCGCCGTCGATTTCCGCCGCTTCGTACAAAGAAGCCGGAATCTGTTTCAACGAAGCGAGAAAAATCAGCATCGACGACCCGAACTGCCAGACGGCTAAGATAATCAGCGTCCAGATCGCCGTCCGCGTATTCGAGAGCCAAGGCAGATTCGACGGAATTCCAATCAGGCCCAAAAGACTGTTAACGACGCCGTCAACAGCAAACATTCGCCGCCACAACACCGAAATCGCGACCGAGCCGCCGATAATCGAAGGCAGGTAATAAGCGGCGCGATAAAACCCGACCGCCTTCGTCGGCCTGACCAGAATCAGCGCCACGATCAGGGCAAAAACCAGCCGCAGCGGAACCGATACGAGCGCGAAATAAAACGTTGCTTTGACCGAGCTGATAAACGTTTGATCATGAGTAAAAATCCTGATATAGTTGCTGAACCCGGCGAAACGCGCCGGCGATAAAATATCATAGTCGCTGAACGAATAGATCAGCGACAAACCCATCGGAACCGCCAGAAACAGTAAAAAACCGATAATAAACGGCAGGCTGAAAACGACCCCGGCTACGCTCTCCCGATTCAGCCATCGATTCAGTCTTTGAATTGAATTCATCCGCTCCTCCTTCAGCCGCGTTGTTTAAAAATCTGCCGCTCGTGATTCGGGATCAAAAGCGGCAGGCAATCCTGAATATCCAGGGATATGCAGCCTATTTATTGCTTTCCGCGAAAATTTCGGTTCCGCGTGTGAAATATTCCTGCGCCGCTTCTTCAGCGCTGTATTCGCCGTAACCGACTTTCTCGACAATATCGCGCAAGGCGGCGTTTAATTCAGAAGAGCCTTTCGGATCCGGAGGATCGATCGGACTGCTGTTCGGCGTAACGACCTCAGTGACGAACTTGATGACTTCCTGTTCTCCCGGCGTGATTTTATCGTAAATAAAATCAGCGATGTCAGTATTGATCGGCACGCCGCGCTCGCCTAAAAGAATTTCGTTCGCTTCCACCGAATTGATCAGGTAGTTCAGGAACGCTACCGCCGCGTCCGGATTTTTTGTATCCGCGCTGATCGAAAAGAACATGCTCGGTTTCAGGTAATTCGATTTGATCGGATCGCTGGTCGGAATAGTCGAAACGGTAATTTTCTGACCCTCCTTCGCCGCTTTTTGCAGCGCGGTCAGTTGATTACTCCCGCCGTTCAGCGTGCACCAGGACATGGTTTCCGGCGTTGAGCCATAAACGAGCGGTTCCATTTCAATCGCGTTCCCGGTCATGACGTCCGGAGTGGTATGCCATCCTTCAGCGACCCCGTCTACAAGAATCTGAAAATACGGAACATAAGCGTCGGCGCTGTCAACCGGCATCTCAGCCTTCTGAATCGAAATCCCTTCCGCGCGCGCCCAATCGCGCATATAGTTCGCGTCGTAAATCAGTTTCGCACGATAGCCCGTCTCGGCGGTAATTTTCTTCGCGACTTCGACGAACGCGTCGAAAGTCATATTGTCTTCGATCGTGACGCCGACGGAATCCGTAATCGCCTTATCGTAAAACAGGCACATGACGTTCACTCCTGCGGCGATCCCATAATTTCCTTCGCCAACCTTTCCCATTACGAGAATATTCTCCGGAATTTTCGAAGTATCGAGCGCGCCGCTTTCAATATACGGAGTCAGATCGAGAAGCTGGTTATTCGATACATACTGATCGATATACGAGAGATCCATCTGAATAATATCCGGCATCTGCTTCCCGGCGGATTGCGTCGCCATCTTGCTCCAGTAATCGCTCCACTGATAAAACGAACCCTGAACGGTGACGTTCCCGTTCAACTCGTGATATCGCTCGTTTGCCTTTTGCGTCAGGTCGTTGCGGACCTGATTCCCCCACCAGGCAAACCGCAGCGTCACCGGCGCGTCCGCCCCGGTCTCAGGCGCCCCCGTTTCCGGCGTCTCCGTCGGCTTCGATCCGCAGCCGGTCATTAACGACATGCCCAATACGGCGGCGATAAGAATTATCAACATCTTCCTTTTATTCCCGGAAATCATACAAGTTCCTCCTTTGATACGAATTCCTTTTGATTGTCGGATCCACGCTGCAAGAAATGGATTGCATGTATGATTATAAGCCTCCTCACCTGAATTAATCAATGAGTTAAACGGAAATAGCTTTCAGAAAAAACCGAGGAGATATTTCAGTATTCTGAAATTCATGAATCAAACCCTGATATTGGGACAGCCGCTTCTGAGCTTCCATCTGCTATAATCAAGGGAAAGCGTATTTTCTTTTGGAGGAGAACGCCCCATGCCACACTTTATTTCCAATAAACAACGCGTTTTCGGCCTTGCCGTTCTGGGGCTTCTGGCGTTGCTGGCGGCGCTGTTCTTCCTGTCGTTTTTGATTGGCAGCTACCCCTTGGACGCGAAGACCGTCTGGGACATCCTCACCGCCTCCCTCCGGGATCTGGAGCCTTATTGGGAAAGCGCCGCCTGGAAGGTGGTGGAGACCACCGAGGACCTGACCGAAAAGATTGCTTACTTCTACAGCCACTTCTTCAAGCGTGAGCTGACGGAAGATCAGATCGTCGCCATCATCGGCCTGTAACGGGAGGCGCTATGGAACGGCTTTCGATTCTGCGGGATTCCATCCGGCAGGCGGAGACTGTCCTTGATCTGGATGGCGTCACGGTGGAGAGAGCAGCCTTCGGGCTGTTTTTCTCCGGTGTGAAGCTGTCCACAGGCCACGGCGGTCTGTGTTTCACCCCAGTGAAGGAAATGCCGGAGGCGGTATGCTGCCCCAGCTCCGCCAGGGCCATGCCGCTGTCGGGACGGCTCCGGGGACGGCCTGCCCGAGCCTGTTTAGAGGATATTTTCTGCGATAATATTCTTCGCCGTACCTTGGGCATTGCCGCCCTGAACGCTTTGAGTATGGCGGTCTGGGAGAAATCCCCGCCCCGGGATTATGAGATTCTGACAGGAGCGGACGCCTTTGACGAGCTGGATGTGACCCGCTATCGCAAAACGGTGGTGGTGGGCGCGCTGGCGCCCATGCTGAAAAAGCTGATAGCCGCCGGGGCGGATTTCCATGTGATGGAACAGGACCCCCGGACCCTTAAGGAACGGGAAATGCCATACTATCTGCCGCCGGAGAGGGCGGCGGAGTGCGTGCCGGACGCGGACCTGCTGGTCATCACCGGCGTGACGATCCTCAACGATACCCTGCCGGGGCTTTTGGAGCTGGCAAAGCCGGGAGCGGAAATCCTGGTCACAGGTCCCACCGCCAGTATGTTGCCGGACGCCTTTTTCGCCAGAGGCGTGACGATGCTGGGCGGCATCCAGGTGACGAAGCCGGATGCGCTTTTGGACATCATCAGCGAAGGCGGCTCCGGCTATCACTTCTTCGGAAAATCCGCCGAGCGGACCGTCATCCGGCGAAAGGCGGTGCTGTGATGTATCATCCCCTTGCTTTTGAGCCCACGCGGGACGAGATGATGTCCATTCTGGAAAAGCATATCCCATTTCTGAACCGGATGGAGTTGGTCCCCATTTGGGAGGCGGACGGGAGGACAGTTTCCGAGGATCTGACTGCTCCCTATTCCTTGCCGGGTCAGGATGCCAGCGCCTGTGACGGGATCGCCGTGCGCTTCGCGGATTTTGCCGCCGGGTTGCCGGATACGTCCGACTGGACAGAAGGTCGGGAGTTTGTTTACAGCAACACAGGCGTTGCGATTCCCGAAGAATTCGACACGGTGATTCCCATTGAAGAAGTGAAGAAATACGGCAAAGAGATTTCTATCTGCACAGCCCCTAAGCGGAAAGGCGAAGAGATCCAGCCCGCGGGGAGCCTGATGATGAAAGGGGAAATTCTGGCCCGTCGGGGTGAAACGCTGACGCCGGACGCTTTGGGAAGCCGTCTTTCCGCGGGGTTTCAAAGCGTGCCCGTTTTTGCGAAGCCGCGAGTCCTGTTTCTTCCCACCGGAGACGAGCTGATCCCCTCCGGGGGCAAGTGCCCATTGGGAAAAACGTAGAATCCAACAGCGTCATGGTGTATGCCATGCTGAAGCGTTTCGGTTGTCAGGCGGCGGTGGGCGGCATTGTGCCCGACGACCCGGCGGATCTGGAAGCGGCGTTGCTGCGTGGCGTGCGGCAGGCGGACATGGTGGTGATTGGCGCGGGTTCCTCCAAGTGGAGCAAGGATTTTACCATGGATGTGCTGGAGAAACTGGGTACGGTCGTGGTACAGGAATTGGGCGTGGCTCCCGGCAAGCATTGCAGCCTGACCTTCATTGGGGGTGTGCCGGTGTTGGGTATCCCCGGCCCTCCGGGCGGAGCGCGGCTGATCTGCCTGTATTATCTCCGTGCGGCGATAGATCTGCTGACGGCGGGCCGCCGCCGGGAATCCATGCGGGTCTCCGCCTGCCTGACGGCGGATGTGCCGGGGAGATGGATAGATTTCATGCAGCCAGTGAGGCTGTTTTGGGCGGACGGTATCCTTTGGGCGGAACCGTCGGCGTCTTTCGGAAGGACCCGCGCCGCCGCCAGACAGCCTATGCCGCAGATATTGTATTGCCTGAAGGAAAAGGGCTTTTTAGCCGGGGAAACAGTTTCGGTGGAATTGCCTTATCAACTAATGGATCGGGCAGGGACAAATAATGAAGGCGTCTCAAAATACCATTCGAAAGAACAATTTTCAGAGTAAATATGCGGGATTCTTGAGAGTGCCC
The DNA here is from genome assembly GCA_001717545.1 of Anaerolineaceae bacterium oral taxon 439. NCBI lineage: Bacteria > Bacillati > Chloroflexota > Anaerolineae > Anaerolineales > Anaerolineaceae > Anaerolineaceae bacterium oral taxon 439. The sequence continues at coordinate 22,202 of CP017039.1, read as the reverse complement.
TATATCCCCCGTTTACAATGATATTCTCCGGAAGTCTCCCGATTTGTTTCTATATCTTAATAATATGACCCATGGCGGATAAAAAGGCTGCCCCAAAAGTCGGAAAAGGGCAGCCTCTTCTTATTAAACCATGGCAATGATTTACAGGGTCGCTTATATCAGCATTCAAAACGGTCTCTTACGTTCATTCTTTTCCCTGTTTTATCTACGAACTGCGCAGCTTTGCGCCGAAAACCTGCTCCAGGCGGCGGACGATCTTATTCCGGATCGCCGTCGCGTCCTTATCCGTCAGCGTCTTTTCGTCGGACTGGTACGCGAGGCTGAACGCAAGGCTTTTCTTGTCCGATCCAATCGCCTCCGACCGGAAAATATCGAACAGCTCGACCTTCTTCAGGATCTTTCCGCCCGACTGCCGGATCAGCGCGATCACCTCCGCGGCCGGCAGCGCCTCATCGACGATCACCGCAATATCCTCAAAAATCATCGGGAACGTCGAAATCGGACGGATCGGATAATTCACGTCCGCCAGCGACTGCAGCGTTTCCAGCGACAGGTCCATCACCGCAACCGTGTTCCCCGTCAGGTCATAGTTCTTTTGCGAAGACGGATGCAGCTCGCCAATCACGCCGACCGGCGTATCGTCTATCCGGATCTCAGCCGCCTTGCCGGGATGGAAATACGGAAGGACGGTCGGGACGAGCGTCAGCTTCGGGAGGTGAAGCCCTGCGGTCAGCGTTTCCAGAACGGCTTTCAGATCGAAAAAGTTGATCCGTTCGTCCGAATGATGATCCCAGCTGTCTACGAAGCGTTTCCCGCTCATCGCGGCCGAAAGCCGAATCTCTTCGCGCGGGAGCGCCTCGCCGTCGACCGGGATAAAAACCGGCCCCACCTCGAAAAATCCGATCTCGTCATGAAGACGGACGTTGCGTTCGACAACTTCCATCACTCCGGGGAGCAGGCTCGTCCGCAAAACGGACCGGTCGGGCGAAATCGGGTTCGCCAGCCGGACGCAGCGCTCTGCTGCCGTCCCGAAGAACCGCGCCTCGCGCTCCGGCGCCGTCATCCGGTACGTGATAATTTCGTATAAACCGACGCTCGCGAGCTCGTCGCGGACCTTATTCTCAAACTGGATCATCGGATTCGCATACGCCGGCGGAAGCTCGTCGCTCATCCGCGTCGTCGGAATCCGGTCATACCCGTAAAGACGCGCAGTCTCCTCGATCAGGTCGGCCTTCCCGATCAGCCCTTCTCCAATATCGAGCCGGTGCGCCGGGGTTGTCACGCGGAGCCGTTCGCCGCTGTCGATCGCTTCAACGTCGAATTCCAACCGACGCAGGTATTCCGCGACTTCGGATAACGGGATCCGAACGCCCAGCGCGCGCTCGATATCGTCCGCGCTGAGCTCGTTGACCGTATCCGGGAAAACGTTCGGGTACCGGTCGATCGTTCCCGGAGCGATCCGCCCGCCGCTCCAGTCGACCATCCGCGATAAGCAGGCCTCGCAGGCCTCGCGCGCAATATTCGGATGGACCCCGCGGCTGTTCCGGTACCCAGCCTCGCTGCTCAGCCGCAGCTTCGTCGCCGTTTTCCGGATATTCACGAAGTTCCAGGCCGCTGATTCAAGCAAAACCCTCGTCGTTTCCGGAAGGATCTCGCTCTCCATCCCGCCCATGATTCCGCCGATCGAAAGCGCGCCGGCGCCGTCGGTCACGAGCATCATCGAATCGTCCAGCGTCCGTTCGACGTCGTCCAGCGTCTTCAGGACCTCGCCGCTGCGCGCATGGCGCGTAACAATCGCGGGAGCGGCGCCGTTCGCCCGCCGGACAAGCGAATCGTAATCGAACGCATGCAGCGGCAAGCCCAACTCAAGCATGACGTAATTCGTCGCGTCGACGATACTATTAATCGGACGCATCCCGGCGGCGTTCAACCGCCGCTGGACCCAGCGCGGACTCGGCTGCGCCCTGAGCCCATCGGCATACCCCAGAATAAAGCGCGGGTTCAATTCCGGATCGCGAATTTCGATTGAAGCCAGCCCATCGATCGGCGCGCCGCTCGGCTGGACCGGACGGCACGGCGACTTGAGCGGAAGCTTGAGCTGCGCCGCGATTTCGCGGGCGACCCCGCGGATACAGGCGTTCCGCGCCATATTCGGAAGGATATCGACCACAAAGACCGCGTCGCCGATGTAATCCGCGAGCGGCGTCCCTGTCGGCGCGTCGCTGTCGAAAAGGATAATCCCGTCGCTCTCCTCCGATAAGCCCAGCTCCTTCTCAGAGCAGACCATCGAATTCGTCTCAAACCCGCGAATCTTCGTTTTTTTCAGCTTCGTCAACTCAAAACCCGGTTTATGCCCGTCGTAGAGAACCGCTCCCTCGCGAACGTAAGCGACCTTCAGCGGCGGCTCGATCCGGCCCTTCCCCTTATACGGATAGAGGTTCGGCGCGCCGGTCAGGATCGTCCGGATGCCCGTTCCATCGTCCAGCTCGCAGAGAACCAGCCGGTCGGCGTCGGGATGCGCGTTGACTTCCTGAATTTCGGCGACGACGAATTTATCCGCGGGCCAGGACAGCCCGGTAAATTTAAAGCCGTGCCGGTCGTTATCCGGCGCCGCCAGCCCCAACAGCCTGACCTCGTCAACCTCCAGCCCCGCCATCGTCATGACCCGGGCGATTTCTTCGAGCGGGAGATTTATTTCAACAAAATCTTTTAACCAGGAAAGAGGAATGTTCATCAGAATTGCTCCAGGAATCGAATATCGTTGTTCCAGAAATAGCGAATATCGTCGATCGCATGCCGTAATATCATAATCCGTTCAGGTCCCATCCCTGCGGCGTAGCCGGAATATACCGCCGGATCGTAACCCCCGTTGCGAAGGACCGTCGGATGGACCATGCCGCAGCCAAGAATTTCGAGCCATCCCGAATTTTTACACATCGAGCAGCCGCTCCCGTCGCAGAGGAAACATTCAACGTCCATCTCCGCGCTCGGTTCCGTAAACGGGAAATAGGATGGGCGGAACCGCGTCCGGACGTTCTCCCCGAACATCCGCTTCGCAAAGTCTTCAAGCGTCCCTTTCAGGTCGGCAAACGAAATATGCTTCCCTACCGCCAGAAGCTCGATCTGATTAAACTGGATTTCGGATCGGGCGCTGACCTGCTCATACCGAAAGCACATTCCCGGGAGCGCGACGCGAATCGGCTCCGGCGCGAACCTTCGCATCGCGTGAATCTGGCCCGGAGACGTATGCGTCCGCAGCAGAACACCGGGATCGACCGTATAAAACGTATCCCACATGTCGCGGGCCGGATGATATGTCGGGATATTCAGCAGCTCGAAATTATTCACGTCCGTCTCAACCTCGGGCGAACGAAAAACCTCAAAGCCCAGCTCTGACAGGACGGAGAGAATTTCCCGGAGGTTCTGCGTCGCCGGATGCAGCCTGCCCTTCCGGATCGGGCGGCCTGGAAGCGTCACGTCGATCCGCTCGGAAGCCAGCCGATCGGCCATCGCCTTTTCCGCGGCCGTGGCGCTGCGCAGCTCGAAAGCGCTCTCCAGCGCCGCGCGCGTCCGGTTCGCGGACTGCCCGATCCGCGGACGATCCTCCTTCGCGGCCGAACCCATGCGGCTGAAAACCTGCTGGACGAACGAAGCTTTTCCTAAATAAGCCGATTTCCAGCGCGATAACTCGCCTTCGTCCTGAGCCGCTTCGAGCGCGGCCAGCGCCTCCGCCTCGAACGATGCGAGCTGTTGGAATAAGTCATTTTCCATAACAGTACAATCCCTTCCCCATCATAAAGCCGAACGTGGTTCGGCGCTTTTCAATAAAAAACCGCCCCCTACAGGGACGGATATTTCCGCGGTACCACCCGGTTTGGTTTCATGCGAAACCCGCTTATCCGCCGTTATCGCCGGCTGACGGTCCGGACTACCGCCCGCTCCTGAAGCGAGGTTCACCCGAACGGCTCGCACGGGAACTTCCCCCCTTCTCCTCTCCCGCGCGGGGTCTCAGTCCCAGCCCCTGCGCTCCCTGTCGGTTGAGAACGGCGTACTTTCCGTGGTCGTCGCTTTTCTCAATTCAATTTCAACGGTAAAAGTATACCATGCACCCGCGCATGCGGCCCGACCTTATTAAAATCATTTTTAATAAGCGCCCGCTGAAGCGCCCGCTATTAAAGAAAACCGGGTAAAATTTTAATAAGGAAAACGAAAGCAGGTCTTAATTATAATGGATTGCAGGAACCGAAGCGGACGTATTATTAAACAACTTGCCGGTTATTCAGCTTTTATCCCCAAGCAGCTCCCCCCAAACCCGGCGCTGCAAATAACGGAAGCGATATTGACCCAGCTCTCAGAAGCGGATCGAAAAATCGGGCGATTGGATGGATTAACGACAGTATTGCCCAACCCCAATCTTTTTGTCTCAATGTACGTCACAAAAGAAGCGCTGCTCAGTTCCCAGATCGAGGGGACGCAAGCGACACTCCTCGACGTAATTCAGGTAGACGAGCTTTCCGGAATGAAAAAGCGTGAAGCGTCAGAAGTCGTTAACTATGTTGCAGCGCTGAATTATGGAATAGAAAGGCTGGACGATCTTCCGCTGAGCCTTCGATTAATTCGGGAAATCCATAAGATCCTGCTTCGCGGCGTAAGGGGACAAAATAAAAGACCAGGAGAGTTTCGCATAACGCAAAACTGGATTGGCGCAAGCGGCTGCCTTTTAAAAGATGCGAGCTTTGTTCCCCCGCCGCCGGATGAAATGATGGCAGCGCTTTCAGATCTCGAATTGTTCATGCAGCCAAGCAATACGATCCCAAAACTGATACAAATCGCGCTGATCCATGCGCAATTTGAAATGATTCATCCTTTTCTCGATGGGAATGGGAGAGTTGGGCGCCTTCTGATTACCTTCTGGCTCTATGATCAAAAAATACTCAATTATCCATTGCTATACATCAGCTACTACCTGAAAAAACATCGCATCGAATATTACGACAGGTTGAGAGAAGTCAGCGAATTTGGAAAATGGGAAGAGTGGGTCCTGTTTTTCCTCCGAGCCGTGGCGACAACTGCAGAATCCGCAACGTCATGCGGAAGAGAAATTATCAATTTAAAAGAGAGACTTCGATCCAGTTTTCACAAAGAAAGAAAAAACAAGGCGAATGTCGAGACCTTGATCGACCTCCTTTTTGAAACGCCAATACTGACGATAACAGAAATCCAGAAAAAACTCGAAATAACGTATCCAACAGCAAAATCCCTCGTCGAGTTATTCGCTGAGAAAAACGTTTTAACGCCGGCGACGCCAAATCAGAGAAGAAACCGTTCCTATTTATTTACAGAATATTTAAATATATTAAGCGAAGGGACGGAGCTTGAATCGTCGGATTCATAAGCAGCTTCCCTGATATACAAAAAGACTGGATAGCTGTCCAGTCTTCAAGCTTCATTCCAATCGTAAAAACGACGACGTCTCTTCGATCGCGCTCGATCGGTTACAGGTCCTTCAGGAAACTCCGGATCCGTTCCAACGCGATCTCGATTTTTTCATACGCCGTCGCGTATGAAATCCGAACGAACCCTTCGCCGCCCTTCCCGAATCCATTCCCCGGAATCAGCGCGACGCGCTTCTCGTTCAGGAGCCGCCCGGCGAACGCCTCGCTCGTCAGCCCGGTCGACCGGATTTCCGGGAAGATATAAAACGCACCTTTCGGTTCCGCCGTCCGAAGACCGAATTCGTTCAGCGTCTTGTACAGCAGCTTCCGCCGCCGGTCATATTCATTGCGCATACGCACGACGTCTTCCGCCCCATCTTTCAGCGCCGCGATCGCGCCCAGCTGCGCCAGCGTTGGCGCGGACATGATCAGGTATTGATGAATCTTATATGCCCCGTTCAGTAAGTTTCGCGGACCGCAGATATACCCGATCCGGAATCCGGTCATCGCGTAATTTTTCGAAAATCCGCCGACGAGGAAGGTCCGGTCGAACGCGCCCGGAATACTCGGCGCGCAGACATGCTCCCCCACAAAAACAAGCTGATCATACAGCTCGTCCGAAATCATCGCGAGATCATATTTTAAAGCCAGCTGCGTCAACCGCGTCAACGCCTCACGCGAAGCGACCGCGCCCGTGGGATTGCAGGGGAATCCGAACAGGATCGCCCGCGTTTTCGGCGTTATCGCCGCTTCGATGGTCGCGACGTCGAGATCGAAATCGTTCTCGATCGTGCAGGGAATTTCAACGGGAATCCCGGAAGCGAGGTAAACCGCCGCCTGATACGAGACGAAACAGGGCGTAATCACAATGACTTCGTCCCCAGGATTGACGGTCGCCGCCAGCGCCAGGAAAAGCGCCTCGGAGCAGCCGACCGTGACGATAATCTCGTCGTCGGGGTCATAACGAACGCCGTAAAGATTGAAAAGATGATCCGAGATCGCGGTTCGCAGCCCGGCAATCCCAAGATTCGCGGTATAGTGCGTTTCGCTGCCCTGAAGCCCGGCGACCGCGGCCTGAACGACGCAGTCCGGCGACGAGAAATCGGGTTCGCCGATCCCCAGCGAAACGACGTCCTTCGGGACATCAAAATAACGGCGAATCGCGGACGGTTGAATCGATTCCGCACGGAACGATAACTTAACAGGCATAGGCGCTCCTTCAACTCCGATAAAAAACGCCGCGCCGAAACCGGGATTCGTTTTTCCGGATAAAAAAAATTTCTCTCTATTATAGCGAAAAAGGCGGGGGACTTCGTCACCGCCGCCTTGACTCGATACGGAACGACGGGTTACAGCTCTAAGACCGAGTTATCGCCAACGAAGAGGCTCTTCTCTTTCCCGCTTAACCTGACCTTCGCGCCGACGAGCGAATCCTTAAGAACCTGATTTTCGATCGTCGTATTCTCGGCGATAATCGAATTCGAAATAACGCAGTTCCGGATTTTCGCGCCGGAAGCGACGGACACGTACGGACCGATAACCGTGTTCTCAACGATCGCGTCCTCAGCGACAAAAACCGGTTCGATAACGGTTACGCTCGCGCGCTTTTGAGCGGCTGAACTATTGTCGTTCCCATGCGCTAAGAAATATCGGTTCGACGAGAAAACTGTCTCCGGAACGCCGGTATCGAGCCAAAGCCCGGTCTCAGCGATCGTGAAATTCGCGCCCTGCTCGATCATGATATTCAACGCATCGGCGATATAGTATTCGTTCTTAAGCGAAATATTTTCGCGGATCTGGCGATCGATCGCCGCGATCAGGTCCCGGCCTTCCCTGAAATAATAGAAGCCGACGATGACCTGCTTGAATTCGTCTGTCGGCGGTTTTTCGATAAACCGCTCGACGCGGTTCTTCGCGTCGGTAATCGCGACGCCGAAACGCTGCGGCTGCTCGTTATACTGCGTCCAGGCGACGCCGTCGGCCGTCTCGTTTTTCAGGAAGCTCAGATCTGAATCGATGATCGTATCGGAAAAGGTCATGATCATCGGTCCGGAAATCAGGTCTTTGGCGAGAAAAATCGCGTGCGACTGCCCTTTCATTTCCTCCTGAACGACGTATCTGGCGCTGACGCCCGGATACTGCTGATCCATGAATGTCCTGATCCCCCAGCCTGTCGGGGAAATAATAAAAATATACTCGAGTTCAAACGCGTCTTCGAGGCTCCTGAATTCGTCCAGGAGATAATCGAGCGACGTGCGCCCCGCCATGTTAATCAGCGGTTTGGGCTTGCTCCAGGTCCACGGGCGAAGCCTGGACCCGAACCCGGCCATCGGAATCACAATTTGAATCTGTTGTTTCATGCTGAACTCCCTGATCTATCCTTCTTAAAAAAACCGGTAAAAAAGCCGGCGTCGGACGCTGAGTTAATTATACAGGGATTTCGATAAAATCATGAATCGTATAACGAATCGCAACTTTAAGTCGGGGTGCGCGGACTCGAACCGCGGACCCCCGCGTCCCAAACGCGGTGCGCTGCCAACTGCGCTACACCCCGAACTCAGCGAAGATATTATACCCGCGATTGGGGTTTTCGAGCTGAGGCCGTTATATTTTGTTTCCAAAAAACTTCTTTAAGACAATATCACAGACTTTTCACAAACAACAGACCCTTTTTCCCGACCATCTTGACAAAACGTCGGAAACATGTAAAATCATTTTTGTTGAAGAGATGTTGCCGAAGTGGCGGAACTGGCAGACGCGCTGCGTTCAGGGCGCAGTGAGAGTACTCTCATGAGGGTTCAAATCCCTCCTCCGGCACATAAAAAACCAGCCCGGTTGATCAGGCTGGTTTTTCTATACGCTCGATCTCCGGCGTCAGTCCTTTTTCTCAGGATTTCGGGTCACGATCGCGAGGATCGCGCTGAACGCGGTCGCGAAAGGAAAGATGAGCCAGGTGAACCGCCATGCGCCCGTCAGGAAGCTGATCAGCAGGTAGAATGGAGCCACAAGCGACCAGACGATCGCGTTGATTTTTTCGCCGGTTTTATAGCTCCTTTCGCCCGAGTGGGACGGTTTGGTTTTCCCTTCCAGAATATCGAAGTACTGCTTTTGCAGTCCGCCGAATTGGATCAGGAATACGCCGATCGCGGCGAGCAGCAACGTTCCGACGATCGAGAAAACGGTCAGCGGATAAAGGCTTCGGCTCCTGCTCAATCCATTCAGGATTCCCGTGATTGACGGCGGGAGCGCCGCCATGATGAAACAGGCGATCGCGGCAATCGTGATCAGCGTGCTCCGGCGGTATTCCGCGGCGCGTTTCTCTTTGACGAATGCGGCGGCGTCAGGATCAAGGCTGAAGCGTTGTTCCCTGAGCCAGCGGGTGCGCGGCGTCAGCGAAGCGCCGTAGACGATCGAACCGACGCCGGCCGCGACGAGGATCAGCATGACGATAATCCCGATGACCAGGAGGATTTTTCCCAGCGGTTCGGCCGCGGGAATTGCGTTCAGCGCCGCTGACGTGATAATCAGGCTGGGAGACGTAATCATCAGGCCGCTTCCGATCCCGACGAAGATCGCGAATTTTTCGTTCGCTGACCAATACGCTTCGGCGTCGGCCTGAGTCAGCGTGATCCGGTTCGCTTCGGCGCTGCGGATTTCTTCGGTCAGTCCGAGTTCTTCGGAAAGCTCGTTCAGGTTGCCGAATTCCATGATGACGGTTCCGAGCGCTTCGTTCTCGCTTTTGCCTTCTGCGATGAGCTCTTTGTATTTATCGGTCATCATCGTCAACAGTTCATTTTTAGCTTTGCGGACTTTTTCCGTGGCCGGCAGGCCGGTAAACATTTTATCCAGGTAGGTCTTGATTTCTTCCATTTTTTTCTCCTCTTTTTTTAGTTAGCTGTCGTCGCGATAAATTTGTCGACGACTTCTTTTGTCAATTGCCATTCGTCACATTTTATCCGGTAGTATTCGCTTCCGGCTTCCGTAATCCGATAGTAGGTTCGGCGTCCGCCTTCGCTGATCGTTCCGTCGAACGATTCGATGAATCCGTTTTTTTCGAGCCGGGCGAACGCGCTGTACAGGGTCGTTTCCTTTATAGCGTATTTTTCCGCGCTTTTCGATCGGATTCGTTTCGAGATCGAATATCCGTAATCCGGTTCATTCCGGATCAGGTAGAGGACGATGATGTCCGTGTACCCGCGGATGCTGTCTCCGCTGATCCGCTGCGCTGCGGTCCGTTCGTCTTTTCCCAAGCGATTCCTCCTTTCAGGTTCGTTCGTTTTTTAATACCACGACGGGCGTACTTTATCTGACGTTCTATGTCTGTCGTAGTAAATGAAGTATAAGCAGGCTACTACGACAAATCAAGTAGTTCTCAAAAAAGAAATGACATTTCGGCCAGTATCCCGGCGCACTGGCGAGTCTGTTCCCCCTGCCAGCTCAGGTGGGAGCGCTGATATAATGAAAAGAAAAGGGAGGGCGCTATGACGATTCATTTACTGGATCAGACCGTTCATTTGGATATTTACATCGACGCGAGCGACGCGGAGTTTGAGGACGACGTTTGTTTTCGGTTCGTTGAGGACTGCCCGGAGGACGAAAAGGTATTTTGCGGAGGGGAGACGGAGCTGTACCTGACCCGGGAGCAGGCGCGGCAGATTCGGGACCGGCTGATCAAGGTTCTTGAAGAAGGCGACGCGAAGTGAGCCGGGCGACCGCGACCGCTCAGGCGCATCCGAACATCGCGTTTATTAAGTATTGGGGGAACCGGGACGATCGTCTCCGCCTTCCGGTTAATGGGTCGGTTTCGATGAATCTGGGAGCGTTGACGACGACGACGAAGGTAACGTTCGACGGTTCGCTGCGTCAGGATTCGCTGACGATTAACGGCGCGGCGGAGGCGGCGGTCGCCCGGGTTTCGTCGGTTCTGGATGAGGTTCGGCGGATCGCGCGGATTGGCGCGCGCGCGCGCGTCGAGTCGGTCGCGGACTTCCCGCTGGGTGTCGGCGTGGCTTCTTCCGCGGCGGCGTTCTCGGCGCTGGCGCTGGCGGCGTCGACGGCGGCGGGGCTTTCGCTGAGCGAGGGAGAGGTTTCGCGTCTGGCGCGGTTGGGCTCCGGTTCGGCCTGCCGTTCGGTCCCGGGCGGGTTCTGCGAATGGCGGATGGGGACGGGCGACGCGGATTCGATCGCCGTTTCGATCGCGGACGCGGATCGTTGGGATCTGGTAGACCTGATCGCGATTTTATCGACGACGCATAAAAAGGTCGGATCTTCCGCGGGTCATCCGGGCGCGGCCACGAGCCCGTATCAGGCGGCGCGGATTGCCGGCGCGCCGGGTCGGATCGAAGGCTGCCGCGAGGCGATCCGGACGCGCGATTTCGCGAGGCTGGCGGCGATTTCGGAAGAGGATTCGACGCTGATGCATTGCGTCATGATGACGCAGCGACCGCCGCTGTTTTACTGGGAACCTGCCTCGCTGGCGATTATGAAAGCGGTTCCTGAATGGCGTCTGGAAGGGCTGCGCGTTTTTTTTACGCTGGACGCGGGCCCGACGGTTCATGTTCTCTGCTCAGGCGAAGACGCGAACGAGGCGGAACGGCGGTTGCGCGCGATGCCGGGCGTGAATGATTTGCTGCGTTCCGGGGTCGGCGGACCGGCGCGAATCGTCGCCGCGGAATTTTAATGGAAGAAATTCTTAACGCGATCGGGCCGATCCTGATCCTGATCGGGGTGGGGTTCGCTGCTGCGGCGTTGAAGGTTCTCCCTGCGGACGCCGGGGCGACGCTGTCCCGTTACCTGTTTTATTTTTCGATGCCGTTCCTGATCTTTTCGAATATTTACGCGGCGAAGCCGGAGGACGTCGCAAATACTCGTTTCCTGATCGGATATTTCCTGACGCTTTGCCTGTCGGCCGTGCTTGGGCTGATGATTTTTGGATGGGGCTTCGGGCTTCGGCGTTCGACGCTGATCGTTCAGGTCATGGGCGGGTTTTACGCGAACGCGACCTACGTCGGCGTCCCGGTCTGCCTGCTGACGGTCGGGTCGGCGATTCCTCCGCTGTTGATTCTGCTGGTCCAGACGATTATTTTCCTGCCGCTGATTTCGGCGCTCCTCGATTTCCAGTCGATTGGGAAATCGTCGCTGTCGCTCGGCGGGGTATTGAAGATTCTGGCGGTGAATCCGATCCTGATGGCTGGGGTGTGCGCGCTGGGGTTCAGGCTGATCGGGTTTCAGGTTCCGGTTTTCCTCGTCCATGGAGCTGATTTGCTGGGTAAGCCGGCGATGACGGTCGGGCTGTTCTCGCTCGGATATACCTGTTACCTGCCGGAGGCGAAAGGGTTCAGGCGGCGGGATTTCCTGATGGCGACGGTCGCCGCAGCGCAGAAGGTCATTCTCCAGCCGCTGGCTGCGCTTTGGATCGGGACGCGCGTTGTTGGCCTGACCGGATGGTGGGTAAAGAGCCTGGTCGTTTGCGCTGCGCTGCCTTGCGCGGTGAACGCGTTTGTCCTGAGCCAGCGCTATCAGGCCGCGGAGAACGAGTCCAAGCTGACGCTGATGTTTTCGACGGTGCTGTTCCTGATCGTGATGACGGCCGCGCTGCCGTTTCTTAGCTGAAGCGGGGTTGTGTGCATGAGGTTGCATCAGTCATGAAACCTTATGACCTTTGTCGTGGAAGAACGTCCGGAAGGCGAACTCACGTTATAATCTATTGTCAGACAACCTAATATTGGAGGGACCAGAAATGGAAAAAAAAGTAGCGGTCGTAGCGATCGGCGGTAATTCATTGATCAAGGACAGTAAGCACACCTCAACGGCGGATCAGTACTTAGCGGCGAAGGAAACCGCGTTTCATATTGTCGACATGATCGAAAGCGGTTGGGACGTCGTTGTCGGTCATGGCAACGGTCCGCAGGTGGGTTTCATCCTGCAAAAAGCCGAGATCGCGTACGGCGCTATTGGATTGCCGATGGCGGGGCTGGACGTCTGCGGTGCGCAGAGCCAGGGTCAGATCGGGTACGCGCTGGCGCAGAATCTTCAAAACGAGCTCAAGCGGCGCGGGATTAATAAACCGGTCGCCTCTGTCATCGAGCAAACCGTCGTGGATCGGAACGACCCGGCGTTTTCGAATCCGACGAAGCCGATTGGCGGCTTCATGACCGAGGCGGAGGCGAAGAAGCGGAAGGCGGAAGAAGGCTGGACGGTTATCGAAGACGCAGGCCGCGGCTGGCGGCGCGTCGTCGCTTCGCCGATTCCGCAGGAAATCGTCGAGCTTGAAGCGATCCGGGCGCTGATCAGCGCGGGGATCGTGACGATTTCGGTCGGCGGCGGGGGAATTCCGGTCATTCGCCGCGAGGACGGCGATCTGGAAGGAATCGCGGCGGTCATCGATAAGGATTTCGGGAACAGCCTGCTGGCGAGCCTGATTCAGGCGGATATGCTCCTGATTTCAACGGCGGTTGAAAAGGTTGCGCTGAATTTCGGAAAGCCGAACGAAACGTGGCTGGATAAGCTGTCGCTGGCGGACGCGAAACGTTATCTCGCTGAGGGGACGCATTTCAAAGGCGGATCGATGGCTCCGAAGATCCAGGCCTGTATCAACTTCCTCGATCGCGGCGGAAAATCAGCGCTGATTACGAATCCGGAGAATATCGGCCGGGCGCTGAAGGGCGAAACCGGGACCTGGATCCTTCCGTAAGCGGGCGGGCTGAAGCTGGAGCATGAATCGAGCGGGCGTGGGCAGAATCCACGCCCGTTTTTTTCGCGGAGACGGCGGTTCCGTTTCCGTATTTTTTTCAGGCCTGGCGGCCGTGCCCTGCGGACGGTTTCGTGATATAGTTTCAGCGGGCAACAATCTTTCGTTTACGGAGGCAGGTTATGGCGAATGACGCGGGAAAGATGCTGACGGATTTAGCTGGCGATCTTTTAAGCGGCGGCAAGCTGGATTTGGGGTCGATATTGGATTCGGCGGGCGGGCTTCTCGGCGGGGGGACGAAATTTCCGACGCTGAGCGCGGCGAACTGGTCGAAGCTGATCGCGAAGTTCCGATCGAACGTTCCTGAAAATATTACCACGCGCTGGCTCGTCAGCGCGCTTGACGTTTCGCAGTCGACAATTGAGTCGTCGGTGCTGCCGTCGCTGGAGTTGATGGGGATCGTTCGCAAGGACGGGAAGTCGACGAAACTGGCCGATTCGCTCGGAAGCGAGTCCGGTTATCGCGCCGCGGTCGCGAAAATCCTGAAGGCCGGGTATCCGGAGGAGCTTTTGGCGATGGATTATTCGACGAAATCGGACCGGGCGAAGATCCAGCGCTGGTTCGAGCGCGCGAGCGGCGAATCGGAGTCGAAGGCCAGAACGATGGCGAATTTGTACCTGACGCTGCGGAAGGAGTATGACGAAGGCGATTCCGCCGCGTCGACGTCTTCTTCGACGTCGAAACGAAAAGACGGCGGCGTCAGCCTGACGGTCAGGATCAACTTCAATTCGAAAGCGCAGGCGTCGGCGTTCGTCGATTTGTTCGGCGAACTGGCTCAGGAGCTGAAAGAAAAACTCGCGAAGCTGTAATCGATTTTCCGCGTCCGCCGGGACCTTGCGTCTCAGGGTAGGCCGGGCGAGAAAATCAGCAGGGCGATCGTGATCAGCGCGATCAGCGCCGCCGCTCCGATCAGCTCGAAGCGTCCGAATCGAAATTCGCGGGGGACCGCGCGGAACGGCGAGCCGAATTCAAACGTGATCGCGTTCGTCGGGGAATCAGGCTGGCAGTCGCCGCACTGGACGCATTCGGCCGGATCGGAAATACTTCCGAGCTTAGCCGAGATCGCGCCGGTCGGGCAGCGATCGGCGCAGTCTTCGCCTTCAACGCAGGCGTCCAAATTGACGATCCGTTTCAGCAGGCTGAATCTTGAAATCAGTCCCAGGAGCGCGCCGAGCGGGCAGAGATAGCGGCAATAAAAGCCGCGTTCAATGCCGTTCAATAACATCAGGACGGCGAACGGAAGCGATCCGCGCAGGACCGTTTCCAAGTTTAACGGCGGAAAAACGCCGCCCGCGGCTATGTCTCGGATCGTGAGGACGCCGCGGCTGAAGAGCGCGATCGGGTCGAGGTATAACGGAGCCGTCAGCCGGACCAGCGCGAGGACAATCGCGGTCAGGAGCAATACTGTTTTAAAGCGCATCAGCCCGCGGTTCGTTATCCGGCTTCCTTTCGGTCCGAAGGCCGTCAGCAGCGTTCCCGTCGGACAGATCCAGCCGCACCAGACCCGGCCGAAAACGCCGGTCCCGAGAAGCACCAGCAGAGAGGGCAGGTATGGCAGCGCGGCGGCAGGGCCGCGCGTCAGCAGGACGATCAGCCCTTCGAAGGGATTAATCCGCGAGAAAGCCGAGAGCGCTTCCGTCCCGAAGAGGTCGCCGACCGCGGTGATTGACACGAGCGCGGCGAAGGCGATCAGGAAAAGCCAACGGACGATTTGCCGGATGGCGCTGCGGCGGCGCTGAGCGGCCGCGGTTTCCATCCCGATTCCCAGCCCGACATCCCGTTTCAGCGCCCCTGTCGGGCAGTATGGAATACAGGCTTCGCAGTCGCGCCGTTCCTGACGCGGATCGACGCCGGGAAGCGTCAGCCGGCGGTTTTTCCCTGTTCCCGAGAAGCGGAGGGCCCCGTTCGACTTTTCGGCGCAGGCGCGGACGCAAATCCCGCAATGGATACAGGCGCCGGGGCCGGCGCGGTCGGATATAAAGATCGGCCGTTCAACGCCGAGCGAAGCGGCGAGCCGGCGGATTTTCGGCGCGTCCGGCGCGAGGCTCAGGAAGATCGCCGCCGCCTGCTTCCGCGCGTTGCGGACGGCGGGGGTTCCGGTCCGGATTCGAAGCCCGTCGCAGACCGGCGTATCGCAGGCGGGAACGATTTTTCGCGTTCCGTCCGGATACGTGACTTCGACGAGACAAACGCGGCAGCTCCCATCCGGCGTCAGTCCGGCCACGTCGCAGAAGGTCGGAATTTCGAATCCGTTCGCACGGGCGGCGGTCAGAATTGAGACGGACCCGTCGACCGCGAACGTTTTTTTATCGATCGTGATCCGGATCATTACGGGTTCCTTTCTTTCGCGGTAAAGCGGCGTTTCGCGAAACGCGCGCGAAATTCAGCGGTGAAGCAGGCGAGCGCACTGAGAATCGGGATCAGCGATTCGCGATGCGTCCGTGTTTGCGCGCTGTCGCGGATCCCTTCCGCGAGGTTCCGGAGCGCGATCAGGTCGCGGTCGTTCTTAAACTCTCCCGCGCGGAGGCGATCGATCGATTTCAGCAGCGCTTCCAGCCCGAACCGGTATAGATCGTTTTCGCCGTCGGCGCGGTCGAGCGCGGCCTCGAGGTCGGCATGGACCCGCGCTAAAATATCGGTTGAATCGTCGAGCCATTCGATCGTCGTTTGCAGCGGGCTGCCGATCGATTCGAAAGCGGCTTCGTCCAGTGTGAGCTGGAACTGATCGGCGGACAGATAACAGCCATGCTGGTCGCCAAGACGGACGCCGGTAATTTTCTTCCGTTCTTCGAACGAAAGCGTGTTCATGGCCAGAACGTCGAGACGCCGGCCGATCGGAATTTCCATCAGCGCGTCGCTTCGTCCCGCGGTTTTGATCCTGATGAACTGCGTTCCGCCCGAAGAGCGCGTCCCCTCAACGGCGAACGCCGCCGCGCCGTCACGGAAAATAACCGGCAGCGCACAAACCGTCCGTACGTCGAGAACGACAGTCGGTTTGCCGTTGATTCCGGATTGCGTCGGATAAGGAGGGCGTTTCGTCGGCCGCGGCGATTTCCTGTTCAGCGCTGCGAGAATCGCGCTTTCGTCTCCGGCTGGCGTCGCTTCGTCGACGGCCTGAATCTCGACGTCGAAGCGCAGCCCGCTATTAAGGAGGTCGCTCCCGATCAGGCGGTTGCTCTCCGCGTCGTGAATCGCCTTTTGGCAGACGCGTTTGGTATATGATGCGCAGCTCTGCAGCGCGAGGATGCCTTTTCTTGCGCCGATCGTCCTCCCCGCGATAATCATGCCTTCGATGACGGCATGAGGCGCGCGCGAAAGGATCGCTTCGGCGGTTTCCGCGGCGCAGATTGCGACGATCGTTTTTGGGACGGCTAATTCCGCCGCCGCCAGCTCCATTTTCCGCCAGGTCGGGAAGCCGGCGCCACCGCGTCCGCGAAGATGGGAAGCCTGAATCTCGCGCAGATTTTCGTCCGGACGCGCCGTCAGCGCCCGGACTGCGCCGCGGTAGCCGCCCTGATTCAACCAGGCGGAAAGCGATTCGGCGGATATCGCGGCGAAATCGTCGCTGATCAGGCGCGTTTGTTGCCGGATCCAGGGGATATCGCGATAGAGGAGATAGCGTTTCCCGCTTCGTCCGTCGCGCATCAGGTATTCGGGCAGGACGACGCCGCCCGCGATCGTCATGTTCACGATCCGGTCGCAGTCGCCGCGACGAAGCTGCGTATACAGGATCCCGGCTGGGTCGATCCGCAGCGCGACGCCGGCGTTGGGAATCCCCAGCGCGGAGGAGAGGCTGACCTTAACATCGATCAGTCCGGCGGCTTCGCGGAGTTCGGCGGCGAAAGCCTGAGCGGCGCCGCGCTCGCCGGCCGTCCCGTAGAGGACGAGGAGCTGCGGCCTGTCCGGTGGGTTCACGGTCGAGCTTTTCGCGAGAATTTCGTCGAATGCCTGATGAATATTATTTGAATTCGCGACGGTCGGGTCCTGTCCGTCGTTTTCTTCGGCGTCCGTTCCGTTCGAACGGAGCGCGTCGGCGTCGCTTAGCGCGAAAAGTTCGGCGACCGTCATGAATTCGCTTTCGCCGTCGGTCGACGCGGCGGCCTGCGGCCTGGCTCGTGGGGCGGGCTTCGTTTCCGCGGCGGCCGTCAGCGCGCTGAAGAGGATCCGTTCTTTAACGCCCGGCGTTTCGAGAAGCTCCGCCGCGTCGGGGTGGAAAGCCGCTTTCCCGGGGATCAGGAGCGCGATCGGATCGGGAAGGTCTTCGTCCGATCGCGACGCGATCGGTTCGTTCTCGGCGGCGAGGTCGGTCAGTTCTTTGACCGAGAGCGAACGCGACGTGACGCCGGCGCTGTCCTGATACGTCAGCGCCTCGAGTATCTCGCCTTTGAGGATCGTCCTGCGAACGATATTGGCGGCGTCGCAGGCGCGGACGTTAATATAAATCGCTTCCGTTGGCGCGGTCAGGACGATCGGGCTCATTTCGCGTAAAAAGGCGCTTTCAAGTTTTTTGATATGCAGCCTGACCGGGAGATCTTCCTCGTCAACGGCTTTTTGCAGCGACGTGTAGAGCGCGATCGCGGCGGAAGCGGATTTCCCTTCCCCGGCGCAGATGACGAGATGATTCTCGTCAGCCGGATATTTCCGCATGATCTCGTTGGAGAGCGTGGTCAGCGCCGTTCGGACCGGCGAAGTCGCCGGCGGCGGCAGCGCGGGCGCGCGAAGCTCGTCGGGGGCCCGCCGCGCCTGTTTTCGCGAAAGGAAAGGGAATTTCGGTTCGCTTCCGCTGACAAAGACGGGACGTTCCGCCGTTGTCCGGGCGGGCGGCGGGGCCGGCCGCGCTGAGCCGGGCCGGACGGGGGATCGTTTTACTGAGCGAATGATCCGCTGCGTTTCTTCGTCCTGCTCCTGGAGGCGGCGGATAAAACGGTCGGTCAGCGCGCCGCAGCGGTCCGGCGTAACGCGCGATTGAAGTTCATGCGTCGGAAGAAACAGGACGATCGCCGGCTGATCTTCCAGGTTTGTCCCGTCGATTTCGCGGAGAACGACGCGGATATCGGCGCCGCGCTCGTCGATCGCGCTTTCAAACGAGGTGAAGACGTTGATCGAGTCGACCGCTCCGGCCCCGTCCCAGACGCAGACGACGACCGTCGGTTTTTCATGATCAAACTCCATCCAGATTTCGGATTTCAGCTTTTCCAACGCCGCGTATGTCGCGTATCGGATCTCGAATTTCGGCGCGTGAAATGAAGCGTTGGGCGGCGTTGGGTGGTTTGGCGTAGGCTGGTTCATCAAGTCTCTCTCTGCGAATGGGATAGTGCAAATTTGAAGCCAAAGTCCGGCGATGAAGCGGGAAAGGATATGAAAAGACCCCACGCGCGGCATGAGGTCTTTCTGTGATGCGTCCCGGTTTACGGAACGACGAATTTCATTTCCTCGGTCATCAGGTTCGTTTCCTTATTCTGAACCTGCCACGTGTATTCGCCGGCGGGCAGGTTTTCGGTCAGGACAAACGACGCCCCGCCTTTGAAGCAGCCCACGCGCTCATCCGTGCAGACCAGATCGGAATAGATCGTCTCGGCTTTATTCGTCGTGGATTTTAACTTCAGCGCATACGTAAACGTTTCGGCGTTGGCGGTTCCGGTCGGAAGCGTCCAGCTGAAATACGGGCGCTGGGCGGTCGTCTGGCCTTCGGTCGGATATAACCCAGTCATCGGCAGGTCCTGATCGGTGACGTTGAATGTCAACGTCGCCGCCGTTCCGGCCGTCCCGTTTTCGCTCTTGGGGGTCAGCGTCAGGCGGTACCCATCGGCTGGCGCGATTTCGTCGAAGACGATTGTGCAGTTTTTATTGTTGCAGTAGGCCGTCTGGCGGTCGAGCGTCGTTTCAAGGAGGGTCGCGCCGGACGCGTCGGTAATCTTAACGTCGTAATATTTGACGGTTTCGCCCTGATCGACCCAGCTGATCGCGGCTTCTGAAACGTGCAGCTTGCCCTGATCGGCGGGCGAGAGAAAGCGCGTTTCGCTCACAGTTGCTTGATTCGGGTCGCTTCCGGCGGGGCGGATCGTGAGCGGCGATGTGGTCGCGACGGTTGCCGGCGTCGTGCTGTACGTGACCCAGGACGAACCGTCGCCCCAGTTCACGCCGGTCGCGGATCGCGCGGCGACGTAAATCCGATAGCTCCCGACGGCGGGATAGGTGAATCCCGGTGTCGCGGAACAGCTGTACGCGGAGCAGACCGACGAGGAGACGTCACTGGAGAAGATTTCAGCGCCGGAACTGTTATAGACTTTGATCGTGTAACTCGACGCTCCGACGATCGGACGCCAGCTCAGCGTCAGCGACGCATCGGTCACCGTTCCCGACGGCGAGAAGATAGCCAGCGTGTTGTAATTGTTGGCTGGCGGCGGGGCCGGCGGCTGATAATACGTTGTCGTCCGGATTTCGATCGGCGCGGACCAGTTGCTGAGCGAATTGTCGCTTCGTCCGCGGACACGCCAGTAATACTTTCCGGCCGGCAGGTCAACATAGGCGTTAAAGGTCACGCGGTTATTTGCGAAGGTAAGCTCGGACGTTTTCCGTTTCTCGTCCATCACGACCCGCTTGTCTTCATTGTAGATCTGGACGTTGTATTCCTTAACACCGTCGCGAACGTCGTCGAAGACGAAGCTGACCCAGCGGCGGTTATTAATATATCCGCTTGGCAGGATGCCGCCCGGGGTCGTGATATTCGGATTGACGCGGAATTCCATGTTGTCGGAAACGGTCGTCTTGCTGCCGCTGTTGGATGCGGTGACGTTCCAGGTGTACTTTCCTTCGATCGGGAGCGTCGTCGTCAGCGAACAGCTGTCGCTTCCGCAGGCGGGATCGGTCGCCGGAAGATCAGCCGTACCGGTATCATTCCATTCGTTCTTCCAGAACACGCGGTATTTCGTCGTGTCGGACGAAATTTTCCAGCTGAACGTCTGCGTTCGCGTGGTGTATTCGGCGTTCGGGCTGATCAGGATTGGTTTCCCCGGCGCGGGGATTTCGGTCGCGGTCGGCGTGTTGGTCGGCGGTGTAACCGGCGTACTCGTCGGCGGCGTAACCGGCGTATTCGTCGGCGGCGTAACCGGCGTATTCGTCGGCGGCGTAACCGGCGTGTTGGTCGGCGGCGTAACCGGCGTGTTGGTCGGCGGCACGTCCGGCGTCTCGGTCGGCGGCACGTCCGGCGTTTCCGTCGGCGGCACGTCCGGCGTCTCGCTCGGCGGCATGTCCGGCGTCTCGGTCGGCGGCACGTCCGGCGTCTCGGTCGGCGGCACGTCCGGCGTTTCGGTCGGCGGCACGTCCGGCGTCTCGCTCGGCGGCACGTCCGGCGTCTCGCTCGGCGGCACGTCCGGCGTCTCGCTCGGCGGCACGTCCGGCGTCGCGCTCGGCGGCACGTCCGGCGTCGCGCTCGGCGGTATGTCCGGCGTCTCGCTCGGCGGCACGTCCGGCGTCTCGCTCGGCAGCACGTCCGGCGTCTCGCGTAGCGGGTCGAGCGGCACAGGCTGCGGCTGACCTAACAGGTCCTCCGTCGGTATAGGCTGAGTGCCGGGCTGTGCGGGTGCGGCCGGCGTGATGGTTTGCTGAAGCTTTGCTAAGATCGATAGATACTCGCTGAATTTAAGCGTCGTCGGGTTCCCCAGCTGATCATAGCAGATGTCTTCAGCGTTCGACGTCGCGACGGTCCGCGGGTTCCCAATCGGATCAAGACAGACGGGACGCTGCGCCGCGGCGGGCGTCAGCACCGTCAGGAAGAGAATGAAAAAGACGAGTGCGGCCGCGGAATGCGATCGCTTCGTCCTGCCTCTGGTTTTTAAGAAAATCGTTTCTAACATCATATTTACCTCCCCGATTTATATCAGTTAATACGATTCACGCGGCAATTTTGTTCCCAAAATATTTGCATTTCCTGAAAACTCGTCGTTCGGTTCGCCGATCAGGACGGTTGACTCGTTTTCGCGTTTTTCCCGCTCGCGCTCAGCGGCGAAGCGGGCGATCAGTTCGTTTCGCGTCGCGACCTTAAATTTTTCTTTCGCTCCGTCAAGATGAAAGTCGACCGTCGGCGGTGAAATTCTTAAGCTCTGCGCGATTTGTTCCCGCGTCGACCCGGCGGTCAGCAGCTCCAAAACCGTCCGCTGGCGCGGGCTAAGCTGTTCAATGGACGTTGGGTTCCGACTTAACGCGACGACAAGGACGCCGTTAATGGCCGCCCAGTCTTCCGGCCGCGTATCGGCAGGAAGCGGAAAGGTCTGCGCGGCGATCCGGTCGAGGACCTGATCGAGAGGATCGGGACTTTTTGTCAGCGCGATCTGCGTATCGTTAATGATAAAAATGATTTTGGTCATGTTCCTGTTCCCCGCCTTGCGAGCTTAGAATATCGGTTCTAAGATACTATAGAACATTTTGACACAAAAGTCAAGTGAAAAATTTTAAGCCGGATTCGCGTTCGCCTTGCCTTATGATTCCCTGATTTCTTCGGGCCGATTCAGGGGTGAAAAGAAAAACGACTCCGTTTTTTCCGAAGTCGTCCATGTCGGGGCACCGGGATTTGAACCCGGGGCCTCTTGCACCCCATGCAAGCGCGCTAGCCGGGCTGCGCCATGCCCCGAACACGGCGTAAGTATACATGATTTTCAACGATTGCGCAAGAATCGCCGTCTCTCCGGGTCAGGATTCCGGACCTGCCAGCGCTTTTTTCAGGTCGAAGCCGCAGGCCGCGCAGGGTGCGTCGTTAAAAAGACGCCGTCCGCAGCGGCAGACTTTTCCGATCGGACGGGCGGGGTTGCCAACGACGAGCGTATACGCGGGAACGTCGGCGGTGACGACGGATCCGGCGCCGACCATGCAATATTCTCCCAACGTATGGCGGCAGACAATCGTCGCATTCGCTCCGATCGACGCGCCGCGCCTGACAAGCGTTTCGGAGACCTCCCAATCCTGAATAAAGCCGCGCGGATAGTAGTCGTTGGTAAAAACGGCGTTCGGCCCGACGAAGA